>DAIUFU010000067.1:0-11157 GCA_036844405.1 Burkholderiaceae bacterium | reverse complement strand
TCCTCGAGCGACTTCGTCGTGCAGTCCGGGAACGTGAGCAGCATCTTGGCGCACAACTCCTCGATCTTTTCGTCGAGCAGGCTCAGGTCGACGGTACCGCTCTTCATCAACTCCTTGCCCTGTTTCGCCGCTTCACCGGTCTTGGGCTTGCCGTATGCGACACGCCCATACTCGTCGTACATCTTCTGCGTTTCGACGAGCGGGTTGGCGATGAACTTGCCGTCAACCTTCAGCGCCGGAACGATATCGGTCAGGATGCCCATCTGATAGGCCTCGTGCGCCGAGAACGGCTCGCACAACACGCAGGAAGCCATCGCACGCTCGGCGCCGACCATCACCGGCAGGAAGTCGGTTGCGCCGCCGATCGGTGCCGAACCGTGCTTCGGACCGGCCTGCCCGAAACGGGCCAGATCCTGCGCGATCGAGAAGTCGCAGGCCATGCCGATTTCCTGGCCGCCGCCGATGCGCATGCCATTGACGCGGCAGATGACCGGCTTGTCGCAACCGATGATCGCCGACACCATGTCGTTGAACAGGCGCATGTACTGGCGATACTCGAGCGGATGGCCGGCGTAGTACTCGGCGTATTCCTTCGTGTTGCCGCCGGTGCAGAAGGCCTTGTCGCCCGCGCCGGTGAACACGACGCAGTTCACGTCGCGTGCGTTCGACGCCTCGCGAAAGGCCAGGATGACACCCTTGACCATTTCGGTCGTGTACGAGTTGTACTGCGACGGGTTGTCGAGCGTGATCCAGGCGTTGTACAGGCCCGGCACCGTTTCGCCATCCGGGGTCTTCGCCGGGCGCTTCTCATACAGCACTCCGGGCCGGGCGAAATCTTCTACCAGATTATGGTTTACCAGCACGCGCGACGCAGTCGCAGCGGAATCAGTCATTGTCGCAATACTCCCAGATCAGGCGGCAGGCACAAGCACCGCGCGTTGGCGGATTTCCCGGTCATGAACCGCTTTGAAAATCCGGTTGATATCCTCGAGCGGATGCGTCTCGACAAACGGTCCGAGAACGACTTTTCCATCGAGTACGAGATCGAGTGCACCAGCATACAGTTCCGGCGGACAGCCCCAGTTGCCGATCGCACGTGCATCGAAAGCCATCAGATTGGACAGGCGAACCTCGACCTTGTCCATCGTGAAGCCGACGACCGACAGGGTCGCCCCATGCACCAGCAGGCCCCAGGCCGTCAGTTGTCCGGGTGCGGTACCCGAGCACTCGAAGATGAACCATTCGGTCGCCGGCAGGCCCTGGTCGCGGGCAAAGGCGGCAATCTCCTTCTTCAGTTCGCGCGCATCGCTACCGCGGCTGTTCAGCGTCAGCGCCGCTCCGCCGGCAGCGATGGCCTCCAGCTTCGCGTCGTCGACGTCGATCGCCACGACTTTCGCACCGAAAGCAGCCGCGATCTGCACGCAGTAGCCGCCCACGCCGCCCACGCCGATCACCACGGCCAGCGTGCCGGGGCGCACGCCCGCACGCGTGACGGCCTGATACGGCGTCGTGAGCGCATCGGCAACGATCGACACCTGCGGCAGCGTCAGGCCGGCCTTCTCCAGCCGTGCTTCGTCGACCGTGCACAGGCCGCGCCCCGGCACGACGATGTGCGAGGCAAAGCCGCCCTGGATGTCATTGCCCGGCATTTTCTGCTGCCGGCAGATGGTGCCGAGCCCGCGCTCGCACAGATCGCATTCGCCGCAGGGCAGCACGGCCGGCACGATGACGGCCTTGCCCAGCCAGTCTTCCGCACCCTTGCCGGCCTCGACGACACGTCCGCTGATCTCGTGCCCGAGTGCCAGCGGCAGGGCGTGATTGGTGCGGACGCCGTCATAGTAGTAACCGAGATCAGTGTGACAGACACCACAGCCGGCAATCTCGACGACGACCTCGCCATCCCCTGCCTGCGCAACGAAATTCTCGCGCTCGAACGGTTTTTGCGGAGCGGTCATCATCCATCGGTGTGCTTCGATGCTCATTGAAATCGGATCCTGGAGTGGACGGCAATCACCGCCGATCCGCGTGCCGGCGGAAACATCGCCGAACGCGTTGACGAGTGCTTTCGCCATTGTGTATGCTGTAAATTCGGTATTGCGGTACCGAATTGCGGTTATATGGCGGTTATCGTGGGACAAAGCGCTTCTACAAGCCTTGATGCAAATCAACGGCGCCCGGGGGTGGCCGTCGCACAGTGCCTGTCGTGCCCGCATTCCGCTTCGCTGCAGGCATGATCCGGGAAGAATCCTCGCAACGCTATCGATACACTTGACACGCATGAACACCACATCGCGCGGTACGCGCAGCAGTATTTCCATTGCAATGGGTGGCAGCGGAGGCAGCGGCGTGATGACCGCCGGCACACTGCTGCTCGACGCCGCCGCCAGAGCGGGCATGTACGGGCTGATGGTCCGCACCAGCGGGCCGCAGATACGTGGCGGTGAAGCCGCCGCCCTGATCCGCATCGCGTCCGAGCGGATCGGCTCGCTCGACGACGAATTCGACCTGCTGCTGGCAATCGACTGGGAAAACATCGTCCGCTTCATCGACGAGATCCCGATGCGCTCCGACGGTCTGGTGATCGGCGACAGTGACGAGGGCGAGGCGCCGCCAGCCTATCTGGCGACCGGTGCGCGCGCCGAATCGGTGCCGCTGAAGGCGATCACCAAGTCGATCGCCGGCAGCTGGAAGAACACGGTGGCGCTCGGCGTCGCCGGCGCGATTGCATCGCTGCCGATCGAGGCCCTGGAAGAAGCGCTGCGCAGTTCGTGGAAGCGTGGCGAAGCCGCGCTGGCCGCCAATGTCCAGGCGCTGCAGACCGGCTACGAGCGAGGCACGGCCATCGGCGCGCTGCCACCCCTGACCATACCGCCGCGCAACGGCAAGCGCTGGGCGCTCAGCGGCAATGAAGCCGCCGGGCTGGGCGCATTGCGCGGCGGCGTGCGCTTCGTCGCCGCTTATCCGATCACGCCGGCCACCGAAATGCTCGAGTGGATGGCGCCGAAACTCAAGAAGCTGGGCGGCGCACTCGTGCAGGCCGAGGACGAGCTCGCATCGATCAACATGATCATCGGCGCCTCGTATGGCGGCGTGCCGTCGCTGACGGCCACGGCCGGCCCGGGTCTGGCCCTGATGACCGAATCACTCGGGCTGGCGATCACCTCCGAGACGCCGATCGTCGTCGTCGACGTCATGCGCGGCGGCCCGTCCACCGGCATCCCGTCGAAGAGCGAACAGAGCGATCTGAGCTTTGCCGTGAACGGACTGCCGGGCGACGCACCGCGGCTCGTGCTGGCGCCGACGTCGATTTCCGACTGTGCGGCCACGACCCAGTGGGCCGTCTATCTGGCGGAGAAACTGCAGACCGCAGCCATCGTCCTGAGCGACCAGTTCCTCGGCCAGTCCCGGATGATCAGCGACGAGATCGCCGATACCGGACTCGTCGCCGAGCGACTGGTGGCCGAAGCCGACGAGCTCGACTACAAGCGCTACCGCAACACCGAATCGGGCGTGTCGCCGATGGCGATTCCGGGTACGCGCGGCACCGTCTACACGGCGGACGGACTGGAGCACAATGAGGCCGGCATTCCGAGCAGCCAGAACGCCGATCACCAGAGGCAGCTCGACAAGCGCGAGCGCAAGCTGACGTCATTTGATTACGGTCCGGCCTGGGCCGACATCGAGGGCGAAGGCGAGTTTGCGATCATCACCTTCGGATCGATCACCAACGTGGCGCGCGAAGCGCTGGCCCGCGCGGCGCAACAGGGCGCGAACGCGCGCCTGATCGCGCTTCGCCTGCTGGCACCGGCCCTGCCCGAACAGCTTGCCGCAGCCCTCGAAGGGGTCACCCGCATCCTGGTCGTCGAGCAGAATCACACGGGTCAGCTGTATCGCTATCTGCGTTCCGCCTACGATCTGCCCGGCAAGACGGAAAGCTTCCGCCGCCCAGGGCCGTTGCCCATGCGTCCTGGCGAGCTGGCCGATGCGATCGTCGAATGGAGAAACCAATGAATGATGTCGTCGCACCCGTCGAAACGGGCAAGAAGCCGCTGAAAGCGTCTGATTTCAAATCGGCCTACAAGCCGGTCTGGTGCCCCGGCTGCGGGGACTATTCGGTCCTGGGTTCGGTTACCAAGGCGCTGGCGATGGCCGGCCGGCCGCCGGAAGAAGTGGCCGTCATCTCGGGCATCGGCTGCTCGTCGCGCATTCCCGCCTACACCTCGTGCTACGGCTTTCACGGCGTCCACGGCCGCGCACTGGCGGTGGCGACGGGCCTCAAGGTGGCGCGCCCCGAACTCCTCGTGATCGCCGCCGGCGGCGACGGCGACGGATTCTCGATCGGCGGCAACCATTTCATGCACGCCTGCCGGCGCAACATCGACCTGACCTACATCGTGATGGAGAACCAGGTCTACGGCATGACAAAAGGCCAGCCGTCGCCGACGACGGCGCCGGACTGGGACTCCAAGCTCCAGCCAGGCGGCACCGGCGTGCGCTCCTATCACCCGCTGGTGATTGCGCTGGCTTCGGGCGCCACCTTCGTCGCCCGCGCCTTTTCCGGCGATCCGAACGGCACCGCCGACATCCTGCATCAGGCCATGCAGCACCCGGGTTTCGCTTTCGTCGAAGTGCTCAGCCCGTGCGTGACCTTCCGGCCCGAGCAGCGCGAATGGAAGACCGTGGTCCGTCCGGCGCCGGTCGGTCCGACCGACGATCCGGCGCGTGCGGCACGTCGCATCATGAATGACGACGGCTTCAACATCGGCGTACTCTATGCCCGCAAGGGCAAGCCCTTTCCTTGCGCAGATCAGCCGGCCACGAAATCCATCGAAGAAATCGCAGCGGAATTTGCCTTATGAACGCGGATCGAGTCCCCGAAACCCTGCATGATTTCATGCGCCAGGCCCTGCAGATGGAACTGGAGGCAGCCGAGCGCTACGCCGAATTCGCCGACGCGATGGAGACGCACAACAATCGCGAAGTGGCCGAGCTGTTTCGCAAGATGGCCGAGATCGAAGGCAAGCACGCCGACCAGATCATGTCCGAGATGGGCTGGTCCGAACTGCCCGGACCCATCACGGCGCGGCCGTCCTGGGAAGGCTTCGAGGCACCGGAAACCGTGCCAATCGATGAAGTGCACTATCTGATGCAGCCGTATCACGCGCTCACGCTGGCACTGGAGAGCGAGGAGCGCGCGGAGCGCTTCTTCGGCCAGATTGCCGAAGCGGCGACGACCGATCCGGTACGCAAGGCGGCACTGGAGCTGCAGGAGGAAGAGCGCGAACACGTCGAGCTGATCCGTGCCTGGCTGGCCAAAACGCCGAAACCGGACCCCGACTGGGCCGACGATCCGGATCCGCCGCGCTACACTGACTGCCGCCCGGGCGCGCCCGGGCACGAGAGCCGGATCCGGCACACGGTCTGTCGGTGCTGATCCGGTCCGGATTTCGCCGATCCGGATCATCCCCCGGGCGGAATGTCTCCGCGCCGGGGGCTTTGCATCCGGCATCGCCCATCCGGAACGATGATTTTCACACGGAGGAGTTCATCGATGAGAGTGTTGTTGCCCGAGGGCTGGGCCCCCGCGATCGGTTATGCCAACGGCATCGAGGTCGAAGCCGGCCGGATCATCTTTGTTGCCGGCCAGGTCGGCTGGGATGCGCAGCAGAAATTCCACTCGGAAGAAATCCCGCCGCAATTCGATCAGGCACTGAGCAACATCCTCGCTGTGCTCGCCGAGGCCGGCGCAGGGCCCGAACACATCTGCCGGATCACCGCCTTCTGCTGCGACAAGCCGGCCTATATGGCGTCGCGACGCGAGCTCGGCCCGATCTGGCGCAAGCACATGGGCACGCACTACCCGGCGATGAGCATGATCTTCGTCTCCGATCTGCTCGACAATCCGGGCAAGATCGAACTGGAAGCCACTGCGGTCGTTCCACGCTGATCCTTGCCGGAAACCGGCAACCAGCGATTCGCTCCCGACCCATCCGTTCATCGTGCGCGCGGCTCCCCGGGTGACCCTGGTCGTCGCGCGTGCGCGCAACGGCGTGATCGGCGCGGACAACCGGCTTCCCTGGCATCTGCCCGAGGATCTGCGGCACTTCCGCGATCTGACGATGGGGCACACGATCGTCATGGGTCGCCGTACCTGGGAATCGATCGGACGTGCCCTGCCCGGCCGGCGCTCGATCGTCGTCAGCCAGGCGGATGCGCAGTGTTTCCCGGGAGCCGAATGTGCGCCTTCGCTGGGAGATGCCCTGGCGCTGGCTGCACAGCCGGCACCGGCCGCGGTGGCCCGGGCCATCGAAGGCGCCGGCATCGCTGCCGCTGCCGGTTCCCCCGCGGAAGAAAGCAGCGAGATTTTCGTCATCGGCGGGGCGCAACTGTTCCAGGCCGCGCTTCCGCTGGCCGGACGTGCCGTGGTCACCGAAATCGACCGTGACTACGAAGGCGATACCCGCTTCGACGCACTCGACCCGTGCGAATGGTCGATTTTCGCGCGCACGGAGCACCTCGCCGCCAGCGGCATCCCCTACTCGATCGTCGATTACCGGCGGATTCCGACGGTGGCCAGCGCGCGCAGCGGACCGGCCTGACGCAGTCCGGCAAGTTCTTCGTCGTCCCGCACGAAGAACGTCCCGCCAAATGCCAGTGCGTTGATCGAGATCGTTTCGAAATGTTCGCGCCCGCGCGGCACGAGCAAGAGCCAGCCGTCTTCGACGAGCAGGTTCAAGGGCGGCAACAGGCCGGCCTCGTCGACACGCAGGACGAGGTGATCGAGCGCGTGTCGATAACCGTCATGCAGGCTGCCGGCGATCTGCTCGACGGGCATTCCCCGGGCGCAGTCCACGCGCACGAAACAATGGGACAGCGCCAGTGCGGGATGTGTCGCGATCGTTCCGGTCGGCGCGTCGCCGGGCAGCCCCTCACGCCAGGGCTGCAGACTGGCATTGCCCGGCGCCGTCGGCAGCCACTGCACGTGCTTGTGACGCTGGCTGGCTCCACCGAGTGTGCCGCCGTTGTAGAAGCCCAGCCCGCCGCACTCCGACAACGCCGCAGCCAGCGCCGCACAATCGTCGCGATCGAGCGGTTCGAGTTGTTCGCGAAACCCGGTGGTGATGATCACCACGTGCCGCTGCGAGACCGGGAACTTGTTCAGGATGGCCGTATGTCGCGCGCCGATCGGACCGAGCACCAGCGCCGGGTCGGGGTTCAGAAAGGGATTGAAATCGGGGTTGCGCGGCCCGCCGGGAACCGCCGCCGGCTTGCCAGCCAGCGTTGACACCTTGCGCGCCAGAAAGCGCAGGCCGGCGTCGACGAGTTCGCTTTCCTCGGTGTGGATCGGCAGCAGATCGCCCGAGGCCAGCGCAGTGCGCGTGCGTTCGTCGATCCGCTCGAGAAATGAATCGCTCATCAGGACTCCTGTTGCGCTCAATTGCTGCCGCTCTCAATCGAACGTCGGCTGCAGACCGATGACGACCGTGCGCGCACGCACCCGCGAGAAGACGCCCGCCGGGACATCGACCGGGATCGACTTTACTTCAGCCAGCGAATACGAATCGAACACGACCACTCGGCCGCCGGGTGAACCGAGACGCCGATCACCCGAGTAGCGCGCGCTGACGTAGAAAAAATCGCCGCGGGCGGTGTACTCCGGGAAATGCGAATGCGTCAGTGTGCCGGCCACGTCGATCGTGCGCACGACCTGCAGCGTGTCCTTGTCGATGAACTGCAGCTTGCTGGCATTCGGACCGACGCCGACGATGTCGACGATGACATAGGGCGCCGCCGGATGCGCGGCCGGCGACTCGGTCGGACCGATGACGGGGATGCGGGCCACGACGTCGTGGTTGTCCATGTCGAACACCGTTACCTCGTGGGACTTGCAGCCCTCCTCGCCCATATTGGTGCCAAAGCCGAGCAGACGACCCTTCACTTCGCCGGCAAGACGGCCTTTCGACCAGACCACGGCACCTGAGCCCAGGTGCGGCTGACAACCCGACGGGATCTTGCGCACGATGCGTCTTTGCGCCAGATCGATGACCGTGTTCAGGTTGTCGTCATACGAGGCAATGACGGCCTGGCTGCCGTCGGGCGACAGAAAGCCGTCGTGCAGATGCCGGCCGACATCGGTGATCACCGTATGCGGGAAACCGGGCCGATCCAGATCGATGATCCACACCTGCCCCGCCTGCTCGAGCGCGACGAGGAAGATGTCGGCAAACGGTGTGCCCATGATCGTGCCGGCGTCGGCCGTCACCATGCGGCCATCGGGATCAACGCCCGACAGCTCGAAGAAACGCACCGGTTCGAGCGTGGCCGCATCGAAAATGACCATCGTGCGCGGCACGTAGGAACCGGCGGCGACGTAGCGGCCGTCGCGCGAGACCGCCAGTGAAATACCGTTCAGACCGGCGCGCACCTTGCGCACCGTCTGCATCGAGTACAGATCGATCTTGTGGATCCAGCCGTTGTCGTCGCGCACCCAGGCCCAGCGCTCGTTCACCGGATCGAAATCCATCAGGTGCGGTGCGAAACCGGTCGCCACCTCGCCCACCTGCCGGTGCGTGCGCCCGTCGAAGAAGATCACCTTGGCCGACGCGCCGACCCCGCGCTGGGCGCGCGACATCACCGCCATCAGGTCGTCGATGGCGTCGATGCGGTACGTCGGCGCCGACGGCAGACGCGTCTCGTCGGCAACAAGAACCGTGAGCGACGCGCGGATGTCGTCCATCGACCAGGAGAGATCCCGTTTCGGCTGCGTCGTGATGAGTTCGGCGAGCCAGTCGCGCTGCTTTACCGACAGCGTGCCGCGCCAGTTCGGGTGCGCCGGCATGAGTGTCTGCGGGCTGCCGCTGAGGATCAGTTCGGCGACCTGCCCGCGCGTGAGCTTCGTCTCGTCGCGGTTGAGCGCCGGGCCGATGTAGCCGCCGTGATCGGCGCCGTGGCAGACCGCGCAGTGATCGGCATACAGGGCCTCGGCGCGCGCGTTGTCCTGTGCGGCGGCTGGAGAGAGAACGATCGCCGGCAGGAAGAGAGCGGCAAGCGCTGTGACTGTCTGCTCACGCCAGCCCGGCATGACCGGAAATGCCACGTCCATGCGCTTGCGCAAAAACAAAATCGCCCTGGACAAAATCGAACCGACCATATCCGCTTCCCCCCTCACCTTCGATGCATTCTCCCGGGCATACCGATCGCGGATCATCCCGACAGGTGCAATTGCAGCCTCGATCTGTCGTATCACGCCCGGACAGCCCGCGGGCTGATTCCGGTCAACGTGGGCGACGCCGGCTTGTGCTGCGACCGGGATCGCTGTCGGGGCATGGGCGTGATGCAGTCATTCCGAACACGGATTGCGAGCGGAAGAACGGGAATGAACCAATGGCGGATCCCGTCGATGGCTGGCCTGCCGCGGGAACCGGGCACCTGCCTTCGGTAGAATCACGGCAACGCCTCCGTAGCTCAGTGGATAGAGCATCTCCCTCCTAAGGAGAGGGTCGCACGTTCGATTCGTGCCGGGGGCGCCATAAAATCAATTACTTACAGAATTAAGGCGGGATGGCTTAGCTTTCGTAACAGCACCGTAACAGCAATTGACAGCTGAAAACGGCCGAAAAGGCACCCTCAGCCAGCACCCCGCACAACAGCATGTGCCTGGTCTACTGCCGATTTTCCGGGCCTGTAGCAGGCCCAAGGCGCCGGCTGGTGCTTACACCCTCCCCTTCGAGCTGCCTCGATAGCAGCGCGTGTGCCGATCTGGCCTGCCGAAAGTGTCCGGTCTGAAACCTGCGCTATGGCGGAACAGGTTTCGGCAGTTCCGATCATGTACACGGCGATGGTTACGCAGTAACGACTGCCCGGCGCTTGTCGTAGTAATCGCTGCGCGCCGCCGGCGCGATCCCGGCCAGCGTCTGCTCTTCAGCCAGGCACAGGGCCTGCTCGAGTGCCTCGCGCTGCGTGATGCCATGATGCGCGGCCAAACGCTCAAGGGCGGCTTTCGCCGGCGCGGCGAGGATCACGCTGATTCGCGAGTCTGTGCCGTCTTGCAGCCGGCGCTGCCTGTATGCCGCTTGCCGTTGCGCCGGTGTCTGTGCCATGACCGTATTCCATTCGTTACCGTGTAACGAAGAATATAGATCGTGTTACTCGGTAACGCAATCCCGCATCATCAATCTGGAACCCGGAAACGAAAAAGCCGCCCGAAGGCGGCTGCTGTCCGGTGTTGACGGTCAGTCATGATGCCGATCAGCGCCGGACATACGCATCAACGGCGAATAGGCGCTTCAACTCGTCAGGGAAGATCGAACCCCGCCTGCACAACAACGCCGCACAAGGTGTCGTCGGGCTGCAGCTTCATGCATCGGTCCGGATGCTCGGGATTGAGCGCCTTGAGGAACAATTCACCGTCGATCGCCGTCAAGCGTCTGAACATCTTCCCGGGCTTGCCGGCCCGCTGGACGATGACGAACTTGCCAGGCGTCCAGTCCTGTGCCGGCTTCACGTAGAGCAGCATCCCGTCCGGGAACGAGTAACGTGCGCCTTCCGGTGCGATCATGGACGACCCGACAACGCGCAGGCAGGTCAGCGGATCGGTAATGGTCGGTGTGTTCATGCCTCGACCTCCGTTTCGACACGCCAGCGGCGGTTGATCAGCGTCGCCGCCAATTCGCTGCGGTCGTTATCCGATCGATAGTTCGCGCCGACTGTCTCAGCTTCGCAGTTGACAGTGTTCATGTGATTCGCTGCCACGTCGGCGATCGTGCCGAGCAGGCGATACACGTCCACGACGTTGTCACCTGTCTGCAGGATTGCCTGCGCGCCCTTGGCGAGCGCCTCGAGTGTCGAAGCTGCTTCCTGCGTCAAGCCATCAATCCAGGTGACCGCTCCGCGCAGGCTGCTGACCTCCTGTTCGAGCTGTGCGCAGCGATCGCCGGCGTTGGCAGGCTCTGTTGTCGCGTCCGTTGTCTGCTGTGTCGTCATGCAGCCTCTCCCTCGGGCACAGCGGCCCGCTCGATCTCGCTGACTGGGCGCTTGCCGAACTTCTTCAGCGAAGGTGTCAGCTCAGGCGGCAGCAGCCACTCATCCGCGCCGCCTCTGAACTCCTCGAGGCCGGCGCGCTGTGCGATCCGATCGCCGATCCAGCCCATGTAGGCA
>DAIUFU010000066.1:0-11169 GCA_036844405.1 Burkholderiaceae bacterium | reverse complement strand
TCAAGCCGGATGTCGTGTACACGTTCTTCGCCGGTGGCGGTGCGGTCAAGTTCGTGAAGGACTATGCAGCGGCCGGTCTGAAGGAGTCGATTCCGCTGGTTGGCGCAGGCTTCCTCACGGATGGCACGCTGCAGGCGCAGGGAGAATCGGCGCAGGGTCTGCTGACCACACTGCACTATGCCGACGGCCTGAACACTGCTCGCGACAACGCTTTCCGTCTGGGCTACGCCAAGGCATACAAGATGCAGCCCGACGTCTATGCGGTGCAGGGCTATGACGCGGCGCAGATGCTCGCCATCGGACTGGCGGCGAGCAAGGGCGAAAAGAGCCGTCAGGGCGAACTGATCGCGGCCATCGAGAAGGCGACCATCGACAGCCCGCGTGGCGCGTTCACGCTGTCGAAGTCGCACAATCCGGTGCAGGACATCTATCTGCGCAAGGTGCAGGGCGAGTCCAACACGGTGCAGAGCGTTGCCGTGAAAGCGCTGGCCGACCCGGGACGCGGCTGCCGGATGTAAGTCACTGGCACGCGGCCGTCGGATCCGGTTCCATGGATTCGACGGCCGGTTTTTTTGACTCGGTGCGGCCGTGATTTCCCGCCGCTGATGATCGGGCCTGCATGGATTCCCTGTTCTTCTTTCTGGTCCAGTGCCTGAATGCGATCCAGTACGGCTTGCTGCTGTTTCTGGTGGCCAGCGGCCTGACGCTGATTTTCGGCATCATGGGCGTGATCAATCTCGCCCACGGCAGCTTCTACATGATCGGCGCGTACATGGCGTTCGCGCTCGGCTCCTGGGTCGAACAGGTGCTGGGCGGCGGTTTCTTCGTCACGCTGGTGCTGGTCATCCTTCTGGCGGTCGTGCTCGGCTACGTGCTGGAATGGATTTTCTTCAGCTATCTCTACGATCGTGAGCACCTGCAGCAGGTGCTGATGACCTACGGGCTGATTCTCGTCTTCGAGGAACTGCGCAGCCTGCTGCTCGACGACGACGTGCACGGCGTGCCGGTGCCCGACTGGCTGTCGGGGTCGATAGCGCTCGGCGACCTGATGACGTATCCGGTCTACCGGCTGCTGATCTCGGGCGTGTGCGTACTGGTGGCGCTCGGCCTGTACTGGGTGATCACGCGCACCCGGCTCGGCATGACGATTCGCGCCGGCGCGTCGAATCGCGAGATGGTGCAGGCGATGGGTATCGACATCCGCCTGCTGTACCGCATCGTCTTTGCCGCCGGCGTGGCGCTGGCGGCGCTGGCCGGTGCGATTGCCGCACCGGTGTCGTCCGTCTATCCGGGCATGGGCAACCAGGTTCTGATCATCTGCTTCGTCGTCGTCGTGATCGGAGGCATCGGATCGATCCGGGGGGCCTTGCTGGCCGCTCTGCTCGTGGGTTTCGTCGAGATCTTCGGCACGGTGTTCTTTCCACAGGCCGCCGGGCTGCTCATCTACGTGCTGATGGCGGGCATCCTGCTGTGGCGTCCTGAAGGCTTGTTCCGCAGTGCCTGATACTTCCCGCTCTCCGGCTTTTCCGTTCGTCGCCGTCCTCACGGCGCTTCTCGTGGTCGGCGCACTGGCGCTGTTTCCGCTCGTCGCCGGCAAGTTCGGGATGAACCTGGCGATGAAGATCATGATTCTGGCGATCTTCGCGCTGAGCCTCGAACTGCTGGTCGGGCAGACCGGACTGGTGTCCTTCGGACATGCCGCCTTTCTCGGCATCTCCGCATATACCGTGGCGTTGCTCACACCGGAGAGCGCGCCGGCACAGATCTGGTTCCTGCTGCCGGCAGCGCTGCTGACCTCGGCCGTCTACGCGCTATTCGTCGGTGCGCTGTCACTGCGCACGCGCGGGATCTACTTCATCATGGTGACGCTGGCCTTCTCGCAGATGGCGTATTTCGTGTTTCACGACACGCCGCTCGGCGGCGGCAGTGACGGCATTTACGTCTACTGGCGGCCCGAGGTGTCGATCGGCGGCTGGAATCTGCTCGATCTGGACAGCACGCATGGCTATTATTACTTCGTCCTCGGCAGCCTGATCGTGACGGCCATCGTGCTCGCGCTGCTCGTGCGCAGCCGCTTCGGACGGGCACTGGCCGGCATCCGCGTCAATGAACAGCGCATGCGCGCAGCCGGTTTTGCCACCTTCCCCTACAAGCTGGCGGCCTTCGTCGTCGCGGCCATTTTTGCCGGGCTGGCCGGTTTCCTGCTCGCACTCAAGGACGGCTTCGTCAATCCCGAACTGCTGTCCTGGCACGAATCGGGGGCCGTGCTCATCATGATCATTCTCGGCGGGCTTGGCAGCCTGTGGGGTGCCATGATCGGCGCCGGCGCCTTCGTGCTGCTGCAGGAATTCTTCCAGTCCGAGCCGGTCTTCGGCGAACTGGCCCGTCACTGGCAGCTCACGCTGGGTCTGACGATCATCCTGTGCGTGGCGCTGATGCCGCAGGGCCTGATCGGGCTCGGTCGTCAGTTCGGACGGCGTCTGCAGGCGCGAAGAGGAGCGGACCATGTCTAAGGTGGACCGCGCCGGCGCCGCAGTCGACACGGACGAAGCAGCATCCGGAGGGCCGGTA
Source organism: Burkholderiaceae bacterium (assembly GCA_036844405.1). Classification (GTDB taxonomy): domain Bacteria; phylum Pseudomonadota; class Gammaproteobacteria; order Burkholderiales; family Burkholderiaceae_E; genus Zeimonas. The sequence continues at coordinate 8,598 of DAIUFU010000066.1, read as the reverse complement.
TTGCTGCGTGCCGAATCGGTGTCGCGCAGTTTCGGCGGCCTGAAGGCGGTCGATCAGGTTTCACTGGCCGTGCGCCGCGGAACCGTGCACGCCGTGATCGGCACCAACGGCGCCGGCAAGTCGACGCTGATCAATGTGCTCAGCGGCGAGATTCCGGCCAGTGAGGGGCGGGTCGAACTGCTCGGGCGCGACGTCTCGCACTGGTCGCAGCCGCGGCGCGCCCAGGCCGGGCTCGGGCGCAGTTATCAGCGCAATACGATCTATGCGCCGTTCACGGTATTCGAGAACTGTCGTCTGAGCGCGCAGGCGCATCATCAGCGTCCGTGGAGCTGGTTTTCCGCGGCGGCCCGCTGCGAATTCAGCTGCAATGCGGCGCAGCGCGCACTGGAACGGGCTGGTCTGACCGCGCAGGCGGACATCGAAGCCGGCACGCTGTCGCACGGACAGAAGCGCCAGCTGGAGATCGCCATGTGCCTGGCTACGGCGCCGCGCGTGCTGGTGCTCGACGAGCCGCTGGCCGGAATGGGTGCCGAGGAGTCCGAGCGCATGCTCAGCCTGCTCGAGGGCCTGAAGGCAGAACACGGCATTCTGCTCGTCGAACACGACATGGATGCGGTCTTTCGCGTGTCGGACGAAATCACCGTGATGGTCAACGGGCGGGTGATCGCAACCGGCACGCCGGAAGACATTCACGCCAATGCGGAAGTCCAGGAGGCGTATCTCGGTGGCTAGCGGGCAAGGCAGGGAACAGCCGATCGTCGAGGTGGAGAATCTGCACGCCTACTACGGGCAGAGCCATGTACTGCAGGGCGTGCAGATGCGGATCGGCTTCGGCGAGGCCGTCGGCCTGCTCGGGCGCAACGGCATGGGCAAGACGACGCTGATCCGCAGCATGCTGCGTCTGCTGCGCTCGACGACCGGCCGGATCACGATTGCCGGCCGCGATTGCGCCGGAGCGCGCCCGGATCGCGTGGCGCGGCTGGGCATCGGCTACGTTCCGGAAGGGCGCGGCATTTTCCCGAACCTGAGCGTGCGTGAAAACCTGATCATGGCCTCGCGCCCGGGTGTGCGCGGGCAGACCGACTGGACCTTCGAGCGCGTGCTCGAAACCTTTCCGCGCCTGTCGGAGCGGCTTGGCAACGGCGGCAACCAGTTGTCCGGCGGCGAGCAGCAGATGCTGGCGATCGGACGCGCCCTGATGACCAATCCCGATCTGATCGTGCTCGACGAGGCGACGGAAGGTCTGGCGCCGCTGGTCGTGCGCGAAATCTGGCGCATCGTGCAGAGCATCCGTGAAACCGGCATTGCGTCGCTGGTCGTCGACCGGAATTTCCGCGCAGTACTCGGTCACACCAGCCGCTGCGTCGTGCTCGAGCGTGGCCGGGTCGTGCTCGAAGGCAGCTCGGAAGCGCTGGCCGGCGACGAAAAATCACTGGAACAGTATCTGGGTGTCTGAAATTCCGGTTTTCGACACATGAGGTTCGTTGCAGTGCGGTATACTCTCTCGCTTTCAGGCGCGTAGCTCAGCTGGTTAGAGCACCACCTTGACATGGTGGGGGTCGGTGGTTCGAGTCCACTCGCGCCTACCAGCGCTCGCGTCGATCGAATCGGTCGGTACCCTGACACCAGCCGCACGGGCCGGAGCTTTCGAGACGGTCTGCGCGGGCCAGGCTGTTTTTCCGGACCCCGATTCCTGATGATCCAGATTACTCTTCCCGATGGCGCCCGGCGCCGTTTCGACGCTCCGCTGACGGTTGCGGAAGTGGCGGCGTCGATCGGCAGCGGACTGGCGCGCGCCGCACTGGCCGGGAAGGTCGACGGGCAACTGGTCGACACCTCGCACCGCATCGAGGCCGATGCCGAGGTTGCGATCATCACCGAGCGGGATCCCGAAGGTCTGGAGATTCTTCGTCATTCGACGGCGCATCTGCTGGCGTACGCGGTCAAATCCCTGTTCCCCGATGCCCAGGTCACGATAGGACCGGTAATAGAAAACGGCTTCTATTACGATTTTTCATATAAAAGACCCTTCACGCCGGAAGATCTCGAGGCCATCGAGGCGAAGATGCACGAACTGGCCCGTCGGGACGAGCCGGTCACGCGTGAGGTGTGGGAGCGCGACGAAGCGGTCGCCTTCTTCCGTTCGATCGGCGAAGAGTACAAGGCCGAGATCATCGCTTCGATTCCGGCGGACCAGTCGATCACGCTGTACCGCGAAGGCGACTTCGTCGATCTGTGTCGCGGCCCGCACGTGCCCTCGACCGGACGGCTGAAGGTCTTCAAGCTGATGAAGCTGGCCGGCGCCTACTGGCGCGGCGACTCGAACAACGAGATGCTGCAGCGCATCTACGGGACGGCCTGGACGAAGAAGGAAGATCAGGACGCGTATCTGCACATGCTCGAGGAGGCCGAAAAGCGCGATCACCGCCGGCTCGGCCGCGAACTCGATCTCTTTCACATGCAGGACGAAGCGCCGGGCCTCGTCTTCTGGCATCCGAAAGGCTGGGCGATCTGGCAGCAGGTCGAACAGTACATGCGTCAGGTCTACCGCGACACCGGCTATCTGGAGGTCAAGGGCCCGCAGATCCTCGACCGCAGCCTGTGGGAGCGCACCGGTCACTGGCAGAACTATCGGGAGAACATGTTCACGACCGAGTCGGAGAACCGGTCGTACGCGCTCAAGCCGATGAACTGTCCGGGCCACATCCAGATCTTCAAGTCCGGCCTGCGCTCCTATCGCGACCTGCCGCTGCGCTATGGCGAATTCGGCCAGTGCCATCGCAATGAACTCTCGGGTGCGCTGCACGGCATCATGCGCGTGCGCGGTTTCACCCAGGACGACGGGCATGCCTTCGTCACCGAAGACCAGATCCTCGGCGAATGCGTGGCCTTCACCCGCGATCTGCAGCGCGTCTACCGCGATTTCGGCTTCGAGCAGATCCTGTACCGGGTGGCGACCCGTCCGGACATGCGGGTGGGCTCCGACGAACTCTGGGACAAGGCCGAGGCGGCGCTCGAGGAAAGCCTGCGCAGCATCGGCGTGGAATACGTCGTCGCGCCGGGCGAGGGCGCCTTCTACGGGCCGAAGATCGAATATGCGCTCAAGGATGCGATCGGACGCGTCTGGCAGTGCGGGACGATCCAGGTCGACTTCAACATGGCCGGTCTGCTGGGAGCGGAATATGTCGCGGAGGACAATTCGCGCCGTGTGCCGGTCATGCTGCATCGGGCCATCGTCGGTTCGCTCGAGCGCTTCATCGGCATCCTGATCGAGCATCATGCCGGCGCGATGCCGATCTGGCTGGCACCGGTGCAGGCCGTCGTCGCGACGATCACCGAGGCCCAGGTTCCGTATGCCCGGGATGTGGCGGAAACCCTGTCGAAACAGGGCTTTCGCGTCGACTGTGATTTGCGGAACGAAAAGATCAACTATAAAATTCGCGAGCACAGCCTGCAGAAGGTTCCGTACATCCTTGTCGTCGGCGACAAGGAGCGGCAGGCTGGCAAGGTGGCCGTGCGTGCGCGCGGGGGTGCCGAAGTCGGTGTCCTCGATGTCGGGGCGTTCGCGGCGCGGCTGTCCGATGACGTCGCGAGCAAGCGATCCCAACCGCAATGACGTGGCCTGTACCGTCCCGGGTGCAGGTCATCGCCGTGTCTGGCGTCGCATCGGAGCTTTCATGATCAGGAAATGGAGAACGCAGCATCGCTACTGAACGCGCGCACCGCATCAACGGCGAAATCACTGTCCCGGAACTGAGACTGGTTGGTATCGATAACGAGCCGATCGGCATCGTGTCTCTGCGCGAGGCCATGCAGATGGCCGAGGAAGCGGACGTTGATCTCGTCGAGATTGCCCCCCAGGCCCGCCCGCCTGTCGCCCGTCTGATGGATTACGGAAAGTTCAAGTACCAGGAACAGAAACGTCAGCACGAGGCAAGGGCAAAGCAGAAGGTCATCCAGGTCAAGGAAGTCAAGTTCCGGCCGGCCACTGACGAGGGCGATTATCAGGTCAAGATGCGCAATCTGCGTCGTTTCCTGGACGATGGCGACAAGGTGAAAGTGACCCTGCGCTTCCGGGGTCGCGAGATGGCGCACCGGGAGTTCGGCGTGCGCCTGCTCGAACGGGTGCGTGGCGACGTCGACGAGATTGCGCAGGTTGAACAGATGCCTCGTCTGGAAGGGCGGCAGATGATCATGGTCATCGCCCCCAAACGCAGGAAGTAGGAACAGAAGGAAGCAACAAGCCGGGCGGGTCATCGAAGTGCCGACGCGATGTCGGACACCTGGCCAGGCAATCGAAAAGGGCAGGAAGGAAAATGCCGAAAATGAAGACCAACCGCGGCGCGGCGAAGCGTTTTCGCGTGCGTCCGTCGGGCGGCGTGAAGCGTGCGCAGGCGTTCAAGCGCCACATCCTCACGAAGAAGACGACCAAGAACAAGCGTCAGTTGCGTGGCACGTCGCAGGTGCACGCATCCGATGTGGCGGCAGTCAAGGCACTGCTGCCGTACGCCTGAGGAGAGAGCGATGCCCAGAGCCAAACGGGGTGTGACGGCGCGCGCGCGCCACAAGAAAGTCATTGCCGCGGCCAGCGGCTATCGTGGTCGCCGCGGCAGCGTTTATCGCGTTGCCAAGCAGGCGGTCATGAAGGCCGGCCAGTACGCCTATCGCGACCGGCGTACGAAGAAGCGCGTATTCCGCGCGCTGTGGATCACGCGGATCAACGCAGCGGCGCGTGAGCACGGCCTGACCTACAGCGCGTTCATTGCCGGGCTGAACAAGGCCTCGATCGATCTCGACCGCAAGGTGCTGGCCGATCTGGCCGTACGCGACAAGCCGGCGTTCGCGGCCATCGTGGCGCAGGCCAAGGCGTCGCTCGGCGTGGCCTGAGGACGTGCGGGCATACTGTCGGGCCGTGATCCGATGAGCGTACCTGCCGATCCGGGCGCAACCTCCCCGGAAGCGCCCGATCCGGCGGCGGACGATCGCAGCACGGCCGCTTCGCACGGAGGCGGCGATGCCGCCGACTGGCAGGCGGACATCGGACGCCTGCTTGCGGCGATTGCCGCCGCCGGCAATCCGCATGAACTGGCCAATGCCAAGGCACAGGCCATGGGCCGGGACGGTGCGCTTGGCGCACGCATGAAAACGCTTGGCCAGCTCGCACCGGCCGAGCGCGCGGCGGCCGGCAAGGCCCTGAACGTCGTCAAGCAACGCTTCGAGGCTGCCGTGCGCGAGCGCGAGGCGCAACTGGCGGCGCAGGCGCTGCAGCAGCGTCTGGCGCGCGAGGCCATCGATGTCACTCTGCCCGGTCGGGCTGTGGGGGGCGGCGGCCTGCATCCGCTGACACTGACGATCGAGCGCATCGAACAGATCTTTCGTTCGATCGGTTTCGACGTTGCCGAGGGGCCCGAAATCGAGGAAGACTTCTTCAATTTCACGGCGCTCAACACGCCACCCGATCATCCGGCGCGATCGATGCATGACACGTTCTACGTCGATCTGCAGGATGCCGAGGGTCGGCCACTGGTCCTGCGCACCCATACGAGTCCGGTGCAGGTGCGCTACGCACGTGCACATCGCCCGCCGATTCGCGTGATCGCACCGGGCAAGACCTATCGGGTCGATTCGGATGCGACGCATTCGCCGATGTTTCACCAGTTCGAAGGCCTGTGGATCGACGAGGACGTCAGCTTCACCGACCTGAAGAGCGTCTACGCCGACTTCCTGCGCCGTTTCTTCGAAGGCGACGAACTCGACGTGCGTTTCCGCCCGTCCTATTTTCCATTCACCGAGCCGTCGGCCGAGATCGACATCCGCTTCGCCGATGGCCCGTTGGCCGGCCGCTGGCTGGAAGTGAGCGGCTCGGGCCAGGTGCATCCGCAGGTCGTGCGCAATTTCGGGCTCGATCCGGAGCAGTACACCGGTTTCGCTTTCGGCTCCGGCATCGAGCGTCTGGCGATGCTGCGCTACGGCGTGGGCGATCTGCGCCTGTTCTACGAGAACGATCTGCGCTTCCTGCAGCAGTTTCATTGTTGAGCGCCCATGCGTATTCCCGAGAACTGGCTGCGCCGGTTCGCTTCTCCTGACTGGACTGCCGACGAGATTGCCACGCGGCTGACGATGGCCGGCCTCGAGGTCGAAGGAGTCGAGCAGGCGGCACCGCCGTTTTCCGGCATCGTCGTCGCGCGTATCACCGAAATTGCCCCGCATCCCGATGCCGACCGCCTGAGCGTATGCACGGTCGACGCCGGGGAAGCGTCCACGCGCACCATCGTCTGTGGTGCGCCGAACGCCGCCGCCGGCATGACGGTTGCCTGCGCGTTGCCCGGCGCCGTGCTGCCGGACGGCCTGCGCATCACCCCGCGCAAGATGCGCGGCGTGGCCAGCGCCGGTATGCTGTGCTCCGGGCGCGAGCTGGGCCTGTCCACCGATCATGCCGGGATCCTGTCACTCGATCCGTCCCTGGTGCCCGGTACTGATTTGCGCACGGCACTGGCGCTGGACGAAGCCGTTTTCGAGATCAAGCTCACGCCCGATCTGGCGCACTGCATGAGCGTGCTCGGCGTGGCGCGCGAACTGGCCGCGCTCAGCGACAGCGCACTGACGCAGCCCGTCTGCACGCCGGTGCCGGTCACCATCGCTGACCGGCTGCCCGTCCGGGTGACGGCGCCGGATCTGTGCGGACGTTTTTCCGGGCGCGTCGTGCGTGGCGTCGACCCGAAGGCGGCGACGCCGGAATGGATGAAGCAGCGGCTCGAGCGGGCCGGGCAGCGCAGCATCGCGGCACTGGTCGACATCTCGAACTACGTGATGCTTGAACTGGGCCGACCGACACACGTTTTCGATCTGGATCGCATCCGCGAAGGGCTTGACGTCCGCTGGGGCCAGGCCGGCGAAACGCTGGAGCTGCTCAACGGACAGACGGTGACGATCGACGCGGAGGTTGGCGTCATCGCCTCGGGCGGGCGCCCGGAGAGCCTGGCCGGCATCATGGGGGGCGAAGCCAGCGCGGTCACCGACGATACCCGGGACGTCTTCCTGGAGGCAGCCTTCTGGTGGCCGGCGGCGATTGCCGGACGTTCGCGCCGCTTCAATTTCAGCACCGACGCCAGCGCGCGCTTCGAGCGTGGCGTCGACGCGGCCAGCACGGTCGAACATCTCGAATACCTGACGCGTCTGGTCCTCGATATCTGCGGCGGTGCGGCCGGCCCGGTCGACGATCTCGTCACCGGTCTGCCCGAGCGCACGCCGGTGCGCATGCGCGCAACGCGTGCGCGCAAGATCCTCGGCGTGGAGATTGCCGATGACGAGATGGCGGCCATTTTCCAGCGTCTGCGACTGCCGTTCGAACGCGACGCGGACGTGTTCACCGTGCAGCCGCCGTCGTTCCGTTTCGATCTGCAGATCGAAGAGGACCTGATCGAGGAAGTCGCCCGGATCTGGGGCTATGAACGCCTGCCGGTTCGCGCGCCGCGTGGTTCGCTGCAGATGCAGGCGGTGCCGGAGACCACACGCAGCGTGTCGCGGCTGGCGCGCAACGTCGCGGCCCGTGATTACCAGGAAGTCATCACCTGGAGCTTCGTCGATTCGGTGCTCGACGGCCAGCTTGGTGCGCCCGGACCGATCCGGTTGCTCAATCCGATTGCGGCCGGGATGGATGTGCTGCGCACGACGCTCTGGGGCGGATTGATGCAGACGCTGCGCACGAATCTGGCACGCAAGGCGTCCCGGGTACGGCTGTTCGAGATCGGCCGGGTCTTCCTGTCGGCCCCGGCTGCTGACACCGGCACCGCCGATCCGGTTGCCGGGGTCGTTGCCGGCATCTTCCAGCCGGCGCGTCTGGCCTTGATGGCATACGGCCCCCGCCATGCGGAACAATGGGCGCTTGGCGATCGCCTCGTCGATTTCTACGATCTCAGGGGAGATCTCGAAACCGTCATCGATGCCACGTTGCGTTTCGAGGCCGCCGAACATCTGGCATTGCACCCCGGGCGCAGTGCGCGCGTGCTGCAGGCCGGCCAGCCGGTCGGCTGGATCGGCGAACTGCATCCGCAGTGGCAGCAGGCATTCGAACTGCCGTCGGCACCGGTACTCGCCGAGATCGATCTGCCGGTTGCCCTGGCACGACGCCTTCCGGTGCTCGAGGAGAGTTCGCGCTTTCCGCCGGTCATTCGCGATCTGGCACTGGTCGTCGACGCCGATCTGGCCGTCGCGAAGATCTTCGACGAAATCGAACGCGTGCGGGCGGAAGAGCCGGCCGCAGCCATCATCCAGACGGTTCGATTGTTCGATGAATATCGCGGTAAGGGTCTGGAAAATAAAGAAAAAAGCCTTGCCTTCCGCCTGTGGATACAAGATACTCGTCGCACGCTGAGCGAGGCGGAAGCGACGGCTGCGGTGGACGCGGTCGTTGCGCGGCTCGCCCATTCCCTGGGCGCGCGATTGCGTACCGGCGGCGAAACGCACCGGTCATGAGGCAGACGTCCGGATCCCTGCATGCGCCGTCACCCCGGTGCTGCCGATCCGGATTCCGTGAGATTCGAGAGCGATGGCGGAAACAGCAATTCCGTCCGGCCATGCGGTGTCCGGACGATCCGG
>DAIUFU010000065.1:9235-11639 GCA_036844405.1 Burkholderiaceae bacterium | reverse complement strand
TTCCTTGCCTGCCGCGCCGGCCGGAAGCGCCACTTTCACGACATCCCCGCGAACGAATTTCGTCAAGGTCGACCTCCTGCTGTTACTGTTGTCCGATGGTACTTGCGAAACCTGAATCCGCGACCTCTGAATCCGCGACCTGCACCCGGCCGCAGCCCGCATCCCCGGGCGCACCAACGCCGTCCCCCGGGATACAGCCGCATTCGCCGGAAAACGCTCCCGGCACAACGGACGCGATGCCCGAGACCTGGGCGATCGGCGACCTGCAGGGCTGCCTCGACAGTCTGCTCGCCCTTTTGCCCGAAATCCCGCCGGAAGCCCGATTATGGCTTGTCGGTGATGTGGTCAACCGCGGCCCGCGCTCGCTCGATACGCTGCGCTGGGCGATGCGACAGGGGGAGCGGGTGGTCACCGTGCTCGGCAATCACGATCTGCACCTGCTGGTCGTGGCCGCCGGCATCCGCCGCGCGCACCGTGGCGACACGCTGGACGAGATCCTGGCTGCTCCCGATCGTGCCGAACTGATCGACTGGTTGCGCACGCGCCCGCTTGCCCACTTCGAGCACGGCTGGCTGATGGTGCACGCCGGCATGCTGCCGCAGTGGACCGTGGCGCATGCGCTCGAACTGGCCGACGAGGTGCACCAGGTGCTCGCCGGACCGCACTGGCTCGACTTCCTGCGCGACATGTACGGCGACGAGCCGGCGCAATGGTCGGAATCGCTGCGTGGGCACGACCGTCTGCGCGTGATCGTCAACGCGTTCACGCGCCTGCGTTTCTGCACGGCCGGCGGGCGCATGGAGTTCTCGGCCAAGGAAGGCATCGAGACCGCCCCGCCCGGCTGCCTGCCGTGGTTCGACGTTCGCGCGCGGGCCAGCGCCGGCACGCCAATTGTCTTCGGCCACTGGGCGGCACTGGGCCTGATCGAACGCCCCGATCTGCTGTCGATCGCCACCGGCTGCGTCTGGGGTCGGCAACTGACGGCCGTGCGCCTGAACGACCGCCGGATCCTCAGCGTCGCCGCACGCGAGCGCTCCGGGCAGCCAGCCGCCGCCCCGGTGCGCGTGGCGCACGGTACCGCTCACGGCCGACCGATCGATTCGTAGCGAAAGCCGGCGGCACGCACGATCGCCGGATCATAAAGGTTGCGTCCGTCGATCAGCACCGGCTGGCGCATGCAGGCATGCAGCCGCCGGAAATCGGGGCTGCGGAACTCGCGCCATTCAGTCACGAGAAAGAGCACGTCGGCGCCTTCGGCGGCCCGGTACGGATCGTCGACGGTCTCGAATCCGGTACGCCCGGCCAGCGCCGCACGCATGCTGCCAGCGGCTTCGGCATCGTAGCCGCGCACCGTCGCACCGGCGGCCAGCAGGCTCTCAATCAGAACGCGGCTGGGCGCCTCGCGGATGTCGTCGGTATCGGGCTTGAAGGCCAGCCCCCAGAGCGTCGCGCGCAGACCGTCGAGCCGGCCGTCGAACATCTGCCGGGCCTTGGCGAAGAGCAGATGCTTCTGGCGCTCGTTGACATCGAAGGCCGCCTGCACGATCGTCAGTGCCGAATCCTTCTCGCGCCCGGTGCGCAGCAGGGCGCGCAGATCCTTCGGAAAGCACGAGCCGCCAAAACCGGCACCGGCATACAGGAAGCTCGCGCCGATGCGAGAATCGCTGCCGATGCCGCGGCGCACATCCTCGATATTGGCACCGAGCCGTTCGCTGAGCGCAGCCAGTTCGTTCATGAACGAGATGCGCACCGCCAGCATCGTGTTGGCCGCATATTTCGTCAGTTCGGCCGAGCGCTCGCTCATGACGACGAGTTTCTGGTGATTGCGCGAAAACGGCGCGTACAGATTGCGCATCAGCTCGATGGCGCGCGGATCGTCCGAGCCGATCACGATGCGATCGGGCCGCATGAAATCGTCGATGGCGGCGCCTTCCTTCAGGAACTCCGGATTGGAGACCACGGCGAAATCGACCTGGACATCCCGGCGGGCCAGTTCCTCATCGATGACGGCCCGCACGCGATCGGCCGTGCCGACCGGCACCGTGCTCTTGTCGACGACGACCACCGGCTCCGTGATCGCGGCCCCTATCGTGCGCGCCACGGTCAGCACGTGCGACAGATCGGCCGAGCCGTCCTCGTCGGGCGGCGTGCCGACGGCGATGAAGATCACCTCGGCATCGGCGATCGCCGCCGGTGCGTCGGTGGTGAAGCGCAGCCGCTCGCGGGCAACGCCGCGCACGATCATTTCCGACAGCCCGGGCTCGTGGATCGGCACCTCGCCGCGCTGCAGGCGCTCGACGCGCTGCGCATCGATGTCGATGCAGGTGACGTGATTGCCCATTTCGACAAAACAGGCGGCGGTGACCAGGCCGACGTAACCGGCTCCGAAAACGGCAAGTCTCAT
>DAIUFU010000065.1:6448-9135 GCA_036844405.1 Burkholderiaceae bacterium | reverse complement strand
TCGAGCTTGGCCGTGTCGGAATACGTCTGCACGACGTCGCCCGGCTGCATGCCAAGTTCGCGGCGCTGCGCACGACAGCCGGTGATCTCTTCGAGCCGCGCAAGCAGCTCGTTCACGGTCACCGGATCGCTGCGTCCCAGGTTGACTACTTCGAACGGCGCCCAGCTCGTGTCCGGGCCGGCCGCGTTCCAGCCGGCCGGATCCGTGACCGTCACGGCCGCACGCGGTGCATCGAGCAGACGCAGCGTGGCCTCGACCGCATCGTCGACATAGGTGAAATCGCGTGCCAGGACGCCACCGGCATAGACGTCGATCGGCCTGCCGCGCAACAGGGCGTCGGTGAATTTCCAGATCGCCATGTCGGGGCGGCCCCAGGGACCGTAGACGGTGAAGTAGCGCAAAGCGATCACCGGCAGGCCGAACAGATGCGCGTAACTGTGCGCCATCAGTTCGTTGGCGCGCTTGGTCGCCGCATACAGGCTCACCGGATGATCGACCGCATCGCTTTCGGCAAACGGTACCTTGCGGTTCGCACCATAGACACTCGAGCTGCTGGCAAAGACCAGATGGCGCACGCCGTGCTGCCGGCAGGCCTCGAGAATCACCCCGGTGCCGGCCAGGTTGCTGTCGACATACGCCATCGGGTGGTCGAGCGCGTAGCGCACGCCGGCCTGCGCCGCCAGATGCAGGACGCGCGCCGGCCGATGACGATCGAAGACGACCGCGACCGCGGCTTCGTCGGCCACGTCGACCTCGTGAAAGACGAACGCCGACTCGGAAGGATTTCCCCCGGCGCCGCCGGTTGTTCCGTCGCCGGTTGCCCTGCCGCCGGCGTTGCGATCCGGCGCGGGCGACGTCCGCAGGTGCGCCAGACGCGCCCGCTTCAGGGCCGGGTCGTAGTAGCGGTTCAGATTGTCGACGCCGATCACGGTCTGGCCGCGTTCGAGCAGCCGCCGGCTGGCGTGCATGCCGATGAAACCGGCCGCGCCGGTCACCAGAATCGGTTCCGTCACGTCAGTCCGGCGCCCGCGACCACGCGATGCGGCCCCCGACCAGCGTCCGGAATACCCGCCCCTGCAGTTCGCGACCGAAAAAGGGCGTGTGGTGACTCTGGCTGTACAGATTGTCCGCCGACGGCGTCCAGCAGGCCTGCGGATCGAACAGGCACATATCCGCCGGCAGGCCGACGGCGAGACGACCGGCACAGCCATCGATGCCCAGCACCCGCGCCGGATCGACCGTGATTCTCGCCAGCGCGCGCGGCAGATCGGCTCCGGTCTCGCGCGCCCAGGCCAGCACCAGCGGCAGCAGCAGTTCGAGCGCCGTCACCCCCGGTTCGGCCTCGGCGAACGGCAATTGCTTGGCATCGTCGTCGACCGGCGTGTGATCGGAACAGACCGCGTCGATGGTGCCGTCGAGCAGCCCCGCCCGGATCGCCTCGCGATCACGCCGCGCGCGAAAGGGTGGGTCGACCCGGTAGTGGCTGTCGAAGAAGCCGATGTCCTCGTCGATCAGGTGCAGATGATGCGCCGACACGTCGGCGCTGACCGGCAGGCCCTCGGCCTTGGCCCGACGGACGAGCTCGATGCCCGCCGCGGACGACAGACGGCACAGGTGCACGCGGCAGCCGGTCTCGCGCACCAATTCGAGCGTCGTGTGCAGCGCCACGGTTTCGGCAATCACCGGGATGCCCGACAGCCCGAGCCGGGCCGCCACGACCCCGGCGTGCGCGATGCCGTCACGGGCCAGGCCGGGATCCTGCGGCTGCAGCCAGACCGTGAACCCGAAGGTATTGGCGTACTGCAAGGCGCGCAGCAACACCTGCGTGTCGGTCACCGGCACGAGCGCCTGCGAAAACCCGGTGCAGCCGGCCTCGGCCAGTTGCGCCATCTCGGTCAGTACCTGCCCGGCCAGGCGCACCGTGAGCGCGCCCAGCGGATACAGATGCGCCAGATCGAGCCCGCGCGCGCGATGCTTGAGCATCTCGACCAGGCCGGGTTCGTCCAGCGGCGGATCGGTATCGGGCGGACACGACAGCGACGTCACGCCACCGGCCACTGCGGCATGCATTTCCGATTCGAGCGTGGCCCGGTATTCGAAACCGGGTTCGCGCAGGCGGGCGGCCAGGTCGACCAGACCCGGCGCCACCACCAGCCCCTGCGCATCGATCACCTGCCCGGCGCCAAAACCTTCGGGCGCCGCGCCAATGGCGGCGATGCAGCCGTCGGCAATGTGCACATCGGTCACCTGATCGAATCCGGAGCCCGGATCGATCACCCGCCCGCCGATCACCGAAAGACGTGCTCCGCTCATGGCTGCGACTGCCCCAGCAGACTCATCACCGCCATGCGCACGGCAATGCCGAAGGTCACCTGGTCGAGAATGACCGACTGCGGTCCGTCGGCCACGGCCGACTCGATTTCCACGCCGCGGTTCATCGGCCCCGGATGCATGACGATGCAATCGGGCGCGGCCAGCGCGAGTTTTTCGCGGGTCAGCCCGAAATGCTTGAAGTATTCCTGCGCCGATGGCAACAGTGCACCGCGCATGCGTTCATTCTGCAGGCGCAGCATGATGATCACATCGGCGCCGCGCAGGCCGGCGCGCATGTCCGTGTACACCTTCAGCCCGAGTTCCGCCAGCCCGGCCGGCAGCAGCGTATGCGGCCCGATCACGCGGATGTCCGG
>DAIUFU010000065.1:0-6348 GCA_036844405.1 Burkholderiaceae bacterium | reverse complement strand
TTGTCGATCGTGTCGAGCAGCGATTCGCCCTTGGACGTGGACGACGTGTTGATGTTCAGGTTGATGACATCGGCCGACAGGCGCTTGGCGGCGATCTCGAAGGTCGTGCGCGTGCGCGTGGAATTCTCGAAGAACAGATTGAAGACCGACTTGCCGCGCAGCAGCGGCACTTTCTTCACCTCGCGCGCCGATACGCCGACGAAGCTCGCCGCCGTGTCGAGAATGTGATGAATCAGCTCGCGCGGCAGTCCCTCGATCGTCAGCAGATGACGCAGGCGCCCTTCTTCGTCCAGTTGCGGATCGCGCATCGGCATGGATTCGGCGTTACTCGATGCGCAGGGAAAACCGTCCCTGCCCGTCGCGCGCAAACGCGTAGTTGCGCGGTGCCGCGAGCGGGCAGACGGCACCGCAATAACCGGCCTCGATCGGCAGTTCGCGTCCGCCGCGATCGAGCAGCACGGCCAGTTCGATACGCGCCGGCCGTCCGTAGTCGAACAGTTCGTTCATTGCCGCGCGCACGGTGCGTCCGGTGTACAGGATGTCGTCGACGAGGATGATGTCCCTGCCCTCGATCGCGAACGGCAGCGCCGTGCCCTTCATGTCTCCGGGCAGGCCGCGCCGGCCATAGTCGTCGCGGTGAAAGGCCGTGGACAGCGTTCCCGCCGGTGTCTCGCGGTGCAGATCCCGCTGCAGCCGCTCGGCGATCCAGGCGCCGCCGCTGTGGATGCCGATCAGCAGGACTTCCCGGCCGGCCTCATTCCGTGCGGCCAGCCCGGCGCGCACGCCATCGAGCAGGCGCGCATACAGGTCTTCAGCGTCGGGAGCTTCGTTCATCCGGTGATCGATGCGTGCGGCGAAGCGGACGGACCGTCGTGCGCAGCAATGGCGCGCGCCGGTTCGCCACCATGGGAACCGGACAGATATTGTCGCAGGATCACCGCCGCCGCTTCCGCGTCATCGCCCTGGATCACCGCCGGACGCCGTTTCGGCGCGCGCCGCGGTGCGCCACGACCGGCCGCGCCGGTGTGCCGTGCCCGCAACAGGGCCTGCGCTTCGAGGGTCGATCCGCTTTCGTCGAGCAGTTCGACCGGCAGGCCGGTACGCTGCGCGAGCTGATCGGCAAACTGCTCGCAGCGACGGGCCGTTTCACGGATATTGGAGGCCCGCTCGTCCGGTACCGGCCGGCCGACGACGAGCAGTGCCGGCTCCCATTCGGCCACCAGGGCGGCGATCCTGCGCCAGCGCAGTTCGGCCGGCTCGGAATCGATGATCGTCAGTGCCTGTGCGGTACCCGTCACGGTATTGCCCTGCGCCACGCCGATGCGCACCCGGCCGAAATCGAAACCGAGCAGGGTCCGGGCCAATCAGGCGTGTCCGGCCGAAGCGGACAGGAAGGCCGGATCGATGCCCAGCAGGCCGTACGCCGCCTGCAGGCGCTCCTCGATCGGCACGTCGAAAATCAGGTCGGAGCGCGCCGGCACGGTCAGCCAGGAGTTGTGGGCAATTTCGTCCTCGAGCTGACCCGGACCCCAGCCGGCATAGCCCAGCGTGACGATCATGCGCTGCGGCCCGCCGCCGCCGGCTACCGCCTCGAGCACGTCCTTCGACGACGTCAGCCCGAGACCGTCGCCGACCGTGACCGTGGAATTCCATTCGCCGACCGGATCATGCAGCACGAAACCTCGATCCATCTGCACCGGCCCGCCGAAGAGCACCGGCGACGAAGCCAGCGGTGCGATCTCCAGGTTCAGGTCGATGCGCTCGAACAGCGTCGCCAGATCGATCTGCATCGGACGGTTGATCACCAGGCCCAGCGCGCCTTTCGGGCTGTGCTCGGCGACGAACACGACCGCGCCACCGAAGTTCGAATCACTCATGCTCGGCATGGCGATGAGGAACTGATTGGTGAAATCCGTGATGACACTCGAAGCCATGGCCCGATTGTAATGGAAGCGCGCTGCGACGCCTGCACGCCGCAGCCACTGTCCGACGGGCGGGCGCTCCGGTGTCAGGCTACCCAGGCACGCCGGGCCCGGTCCGACACGTGAGCGGCGATGTGTCCGAGCAGCTCATCGTCGCGGTACGGCTTGCCGAGGAACACGTTCACCCCCAGCGACAGGGCATGGCTGCGATGCTTGTCGGCCGTGCGCGAGGTGATCATGATGATCGGCACATCGCGCAAGCGTTCGTCGGCACGCACGTTGCGCGTCAGGTCGAAGCCGTCCATGCGCGGCATCTCGATGTCGACAAGCATCACGTCGGGGCGGCGATCCTGCAACTGGCGCATCGCGTCGACGCCGTCGCGGGCCAGCATCACTTCGTAGCCTTCGCGCACCAGCAGCCGCTGCGTCACCTTGCGCACGGTCAGCGAGTCATCGACGATCATCACCGTCAGCGGCGTTGGCGCCAGTTCGGGACCGGCGCCACCCGGGCGCCCGAGCCAGAGGTCGCCCAGAATCTGCTGCGCGACGCGCGCGACGTTCAGCAGCAGCACGATCTCGCCGTCGCCCAGCACCGTCGCGCCGGCGATGCCGGGCACGCGCGCCGTCTGCGCGCCGACGCTCCGGACGACGACCTCGCGGTTGCCGCTGATCGAGTCGACATGAACCGCCAGGCGCAGACCGCCGGAGCGCACGATGACCACCGGCGACTGGTGCTGCGCCCGCGGCCGGGAGTCCCCCAGGCCGACGAGCTGACCAAGATGGTGCAGGGGCACGCCGGCACCACGCCATTCGATCGAGCCGTCTTCGTACGCCTGCGCAAGCTGCTCCGCCGTCAGCTGCAGGACCTGCTCGATCCCCGAGGACGGAACGGCGTAGCGGATCTCGCCCAGACCGACGAGCACGACCTGCGCGATCGCCAGCGTCAGCGGCAGGTGGACGGTGAAGCTCGTGCCGGCGCCGGAATTCGATTCGATCCCGATGCGGCCGCCGAGACTGTGCACCTCGGCGCGCACCACATCCGCGCCGACGCCGCGGCCGCTCAGTTCGGAGACGTCCGCCGCCGTCGAGAACCCGGGCACAAAGATCAGTTCGGCCAGTTCCTGCTCCGAGGGCTGCGCATCGCCGGCCAGCAGGCCGCGTTCGCGGGCGCAGGCCAGAATGCGCTGGTAATCGAGGCCGCTGCCGTCGTCGCTGATCGAGAGCACGACTTCGTTGCCTTCCTGCCGCACCTCGATGCGGATCTCGCCGGCGACTGCCTTGCCCGCGGCCTCGCGGGCGGCGGGTGGCTCGATGCCATGCGCGACGGCGTTGCGCAGCAGATGTTCGACCGGCGCCACCATGCGTTCGAGCACACCGCGATCGATTTCGGTCATGGCGCCGCGTACGTCGAGCGCGACGCGCTTGCCGAGTTCCTTCGCCGCCTGGCGCACGACACGGTACAGACGATCGGAAATCGTGCCGAACTGGACCATCCGCATGCGCATCAGGTTCTGCTGCAGGTCGCGCAGCAGTTGCGACTGGCGATCGGTTTCCTGCGACACGGTGTCCAGGCTGCGCATCGCGTTGGCCTGCACGGTCGCCACATCGCCGACCGACTCGGCCAGCATGCGCGTGAGTTCCTGAAACCTCGTATAGCGGTCGAATTCGAGTGGATCGAAATCGGCACCCGGGTCCGGCACACCGGCGCGATCCGTTCCGCCGTGGTTCGTGAAGCGCGCCTGGATACGCGACTCGGCCTGGATTTCGACCTCGCGCAGGTGCGCGCGCAGACGCGCGACGTTCTCCGTCAGATCCAGCAGGGACTGGCGCAGCCCGCCCAGTTCGTTGTCGATCCGGGCGCGGGCGATCGATATCTCGCCCGAGCCGTTCACCGAGTGCTCGAGCAGATCGGCACGCACACGCACCAGCGGCACCGGCCCGGCCGGGCGGGCGGGCATGCGAGCGACCGGAGCAGCCGATGGCGCGTCCGCAGCCACTGGCACGGGGACATCCGGCGCCTGCGCGGGAGCGGGAGTCGGCCGTTCCGTCTCGATCGGCCGTGCACCGGTGTCGGACGAAGCCGTGCCGGCCCGATCCGCCGCGTCATCACCGGCAACGCCGGCCGAGATGGCATCTGCGTGCCCGACCGAGGCATCTTCCCGTTCGCTCTTGTCCGAGTCGCTGGCGACAGGCGGCGGATCCTGCGCCGGATCGGTCGCGGCATCGGCCTGCGCGCCGGAATGGGCGCCGTCCTGCCGGTCGTCGAGCAGCGCCGACGGATCCCGGAGGACTTCGAACATTTCGGCTACCTGATCATATTCGGCGATCAGTTCGTCGATCAGGATCTCCGGCACCCGGCTGAGAGCGCTGGCGGTCTCGAGCCGCGTTTCCATTTCGTGCAGACGCTGGCCGAGCTGCATCGCCCCGGCCATCCGGGCGCTGCCCTTGAGAGTGTGCAGGTCACGCATCAGGCTCTGCACGAGGGCACGATCCTGCGGTTCGGCCTGCCAGGCGCGCAGGTTCGCGCCGATCCGGGGCAGATGATCGACGGCCTCCTCGACGAAGACCGGCAACAGGTCGAGGTCGAGTGCCTCGGCCTGCCCGGCCCCGCCCTGGACGGGCTGCGCGGCCGGCACGACACGCGGATCCGCCGCGGCCACGGCCGGGACTCCGTGCGCCAACGGGGTTCCATGCACCAACAGGGTTCCACGCGCCAACGCATGGGCGCGAGCGCTCGTCTCCGGCTCGGCCGCCGGGATGGTGCCTGCGGCAAACCGGTGCAGCAGCGCGCGAAGGCGCTCGAGAACGTACGCGTATTCGTCGAGTTCCGGACCCGCCGGCCGATCGGAGCGTGCCGGCCAGGTCATCAGGAACTGTTCGAGCGATCCGGCAATTTCGTGCACTTCGCCCAGTTGCACGAGTGCCGCGCTGCCGCGCAGCGAGTGCATGGCGCGTTGCGCCTCGAGCCGCATGCCCTGCTGCGGGTGCCGGCGCCATTCATCCAGATCGGCAGTCAGCGTCGCCAGCAGATCATCGGCTTCGGTCAGGAAAATCTCGTACAGACGGCGCTCGATGGCGCGATCGCCCACCCGGATGACAGCATCGCCGTGCACGGCACCGTCGCTGTCCGGTTCGGTGTCGATCCCGTCTGCTTCGGTATCGATCACGTCCACTTCGGCGTCGATCCCGTCCGCTTCGGCACCGCCGTCACAAAAAGCATCCACAGCCGCCAGTACCGGCTGCGGATCGATGCTCACCGAAACGTCGACAAGCAAGGCCTGCAGCCAGCGGGTGAACGACGCCGAAACCGTATCGATCAGCGCCGACAGCGCCTGATCGGCCGCGAGCGGATCCGCGCCGGCACGAATGACTTCACCGGCCAGCCGACGGTTCAGCAACTGCTCCATCGCCCAGGCCGCCGCACCGAAGGATTCGAGCCCGACCATCCGGCTCGACCCCTTGAGTGTGTGAAAACCGCGCCGGATCTGCGTCAGCGATTCACTCGCGCCGGCATCGGGCCGGGCCTGCCGACCGGCATCCGCCCATCCGGCGGCGTTGGCCTGCGCAATGGCCACCAGCGTTTCGCCGGCTTCCCCCAGAAAAATCCCGACCAGTTCTTCGTCGCGCTCCCCGGAGTCTCCGGACGGCTCGGGAGTGACCTGATCCTTGCGATCCACGGCATCGCGAGAAACGACGTCGCCGATATCCTCGCGCTCATCAACCGAGGGACCGTGATCCGCTGTCCCGGCCATTCCGTCAGGCACCCCGGAAACGTCGGGCTCCGCGGCCGGGCCCTCGTCCGCCGGCCGGACGCCGGCGACCAGTTGCGCCACGCGTTGCCGGATCTCGGCGAGCACGTCCTCGGGAATGGCACCCTGCAATCCCTCGAGACAGTCGATGGCCGCCTCCGCACGCAGCATCGATTCGGTATCTCCGGCGAAATGCGCGTCATCGCGGATCCTCGCCAGTGCGCGCCGCAAGGCCCGTCGTGCCTCCGGATGGTCCGGCCGACGCGCGCAGGCATCGACGAATTCCATCGCCTGCCGCACATGTCGCAACAGCGGCGACACCGTTTTTTCGAGCGTGCTGGACCACTGCGGCGACAACGCGGCCCCGGCATCGTCGTCCGTGCCCTGGAATGAAACCTGGAAGCGTCCCTGCGCATCGTCGAAAGCAAAATTCACGGCGCGTGAACCGGGCTGGGCCAGGCCCTCGACAAAGAACCCGAGGGCACCGACGTTGTCGGCCAGCACACGGCAGACATCGCTGGGCGGAGCCTCGGCGGCAGCAGCGAAGCCATCGACCTGTTCGGCGGCATGACGGGCCGCGGCCGCCGCCTGCGCATGACCGGGCAGGTCGAGCACGCCTGCGATCATCCGCAGGCTGGCGGCTGCCGAGGCCAGTTCCCCGCGCCGCGACGGGTCGC
>DAIUFU010000064.1:10709-12124 GCA_036844405.1 Burkholderiaceae bacterium | reverse complement strand
GGATCACGTCGCAGGCTTCGGCGAGCCGCAACGCGAGCACGGCCCGGGGACGCCTGGCATAGCGGCCGTCCTTCCCCGCCGCGGTCGGCGCGAGGGGGTCGTAACCGGCCAGGAAGCGCGCACGCGGCACCGGCCAGTTTTCGCCGGCGACGCCGGTGACGATGGCATCGCCGGCGGAATACCGAACCGTTCCTTCCAGCGTTTCGATCGTACCGGGCGCCATAGCGAAGCGTGCACTGACTACCAGCGGCTTCGAGTGCGCCCGAAAGGCGTCGGGATGTGCAGCGAGATCGACGACGATCATGCAGGAATCTCGACCTCGTTGCCGCGCAACAGCGTAAACCAGGTTTCGTGCTCGGCGTACATCGCGCTGGCCACCTGGATCGCCAGCGCGCGCAAAGCCATGAACCGGTCGTCGCCGCCCTGCCGCTCCAGTTGATCGAGCGCTTCGCGATAGTCGTCCAGGCGATGCCGCATCGCACCCGACTGCTCGGCCACGTGCCGGATCTCGAGCTTGCCGCCGATGCCGTGCAGGCAGGCCGCGAACGCCGGGCCTGCGGCGGTGATCAGCAGGAGCCATCGCTGTTCGTGCAGCCAGTGAGCGACCCCGGTCAGCGCATGGGGCAGTGCCTGGCCGTGGTTCTCCAGGAACTGCACGCCGAGAGCAAAAAGGTGTGACAGCACCGTCGCCGACACGAGGACGAAGATCCACAGCATCGCTCTCTCCAGCCCGTGATGCAGCCTGTGCCAGCGCTCATGGGTTCGAGCATGGTAGTCGCGCTGGTCTTCAATCAGGCTGCGCAGCGTGCCGACGAGCTCGTCGAAGCGCGCATGCACGACGTAGTCGCCCTCGGCCGTGTTCGCCAGCGGCCCGGTGTCGCGCACGCTGCGCGACGCCCACCAGGTCTGGGGACTGACGAGCTGCATGCCGTGTCCGACGGCCCGGTCGTCCTCCTCCGTTCGGTCGCCCTCGCCGCTGCGGTCGTCCGGAGGATGCGTCCGGCCGGGTTCGCCCCGCCAATGGCTGCGCTCGAGCGCCGGCAGGCTGGCGAGAAAGGGGCGCAGCAACGCCTGCAGGCGCAGCGCCTCGGCCGCCTGCCTGAGCAGCAGCCAGGCGCGATGCACCGGAACCTTCCGCCGCTTCTCCCGCACCACCAGCCAGACGATGCGGACCAGCACGGCGAACTCCGCCAGCGCCCATAGCGCACTCCCTCCGAACAGCCGGATCGCGCCGGCCACCGCGCAGACCACCGCCAACGCCGCCAGCACGTGCAGCGCCACGATCTGGTCGCGATGGCTGAGCGCGGCATGCGTTGCGGCGCGGTCGACCTCGTCGAAACGCGTCCAGGTTCGCGATGCGAGCCGGCTGCCGTCGCCGAAGCGCTGCGGCCCGCGCCCGGCCGTCAGCACCCGGC
>DAIUFU010000064.1:0-10699 GCA_036844405.1 Burkholderiaceae bacterium | reverse complement strand
GCACCCGGCCGCCTTCACGCCCCGGATAGCCGAACAGGGACAGGAAGCGACGGAAGAAACGACCGGCGCGCACCTTGCGATCCTCCGGATCCCATTGGGACACCAGTTGGTCGAAGCCTTCCGCCGCCCGCGGCCGGGTCAATCGTCGTATCAACCCGGCGAAGCGCGCGGCCAGGAACGCTCCGACCGCCTCTTCGCGACCCCGGGCGTCGGGCGCCTCGGAAAGGTCTTCCGGCGCCACCGCGCGGCCGTCGAGCAGCTCGGTGAAATCGGCCGTCAACCGCGTGACGTTCGTCTCGTCGGCATCGAGCAGGGCGACGCGCGCCGTGGGCAGGGGGCCGCGGAGCAGAACGCGGCCCGTTCGCGCATCGTTCGCATCGAGCCAGATCACCGGCTGACCGCGTCGCAACGCCTCGATCACCAGCCGGACCGAACCCCCGCTGAATCCGCGCGGCGCCTGGCCGTCCCACACCACCAGCAATAGGTCGGCCGCCGCGAGCTTGGCTTCGTCGGTCGCCGCGAACCACCCCTCCGGCACGGTTCGGGTGCTGCCGTCTCCCAGCCAGACGTGCGTGATCGCACCGGCGCGGGCCGGCCGGGCGGCCGATGCGGCATTGGCACCGACGACGCGGCATTCGATGCCCAGTTCGTGCGCCTCCTGGACAGCCCAGGCATCGCAGCCGTCCGCCGTTCCGGTGACGACGCGCACGCCAACGTTCTGTTCGTGCGCCGCATCGCGCAGGCCGCGCAACGCGGCGCGCAAAAGGCCACGCACCAGGGCTCGTTCGGCTTCGTCGCCAGGCAACCGGTCCGGGCGATGGCCGGCGACCAGCACGGTGAGGTTTTCCTTCGGGGAAGCGCAGGTCGTCAGTTCGATTCTCACGTGGTTTCCGGATCGAGGCGCTCGGCCTGGCGCCACGGCCGACCAGCATCCTACGCACGAACGTGCACGAGTTCGAGCGCTGCGCTTGACTCGATCGCCCGGATCGGTACAAGTCGACGCATGAGTACGCGCGCCCATCACCATGCGGCCGCCCCGCCATCTGTCCGACGCCGAAAGCTTGGCGCCCTGCTCCTGCTCGCGCCGCTCGGCGTTGCCGCCCAGGCGACTGCGCCGTGGGGCGGCGCCGAGGAAATCGAGCGCAGCTATGCGCCCGCGAAAGTCGTCTACGACGTCGACGCCGCCGACGCGGCCGCGCTCGCTCGCGTGCTCGACCGCGTCAGCTACCTGAACAAGGTCTGGGAAGCCGACCCCTTCGCGTCGTCGATCGTCGTCGTCGTGCACGGCGGCGCGATCCCGCTGTTCGGCATCCGCGACTTCGAGCGCTATCGCACGGTGATGGAGCGGGCGCAGAGCCTGACGAAGAGCGGCCCGATCGAGTTCCGCGTATGCCGCGCCGACGCGGCGATGCGCGGCTATTTGCCGTCGGACATCCACGGCTTCGCACAGATGGTGCCGATGGCCGACGCCGAGATCGTGCGGCTGCAGAACGAGGGCTACGCGTACATGCGGTGACGGCTCACGGGCGCTGCCTCATGGGCGTTGCATAGCGCCGCCAGCCAGCATCGTGCGCACGAAGGCGCGCGTATGTGCGCCCAACTCGCGCATCAGCGGAACGAGCGCACGGACCATCGCTTCGTGCGCGGCCGGGGCCGTTTCGGCAAGACGCGCATTCAGGTCGATTCCGCGCGCGTCGACACCGAACTCGAAGCCGGGGTCATCGACGTACTGGGTGGGCAACGCGGTGGCGACGGCGTGGTCCAGTGCATCGGCGGCCTGCGCTGCACGTCGTGCAACGAGCGTGCGCGGATCGTTCTCGCCGAAGAGCGATGACGCCGGCGCTGCGGTAGTGTCGCCGGACCCCACAGGCGCACGGCCGTTGTCGCCGCCCGCGAGCGCGCGCAGCAGCGGCGCATCGTCCTCGGCATCGAGGTGCTCAGCGACCAGCGCCGTTCGCTGGAAGTTCTCGAGCGCCAGGTGCCGGTTCGACACGAGCGTGATCGCGCGGTTCTTTGCGTCGGGCCAGCCGGCGATGTCGAGCGCGTTGATCCACAGCATGCGCAGCGTGCTCAAGCCCGGCAGCACGCGCGCGTGGTACGGCTGCGCGAGGTCCTGGATGTAGTGCATCGCCCAACCCGCGAAGCGCCAGCCCCAGTAATCGTGGCCGCTACGGAACGCGTGCAGCGCGAGCCTGCGGTACAGGTGGATCCGGTATTCGGGATAGGTGCGCTTCAGGAAGCCGGCGGCTGCGTAGATGATCCGCGACTCGTCGTAGAAGCCCATGTGGAACGGCGCCTGCGTTCCGAAGTCGAGAGCGGGATTGCCGAAAGGCTGCCTGCCGAAGCCGTATGAGTCGCCATGCGCGGTATCGTTGTCTTCCCAGACGCCGATGTCGAGCCCGTAATCAGGCTCGTCGGATGCGGCCGCGACGACGGCCAGCGGCGACACCGCCTCGCCTTCGCGCAACGCAACGAACGGCGATGCACCGGCGACATCTTCGCCTTCGTCATCGGCCAGCGTGCTCACCCGGTTGCGCGCAAGGACGGGCCGGTCGCCGGCCTCGTCCGCGGTACTCGGCTTGAGGAACAACGCGAGCCGCGCATCGGGAGCGATCCGGATGGCTGCGACGAAGCGCCGGCGCAGCTCCTCCGGCGTCTGCGCGCCGGCGGCGACGAAGCGCAGCGCGTCGGGGCGCGGCGGGTAGGTCGGCACGTGCTCGCGCGCCCATGCCTCCTGCGCGTCGAGCACCGCTTCGAGCGCGGGCGCCTGCGCTGCGAGAAAGGAATCGAGCGACTCGACGCGCACGGGTTCCAGGCGCGCGAATTCGGGAACGTCCTTCAGCGCCGCCCAGGTGTTCAGCGCATGATTGCTCCACGCGAACGCGGAAGTGGCGCAGCCCGCGAGGAGCACGAGCAACGCGGCTCGGGCGAGGGCGAGGCTGCGCGCGTAGAGCATCGGCGGACGGCTGGTGACGAGTACGCGATCCATCGAATCAGAATACATGTCGTCCTCCGTCGGCAATGGCATATACTGAGCGTATATGCCATTCAGAAGTACTCATCATGACA
Organism: Burkholderiaceae bacterium; assembly: GCA_036844405.1. Lineage (GTDB taxonomy): Bacteria > Pseudomonadota > Gammaproteobacteria > Burkholderiales > Burkholderiaceae_E > Zeimonas. The sequence goes on along the minus strand of DAIUFU010000064.1, from coordinate 7,630 downwards.
AAGACCGGCACAGTCTTCATGAACAATCGCAGCCAGGCGGTCCGACTCCCCGCGGAGTTGCGTCTTCCCGATCACGTCACACGCGTCGAAATCCGCGCACGCGGGGCGGAGCGGATCATCTCGCCCGTCGGCCACCGATGGGACAGCTTCTTCATCGACGGGCCGGAACCCGCTGACGACTTCATGAATGAGCGCGCCTCGCAGCACCAACCGGAGCGCGAGCCTTTGTGATGCTGCGCTATCTGCTCGACACGAACATCGTGATCTACGTGATCAAGAGAAGGCCGATCTCGGCACTGGAGACCTTCAACCGCAACGCCGGTTTCATGGCGGTCTCGTCGATCACCCTGGCCGAGCTTCTGCACGGCGCAGAAAAAAGCAACGCGCCGGCAAAGTCGCTGGCCGCCGTAGAGGACTTCTCCAGTCGTCTCGAGGTGCTCACCTACGGCCCAAAGGCCGCGATGCACTACGGAAACATTCGTGCGACGCTCGAGCGGAAAGGCTGCACGATCGGTGTCAACGACCTGCACATCGCAGCTCATGCACGCAGCGAAGGGCTTGCCCTCGTTTCAAACAACGTGCGCGAGTTCGAGCGGGTGGAAGCGCTCAAGCTCGTGAACTGGTCTCTCTGAGCAAGTCAGCCCCGCCCCTGCGCGGCAACCCTTATCGAACGGGTCGGGCCGGCGCACGCCTATCATCGGAACCCCCGCGCCAGTAGTTTGCGGAGCTCGTCGAACCACAACACCGCGCTCGCCATCGCGACGCAGACCAGCCACTGGTCGAGCGACAGCGGCACCGTGCCGAAGGCGATGTTCAGGACGCCGACGTGCACGACGGCCACCTGCAGCACCGCCGACAGCGCGATCGCGCCCCAAAGCCACCGATTGACGAACAGGTGGCGGAACGCGCTCCCCGACTCGGAGCGCGAATTGAAGCAGTTGAACAGCTGAGCGAAGACCAGCGTCGTGAACGCCGCGGTGCGCGCGTTGGCGAGATCGTGCGTGCCTTCGATCAGCCCGCCTGGCAGGTACAGATCGAGCGTCGCCAGCGTGGCAGCCGCCATCACCACGCCGTTGCGGATCACCGAGGCCCACATCCGGCGATCGATGACCCGCTCGTGCGGCGGGCGCGGCTTGCGCGCCATTACATCTTCGGTTTCCGGATCGACGCCCATCGCCAGCGCCGGTCCGGAGTCGGTGACGAGGTTGATCCACAGAATCTGCGTGGCCAGCAGCGGCAGCACAACGGCGCCGCCGGAGTCGGGTGCACTGAGCCCGATCACGCCGGCCAGCACGACGCCGAAGAACACGGTGAGCACCTCGCCCATGTTCGACGACAACAGGTAGCGCAGGAACTTGCGGATGTTGTCGAAGATCGCGCGCCCTTCGCGCACGGCCTGCACGATGGTCGCGAAGTTGTCGTCGGCGAGAATCATCCGCGCGGCTTCCTTCGTGACCTCGGTGCCGGCGATGCCCATCGCGACGCCGATGTCGGCCGACTTCAGCGCCGGCGCGTCGTTGACGCCGTCACCCGTCATCGCAACGATGCTGCCGTCGGCCTGTAGCGCGTCGACGATGCGCAGCTTGTGCGCCGGCGCCACGCGTGCGAACACCGAGGTCGTGCGGACCGCTTCGGCGAAACCCGCGTCGTCGAGCTCGTCGAGCTGGGTTCCGGTCAGTGCCGCGGCGCCGCTTTCGACGATGCCGAGGTCGGCCGCGATGCGCGCCGCCGTGCGCGGATGGTCGCCGGTGATCATGATCACGCGGATGCCGGCACGATGCGCCTCGGCAATCGCCTGCGCCGCCTCCTCGCGCGGCGGGTCGATGATGCCGACGGTGCCGGCGAAGATCAGCTCCCGTTCGAGCTGCGCGGCGTTCTGCGGATCGATATCCTCGTCGTCGCGTAGCGGCCGATAGGCCACCGCAAGCGTACGCAGCGCGTCGTCGGTCAGCGCGTCGACATCTTCCCGGATGCGGCGGCGCAGCTCGTCGTCGAGCGGCACCAGCTCCATCCCGACGCGCGTGCGCGTGCAGCGTTCGAGCAGCACGTCGGGCGCGCCCTTCGCGATCAGCACGCGCTCGTCATCGTGCTCGTGGTCGACGTCGATCGTCGACATCATCTTTCGTTCGGAGGTGAACGGAATCTCGCCGACGCGGTCGAAACGCCGCTCGCGCCGCTCGTGCACGCCGAGCTTGCGTTCGGCGACCAGGAAGGCAGCCTCGGTCGGATCACCCTGGATCTCCCAGGCGCCGTCGTCCGCCTGCTGCAGCTGCGCGTTGCTGGCCAGGCTGCCGCCGCTCAGCACGAGGATCGCCTCTGCACGTTGCGCTTCGTCGCGCAGCGCCGCGCCTTCGACCTCGACCGCGCCCTGCGGGGCGTAGCCGACGCCGGTGACGTGCGCCGTACCCGATGCGGTGACGAGCCGCTCGATCGTCATCTCCGAGCGCGTCAACGTGCCCGTCTTGTCGGAGCAGATCACCGATGCCGAGCCCAGCGTCTCTACCGACGACAGGTTCTTGACGATCGCGTTGTGCGTCGCCATGCGCTGCACGCCGAGCGCGAGCACCACCGACAGGATCGCCGGCAGCCCTTCGGGAACCGCGGCCACGGCCAGCGATACGCCGAGCAGCAGCACGTTGATGGTGTCGTCGACGCCGCGCACGTCGAAGACGAGGAACACCGTCGCGACGACGATCAGCGCAATGACGACGACGGCAATGCCGAGCACGCGCCCGATCCGCGCGACCTCCTTCTGCAGCGGCGTCGGCTCTTCCTCGGTCGCGTCGAGCATCCCGGCGATTGCACCCATCTGGGTCGACATGCCGGTAGCGGTGACGACCGCGCGGCCGGTGCCCTGCACGACGGCCGTGCCCTTGAAGACCATGTCGAATCGGTCGCCGAGCGCCGCCGGTGCCGGCAGGGTGTCGGCGTCCTTCGATACGGCTTCGCTCTCGCCGGTAAGCGAGGACTCCTGCACGCGCAACGCGGCCGCCTCGATCAGGCGTGCATCGGCGCCGACGGCGTCGCCTTCGCCGAGCACGAGCAGGTCGCCGCGCACCAGTTGCGTACTCGGGATCCGCTGCAGCTCGCCATCGCGCAGCACGGACGACGTGACGGCGGTCATTCGCGACAGCGCGGCGACCGCGTTGCGCGCCTTGGCTTCCTGCGCGTAGCCCAGCATGGCGTTGAGCAGCACGATCAGGCCGATCACGATCGCATCGACCGGCCAGCCATCGCGGCCCTCGATCAACCAGGCGACGAGCGAGATGACGATCGCGCCCAGCAACAGATAGACCAACGGATCCTGGAACTGCGTGAGGATGCGCCGCCAGCGCGGTATCGGTCGTGCCGCGCGCAACTCGTTCGCGCCGTCGCGCGCGAGGCGTCGCAGCGCCTCGCTCGTGCCCAGGCCGTTCTCCGGATCGGCCTGAAGCATCCGCGCGACGTCTTCGGCGTCGCGCGTGGAAGGATCATCGAGTCGGGAAGGGATCACGCGACCTCATCGTAACCACCGCCTGGGGATACCTCAGGGTCAGACCCCTTTTCACTTGGCCAGCGCCAGTCGAGCAACTGGAAAACGCGCTGGTAAACGACGGTCAGAAAATCCGGCGCGTCGTAGTCTGCCGGCGACCGGGCTTGCCGCTCGTCGGGACGCATGTCGTCAGGTTCGCCGGAGGCCATGGCAGAGGCGTCGAGGACAAAGCAGTACATGCATTCTGGCGCGCGCAAGATCAAGGCATGGTGCACAAGTGTAGCGAGGAATGTGCTGAAACTGCGATCGGATGTGCAGGCAGAAATTCTGGCCCGCTCTTCTGCGGGAGCCGCGACGATGGTTGATGGGGGGTGCGGTCGTCTTCGGCACGGCTGCGCCGATTCTTGTAAAGCGCCCGACCGGCCGTAACGGCGTGCCGACCGGGCGGCGGCTGTCCCGCTCGCGCCCGGGACGCCTCCGATCGGCATTGCGGTACAGTGGAAACGACAGCGCGGGCGAGACGGTGCGGGCCGGCGCGGCTGTCTCCGTCCCCGATCGTCTGCCGCGCCGCCACTGGACGCGTTTGCGCCGTTCTTCATGCTGCCGTTTTCCTACGAAGAGGCTTTCTCGCGCAATATCGGCTGGGTGACCGGCGCCGAGCAGCAGACATTGCGCGGCAAGCGGGTGGCGATCGCCGGTCTGGGCGGCGTCGGCGGCTCGCATCTGCTCACGCTGGCGCGCCTGGGCATCGGCGCCTTCTCGATCGCCGATTTCGATTGCTTTGCACTGGCGAATTTCAATCGCCAGGCCGGCGCGATGATGAGTTCGCTCGAACAGCCGAAAATCGGCGTGCTGGCGCGCATGGCTCGTGCGGTCAATCCCGAGATCGATCTGCGCCGGTTCGATGACGGAATGACGGCAGCCAATGTCGACGCATTTCTGAACGACGTCGATCTGTACGTCGACGGTCTCGATTTCTTTGCGTTCGACGCGCGCAAGCGGGTTTTCGACGCGTGCACCGAACGCGGCATTCCGGCGATCACCGTGGCGCCGATCGGCATGGGCGCGTCGCTACTCGTTTTTCTGCCCGGAAAAATGAGTTTCGAGCAGTATTTCCGCTGGGACGGCTGCGACGAGCTGGAGCGCTCGGTGCGTTTCCTCGTCGGCCTGTCGCCGGCGTTTCTGCAGAGCACCTATCTGGTGGACCCGTCGGCCGTCAGCCTGTCGAGCCACCGTGGGCCGTCGACCGGCATGTCCTGTCAGCTCTGTTCAGGCATCGCCGGCGTCGAGGCGCTGAAGATTCTGCTCGGGCGCGGCCGCGTGCTGGCCGCGCCCTGGTGCCTGCAGTTCGACGCCTACCGCAACCGCTACGTGCGCACCTGGCGCCCGGGCGGGAACCGCAATCCGGTGCAGCGTCTGCTGATGGCGATCGTGCGCCTGCGCTACCGCGGGATGGCGGCGGCCGAAGCGGCGCGATGACGGACCGGCTGAAGTTCTGGCTCGCCTTCCTGCGCGAGCCGCAGCGCTGGTCGATGGCCGGGCTGGCGATCGTCTTCGGCACGGTGGCGCTGATTCTCGCCGACGGTTTCATCGAGCAGATTTTCGTGCAGTTCCGGGAATCGATCATTTATTCGAATCTCGGACATTTCCAGGTCGTTCCGGTCGAGGCTGGCAGATCCGCGGGCCGGACCCTGCCGCCCGCATTGCGCCCTGAAATCGAAGACGCGCTCGGTGCCTGGCCGGGAACCGCGGTGGCGGCGAAGCTGTCGTTCGTTGGCTTGGCCAGTCACGGCGAACGCACGATCTCGTTCATTGGCGAGGGCGTGGAGCCGCAGCGTGAACGAACGCTGGCGAGCCAGCTCGTGATCGATCAGGGGCAGGCGCTCGCGAGCGACGGCGAGCGCGCGCTGCTGCTGGGCGAGGGGCTGGCGAAGAACCTTGGTGCCGGAGTCGGTGACGTCGTGGCGTTGCTGGTCACGACCCCCGCGGGCGGTGTCAACGCGATCGACGCGCCGGTGGCCGGAATCTTCCACACCTCGACCAAGGCCTATGACGACCGGGCGCTGCGCCTGCCGCTGCAAACGGCGCAGGCGCTGCTGCGCGAAGAGGACGTCTCCCGCTACGTCGGCGTGCTGCCGCGCACGGCGGACACGGCCGCCGCCGTGGCCGCGCTTCGCCAGGCGCTCGGCCCTGCCGTGGCCGACGGCGGCGTGCAGGTCAAAGCCTGGTACGACCTGGCTGATTTCTACAACAAGACGGTGGAGCTTTTTTCCAGCCAGCTGGCGATCGTGCGCGCGGTCATCGTCGCCATCGTCCTGCTGTCGGTCAGCAATACGCTGGCGCGCAACGTGATGGAGCGTACTTCCGAGATCGGCACGATGATGGCGCTCGGACGAACGCGCGCCTCGGTGGCGCGTATCTTCGTCGGCGAGGGCCTGCTGCTGGGTCTGGCGTGTGGACTGGCCGGCGTGCTGCTGGGCTGGGCGCTGGCGTTCGTGATCAGCCGGATCGGCATCCCGATGCCGCCGCCGCCGGGCATGGCGCGCGGTTTCATTGCGCAGATCGCTTTCACGCCGGCCATCGGCGCGCTGGCGCTCGCGCTGGCGGTGGTGACGTCGGTCGTGGCCTCGCTGCTGCCGGCCCTGCGCGCCTCGCGCCTGAACATCGTCGACGCGCTGCGCGTCGGCCGCTGACCGGACGGAAGCTGCGCCGTGCCTTTCATCCTGCTGCTGCGGCTGGCTTGGCGCAACCTCGTGCGCAACCTGCGCCGCAGCTTGTTCGGCGTCGGCACGATTGCCGTAGGCGTCATCGGGCTGGTGCTGGCCGCCGGTTTCATCCAGGACGTGTTCGAGCAGCTCGGCGAGGCGACGATCAGCGGGCAGCTCGGCCACATTCAGGTGCTCAGACAGGGTTTTCGGGAGGGCGGCAGCGGCTCGCCGCAGGATTTTCTGATTGCCGAGGCGGGCGCGCTCAAGCGCGACATCGCCGCCGGCGACGGCGTGCGGGAAGTGATGGGCCGGCTGTCTTTTTCAGGCGTGCTGGCCTTCAACGGTGCGGAGCTGGCGATCGAGGCGCAGGGTATCGAGCCGGACCCCGAGGCGCGGCTGGGCACCCTGCTGCAAATGCTCGAGGGCCGGACGCTGCGCGACGCCGATGATTTTGGCGTGCTCCTGGGCGAGGGCGTTGCCAAGGCGCTCAAAGCGCACCCTGGCGATACCGTAAGCGTAACCGCGCCCACGCTTGACGGTTCGCTAAACCTGCTCGACCTGGACGTGCTCGGCGTCTTTCGCAGTTTTGCCAAGGACTACGACGACCGGGCGATACGCATGCCGCTGGCAGCGGCGCAGGAGCTGGTGCAGACCGACGCGGTGAACGCGCTCGTCGTGCAGCTGCAGCGCACGTCCGATATGCGCGCGGCGCTCGTTCGGCTGCGGGCGGGGCTTGACGCAGCATCGCTCGAAGCGGTGCCGTGGTACGAGCTGTCAGATTTTTACACCAACACGCGCCTGATGTACGAGCGCCAGTTCGGCTTCCTGCAGGTGATCGCACTCCTGCTCGTCATAATGAGCGTGCTGAACAGCCTGAACATGACGGTGTTCGAGCGCACGGCCGAGTTCGGCACCATGCGCGTGCTGGGCAACCGCGGCGCCCAGGTGGTGAAGCTGATCGTGATCGAAGGCTTCCTGCTGGGCGTGGCCGGCGCGCTGATCGGGCTGCTGGCGGCGGTGCTCGCCGCCTGGCTGATCTCGGCGGTCGGGATTCCAATGCCGCCGCCGCCGAATATGGAGTCCGGGTATACCGCCCGCGTCACCCTTACCGGGTTGGCGATGGCGCAGGCGTTTGCGATCGGGGTCGTTTCGGCGACCGCGGCGTCGGTGCTGCCGGCGCTGCGGTTCCTTCGGGTGCCTTTGCCCGAGACCTTGCGTCGTGCGGTGTGATCCGCCAGCAGGGCTTTGCTGTCGGCAAAAAAAAAGCTCCCGAAGGAGCTTTTTTCTGCCGAGGCCAGATTCCTCAGGCTGCCTTGCGGCGGCGGGCGCCCAGTCCGATGCCAGCCAGTCCGAGGCCAAGCAGGGACAACATTCCCGGCTCAGGGACGCGGTTGAAGTCGATCCCGCCGGATGCCGAGTTGATGGCGACATCACCGTTATCAGGGTTTAC
>DAIUFU010000063.1:0-12386 GCA_036844405.1 Burkholderiaceae bacterium | reverse complement strand
GCCAGCGCCGGATGCAGCACGCGCGCCACTTCGGGGCGGGTCTGCAGCCAGTGCGCAACGGCCAGCGCGCCGGCCTCGTGGCGGCGCATGCGCGCATCGACGCTGCGCAGGCCGCGCAGGACGAGCCAGGCATCGTCCCCGCCGGCGCACTGGCCGAGCTGGCGTACGGCCGTCCACAGTTTCGGCCACAGGGCTTCGCGCACGACGGCCGCGCCCAGCACGACGTCGGAATGACCGCCCCAGTATTTGGTCAGCGCGATCATCGATGCATCGACGCCCCAGTCGAACGGGCGCGCGAACACCGGCGAAGCCCAGGTGTTGTCGATCATCGTCAACACGCCGTGACGGCGTGCCAGTGCGCAGATCGCGGGTACATCCTGGATTTCGAAGGTGTAGCTGCCCGGGCTTTCGAGCCAGATGAGCTTCGTTTCCGGTCGCAGCAGGTGCTCGATTCCGGCGCCGATCGCCGGGTCGAAGTACGTTGTCGCGATGCCCATCCGCGCCAGCAGGCCGTCGCAGAAACTGCGCGTCGGCCCGTAGGCCGAATCGGTGACGAGCAGATGGTCTCCGGGTTCGAGCACGGCGAGCAGCAGCGTGGTGATCGCGCCGAGCCCGGATGACATCAGGCTCGCGCGCACCGCGTGTCCGGCGCCCTCGATCTCGCACAGCGCATCCATCAGCGCCATCGTCGTCGGCGTGCCGACCGTGCCGTAGGTGGTTACGCCGCGCGTGCCGGCGGCAACCGCCTCGCCGGCCGCCGTCGTCTCCGCGAGCGTATCGAAGAGCACCGTCGACGCGCGATGCACGCCGACGCTGGCGGCCGTGAACGACGTCAGTCCGGTGCGGCCGGCGCTGACGATCCGTGTGGCAGGCTTGTCATTGCGCATGGTTCGCGAAATTCTGCCTCAATCGCGCAAGACCCATGTCGTCCGTGCAGCTTTCACTGCACGGCAATGCTGCCCGCGCCACCCGTGCCGCACTCGCGCCGCACTCGTTGCATGCGCGGTTGACCGGCCGCCCGGCACGCCGGGCCTGCCCTTCAGTGCAGCCGTTCGACGGCAACGACGCCGCTGGTGGCCAGTGCCGCTCCGCCCTTCGGCTTCGGCGCCTGTTCCTGCGCCCGCCGTCGGGCATCCGCCTCGGTTTCCTCGACTGCGCGGCGCACGACCGCCGATGCCGGCGCCTCGAAGCCCATTCCGCGAGCAAGCGCCCACTCTCGCCGCTTCACTTGCACCAGACGGCGCATCTTGACGTGGCCATAGCCGCGGATCTCGTCGGCGGCATCGGCCAGCGCGCATGCCGACGCATGCGTATCGGCGTCGAGCCGCTCGAGCAGGGCGTCGACCAGTCCTTCGTAGTCGGCCGACAGCGCCCGCTCGACGCGGCGTTCGAGCGTGTAGCCGAAGATGTCGAGCGGTGTCCCGCGCAGTCCGCGCAAGGAGGCGAGCACGCGGAAGACCGGGAAGACCCAGGCGCCAAAGCGCATTTTCTGCGGCAGCCCGTCCGGGCCACGGCGCGCCAGCAGCGGTGGCGCGAGCTGCACGCTGAGCTTGTAGTCCCCCTCGAACTGCTCTTCGAGCGAACGGCGGAATTCGTCGGAGGAATACAGGCGCGCGACCTCATACTCGTCCTTGTAGGCGAGCAGCTTGGCGAAATTGCGGGCGACGATCGTCGCCAGTTCGCCGTTTGCCCCGACCCCATCGGGCAGCGCCTGTTCGGCCGCCTGCACGCGCGCGACCAGTCGGCGCAGCCGGTCGGCATGGCCCGCCCCCTGATACTCGGTGAGACGGCGCGCGAGGCGCTCGAGCATCTCGGTAAAGGATTCCTCCGGCAGGGCCTTCGGTGCCTTGCTCGCCGCCAGCAGCGCATCGAGCGCCGCCGGGTCGTGTGCCGCCGCCCGGCCGATCCGGAAAGCCAGGTGATTGTTGTCGATTGCCACGCCGTTGAGCTCGATCGCCCGTTCGATGGCCGCCGCCGACACCGGCACCAGCCCCTGTTGCCAGGCGTAGCCGAGCATCATGATGTTGGCGCCCATCGTGTCGCCAAGCGCGCGGCGCGACATCATCTGCGCATCGAAGACCTCGACCTGCTCCTCGCCGGCAGCCAGCTTCAGCTTGGTCAGCAGCGCATCGACCGGCACACGCTTGTCGGGGTGCGTCACCTGCATCGCCATCGGCAGCACGTGCCGGTTGACAACGAGACGCGTGCGTCCGTGACTGACCGACTGCAGCGCATCGGCGCTGGCGGCGACCACGGCATCGCAGGCCAGCAGCGCGTCGGCCTGCTGGGTGTCGATGCGTACCTGGTGCAATGCCTCGGGCGTGTGCGCCAGACGCACGTGCGAGAGCACGCTGCCGCCCTTTTGCGCAAAGCCCATGAAATCGAGCACCGAGGCTTCGCGGCCTTCCAGATGCGCCGCCATCGCGATCACGGCGCCGACCGTGACGATGCCGGTGCCGCCCACGCCGGTGACGAGCAGATCGTAGGGATCGCTCCAGTCGGCCCGGTGCGCATCCGGAAGATTGGCGACGAGCGCGTCGAACTGCGCCCGGTCGAACGCCGATGCACGCCGGCGCCCGCGACCGCCGTCGACCGAAACGCAGCTCGGGCAGAAACCGTCCGTGCAGCGGTAGTCCTTGTTGCAGCTGGTCTGGTCGATCTGCCGCTTGCGGCCGTCCGGCGTGTCGACTGGCACCACCGACAGACAGTTCGATTTCTCGTTGCAGTCGCCGCAGCCCTCGCACACCGACTCGTTGATGAAGACGCGCCGCGGCGGATCGACCGCCTCGTTGCGCTTGCGCCGACGACGCAGCTCGGCCGCGCACGTCTGATCGTAGATGAGTGCCGTCACCCCGGACGTGTCGCGCAGTTCGCGCTGGACCGCATCGAGTTCGAGCCGGTGATGGAAGGTCGTTCCCGGCGGAAACGCCGCCGCGTTGTTGCGATGCGGCTCGGGGTCGTTCGACACCACGGCGATGCGCTCCACGCCTTCGGCGCGCACCTGGCTGGCAATCGATGCCGACGTCACCTTGCCGTCCGGATGCTGGCCGCCGGTCATGGCCACGGCGTCATTGTTCAGGATCTTGTAGGTGATGTTCGAACCGGCGGCGACCGCCTGGCGGATGGCGAGCGACCCGGAGTGGAAATAGGTGCCGTCGCCCACGTTCTGGAAGACGTGCGCTTCTTCCGTGAACATGCCGTGCGCCGTCCAGTCGGCGCCTTCGCCGCCCATCTGCACCATGCCGCTGGTGCCACGATCCATCCACAGCGCCATGCCGTGGCAACCGATGCCGGCCTGCGCGCGCGAACCTTCGGGCACGCGGGTGGACGTGTTGTGCGGGCAGCCCGAGCAGAAATAGGGGATGCGGCGCACGCTGTCGGCTTCGTTCGACGGCAGCGGCGCGGCGGTGAACTCCGCGACGCGATCGCGCCGGTCGAGCGACGGGCAGTGGCGTGCAAGCCACTGCGTGAGCACCGGCAGGATCCGCGACGGACGCAGCTCGTTGACTTCGGACAGCAGCGGCTCGCCGTTCGCCATGCGCTTGCCGATGATCGACGGCCGGTCGTCGGCGGGTGCGTTGTAGAGCAGCGCCTGCAACTGCTGTTCGACCACCGGCCCCTTCTCCTCGACGACGAGGACTTCCTTCAGTCCGTGCACGAAACCGAGCACGCCCGTCGGCTCGAGTGGCCAGGCGAGTCCGACCTTGTACAGGCGCACACCGGCCCGTTCGAGGTCGTCGAGCGTCACGTCGATGCGGCGCAGGGCCTCGAGCAGGTCGCCATGCGCCTTGCCGCAGGTGACGATGCCGACCCGCGCCTGCGGTGCGGCCACCAGCAGGCGATCGATCGGGCGCAGGCGCGCGAAGGCGCGCACGGCATCCAGACGCATCGCCATGCGTGCCTCGATCATCAGGCTCGGGATCTCGTCGGGACGCAGATAGCGCGTGCCCAGCGCCCGATCGTCGACGAAAAAGTCGTCCGGCACCGGCGCCGGCACCCCGGACAGGATGGCGTCCAGATCGACGGTCGACGCGCTCTCGACGACTTCCGAGATCGCCTTCATGCCCACCCAGGCGCCGCTGGCGCGTGACAGCGCCCAGCCGTACAGGCCGAATTCGATCAGCTCGGACACGCTGGCCGGACTGAGCACCGGCATGCGCCACGACATCATCGCGTAGTCGCTCTGATGCGAGAAGCCCGAGGAGACGCAGCCGTGGTCATCACCGGCAACGACGAGGACGCCGCCGTTCGGCGAGGCGCCCCGGGCGTTGCCGTGCTTCAGCGCGTCACCGGCGCGGTCGACACCCGGCCCCTTGCCGTACCACAGTCCGAAGACGGCATCGACCGTGCGCCGGGGATCGCTCTCGACCTGCTGCGACCCGATGATCGCCGTCGCCGCCAGTTCCTCGTTGACGGCCGGCCGGAAGCGCACGCCGGCCTGGTCGAGCTGCTTCTGGTGCTTCCACAACTGCTGGTCGTAGGCGCCCAGTGGCGAGCCGCGATAGCCGCTGACAAACGCGGCGCTCTTCAGGCCGCGCGCGACATCGAGCGCCCGCTGCATCAACAGGATGCGCACCAGCGCCTGCGTACCGGTGACGAAGACGTGTCCGCTGCCGGCGCACACCGCGTCGGACAGACGGTAATCGGCCAGCGCGGGGCGGCGGGCCGGAAGAACGAGATCGGAAGCGTTCATGACTGCATCGGCGGGCACCACGAGCCGACCGCCCGACCGATGCCGGCAGCGGATGCTGGATGATCCACTGCCGCGCGGCCCGGAGCGACCCGGCGCACACCATCTCCTCGAGAGTATTTTCGTACAATCTTAAGCGGAAAATGCCGCATGATTCACGCATATCGAACGTGCTTCGCGCAGCATTGCGCACAGACCGTGCATATAAAACCGGAATTGCGGGGGAAGCGTCGATGTCGCTGGATCGCATCGATCTGCAGTTGCTTGCTGCACTGCAGCAAGATAGCCGGATCACCAATCCGGCGCTCGGCGAACAGGTACACCTGTCAGCCTCGCAGGTCAGTCGCCGCCTGCAGCGGCTCGAACAGTCGGGTTTCATCGAACGTCACGTGACGCTGCTGCGGCCCGCCCGGCTCGGGCTCACCGTGATCGCCTACACCCGCGTGTCGATCGAGCAGAGCGGCGAAGCGCTGAACGAGAACTTCCACCGGGAAGTGGCGCTGCTGCCCGAGGTGCTCGAGTGCTATTCGGTCACCGGGCCCTACGACTACCTGCTGCGCATCGTCGCCACCGATCTGGCCGCGTTCTCCGACTTCATGTGGAATCGCCTGATGCGCGTCCCCGGCGTGCGCAACGTCGAGTCGAGCGTGGTGCTGCAGGAGATCAAGCGCACGACCGAACTGCCGCTGAAGCAGGTGTCGGCCGGAAGGTTTTCCGACCCGGAACGCTGAGAAAGAGAACGGCGAAAGAAGCGCCGGAAACGGGTCGCAGATCCGCCGGCTGCGTCACGCCGGCAGACGGCGTGCGACGGTTGACAAGACGGGTCAGCGCGTCGCGCACGACATCGGTGGCGTGTCCGCGCCTGCTCCCTGCGCGCCTCAGCGGCCGCGAAACACCGGCTTGCGTTTGCCGAGGAAGGCATCGATCCCCTCGCGGAAATCCTCCGTCGCGGCACACTCGGAAAAACCGGCGGTCTCGGCATCGAGCTGGGCATCGAAGCTGTTCTCCAGCGACGTGCGGATGAGCCGGCGCAGGCGCCCGTAGGCGCGCGTCGGTCCGCTGGCCAGGCGCTCGGCCAGCGCGCGTGCTTCGGTGTCGAGATCGGCCGCGGGCACGACCCGGTTGCACAGGCCCAGGCGCTGCGCTTCGGCCGCGTCGACCGGATCGCCAAGCAGGGCCAGTTCCAGCGCCCGGTGCAGGCCGACGATGCGCGGCAGCGACCACGACGTCGCGCAATCACAACTGGCCCCGATCAGGGGATAGGCGACGGCAAAGCGGGTGTTGTCGGCGGCGAGGATCAGGTCGGCCCCGCCGAGAACGATGCCGAGCCCGCCGCCGGCGACCGCGCCATGCACGCTGGCGATGACCGGCGCATCGAGACGCGCAAGCACGCGCAGGGAGGCATGCACGCGTGCGATCAGTGCCGTGCAGATCGTCACCGGGTCCGGCTTCATCGCCGCCAGATCCCCGCCCGCCATGAAGGCCCGCCCCGCGCCGGAGAGCCAGACGACGCGCACCGCCGGATCGCCGGCGATCCGCTCGCAGGCCTGCAGCAGGCCGTCCGCGGTGTCCAGGTCGATCGCGTTGAGCGCCTGCGGACGGTTGAAGCGCAGATGGGCGATGGCGCCCTCGCGCCAGCAGAGCACCGGGCCGTCAGCGGCCTGTTCGGGAAGGGACATGCAGTTTCTCCTGGCGGATCGGTCGGGTGAATCGTTCAGGCAAAAAGCATATCCGGCGGCCGGCGGACAGGGCAACCGGGCTGCGGCCGATGTACACCATACAATGCACCTGCCAATCGTTCTGCAGACCTGTACCGTGAAGACTCCACACACAGAACTCTTGTCGAACCGGACCGAACGCAAAGAACAGCGTGAAATACGCCGGCAAGTGTTGATCTCGACTCTGGCACTGGGTGCCGCAACGCTGCTGCCGGCACAGGCCCGTGCTGCGGCCACCGAAGTCGAAGTCTGGAAAAGCCCGACCTGCGGATGCTGCAAGGACTGGATCGCGCACCTGGAGGAAAACGGCTTTTCCGTGCGCGTGCACGATACCGGGAACACGGCGGCACGCAGCCGGCTCGGCATCGCCGAGCGCTACGGCTCGTGCCACACCGCACGCGTCGACGGCTATGTGGTCGAAGGGCACGTGCCGGCCAGCGACATCCAGCGCCTGCTGCTTGAACGGCCGAAGGCGCTCGGGCTGGCCGTACCGGGCATGCCGATTGGCTCGCCCGGCATGGACGGACCGGTCTACGGCGGACGTCAGGATCCGTACGACGTACTGCTGCTGGACAGTGCCGGCGGCTCATCGGTGTATCGCGCCTACCGCTGAAAGCCCGGGTGAGCCGGGCGCGGTGAACGGGGTGTGATCAGACGGACGAGGTGAGCCGGACGGGAGCCGGACGGGAGCCGGACGAGGCAAGCCGGACTGCAAGGGCCTGCCACCGTCCGGTCGAGGCGCCGGATGCGGACGGATGCAGCGGGCCTCAGCCCTGGTGCAGCCGCTCCAGCAGATCGATGAGCGTGCGCCGCTCGTCCGCACTCAGCGCAGCCGTGAAGTCGTCCTCGTGCTCGCGCATCAGCCGCTTCATCGTCTGCAGCCTCGTCTTGCCGTCCTCGGTCAGGTGCAGGCTGTAGCTGCGCTTGTCGTGCGGTGACGGCTCGCGCACGACGAGGCCGCGCCCCTGGAGCTGATCGACGATCCGGACGATCGCGGAACGGTCGACACCCATCGCTTCGGCCAGCCGGCTCTGCGCCAGCCCGGGATTGGCGGCGATCACCTGCAGCATCCCGAGCAGCCCTGGCGTGATGTCCATCGCCGCGCCGACAGTGCGCGAGAAATGCCGGAAGATCGCCACCTGGGTGCGCCGCAGGTGATAGCCGAGCACCTGCGGCAGCTGACCATACGACAGTCCCGACGCTTCCTGGCGGCCGCGCTCGTCGGCGCCCGGTTCGGCTTCGAGTACGGCCGCGTCCGGTTTCATGCCGTCTGGCCGCCGGCCCACAGGGTGTCGATCAGGCGCCGGCTGATCGCCAGCAGCACACGCCGGCGATATTTCGACGAGACGATCGTCGTGCGCAGCGGATTGGCGATCTTGCGCAGCGCGAGCGCGACTTTCGTGGCCGCGGCATCGTCCCACGGCGTGCCGTCGACGCCCTCGACCGGCACCATCAGCGGCGCCGAATTGGTTCCGGTCACGGCGATGCGCAACTCGCCGATTGCGTCGCCGTCACGGCGCAGCGATACGGCCACGCCGGCCAGCGGGAAATCGACGGCGTCACGGGTGCGCGCCTTCTCGTAGCCGGCTGCCCGACCGGCCGCCGGCGGCAGCACCACGGCGGCCAGCGCCTCGCCCGGCTCCAGCGTCAGATACGACTTGCCGTCCTCGCGATACAGGTCGGCCACCTTGCTGCGCCGCACGCCGTTCGGCCCGACGATGACAACTTCGGCATCGAGCACCATCAGCACCGGTGCGATGTCGCCGTGGTAGGTCGCATAGCAGCGATCGCTCTTCGGCACGACGTGGCACTTGTCGCCCTTGTACTTCAGGCAATAGCCGTTGCCCTTGCGCCACCAGTCACTCTGGTTGTAGAACACGCAGCGCGTGTCCTGGCACAGATTGCCGCCGAGCGTGGCCGAGGCACGATGCGTCGGACCCGCCACGAGGCTTGCGGCATACGCAACGGCCGGATAGTCAGCACACACTTCCGGGTGATGGACGAGATCGTCCAGCGTGATGCCGGCGCCCAGCCACAGCGAGCCGTCGACGTGCCGCACCGAGGTCAGATCGGTGACGCCGCCCAGGTCGATCAGATCGCCGGGTTCACCGAGACCGCGGCGCAGGTTGACGAGCAGGTCGGTGCCGCCGTTGACGAAGCGCGAGCCTTCCAGCGACGCTTTCAGGCGCACCGCCTCCTCGATCGTCTCGGGGTGGTGGAAACGCATTTCCGGTAACAGATTGGTCATGCCGTCGCTCCTTCCTGCTCGTTTTCCTGCGCCTCATCCTGCATCTTGTCCCGCGCGTCGAGCATGTCGCTGACGTACTCGGGATTCAGCGGCATCTTGTAGGCCCGCCCGCCCGTGGCTTCGTGCACGGCGTCCGCCAGGGCCGGCAGGAAACCGGAGAGCATGCCTTCGCTGGCCTCCTTGGCGCCGTACGGCCCGTTCGGATCCATGCTCTCGACGATGAGCACCTCAATGTCCGGGCTTTCGACCATCGTCGGCACACGGTAGTCGAGCAGGTTGCCGTGCATCATCCGGCCCTGGTTGTAGAAGGTGCGCTCGGATACCGCCTGGCCCATGCCCATCCAGACGCCGCCCTGCACCTGGCCTTCGACGGCCAGCGGATTGAGCGCGCGGCCGACGTCGACCGCCACCCAGACCTTCTCGGCCGTCACCTTGCCGGTGACTTCGTCGACCGAGCACTCGACGACCTGCGCCGCATAGCAGAAGCCCATCGTCGCGCCGATCGCGCTGGCGCGGATCGCCTTGGAGCCCATGAACTCCGGCGGGCAGGTGAAGATCCCCTTGACCGTGATCGGGCCGGTATCGACCAGCGCCGCCTTGACAGCATCGTGGAAATGCAGCTCCTTGTCGGTGCCGGCCACGCGGAACATCTCGCCCTCGCGCTCGATGTCGTCGGCGCTGGCTTCGAGCCGGTTGGCCGCCGCCTCGATCAGGATGCGCTCGAGCTTGCGCGAGGCGTCGATCGCCGCGTTGCCGACCATGAAGGTGACGCGCGACGAGTAGCTGCCGTTGTCCTTCGGCGTCAGGGCGCTGTCGGCCGAGATGACGCGGATGCGCTCCCAGTGGACACCCATCGTTTCGGCGACCATCTGTGCCGCCATCGTGTTCGAGCCCTGGCCGATGTCGGCCGCGCCCGTGAGCAGCGTGATGCCGCCATCGAAGTCCAGACGCAGATTGACGGTGGCGTGCGGCTCGCCCGTCCAGTGCTTGGGCGTGGACGTGCCGGACACGAAGTGCGAGCAGGCCACGCCCAGGCCCTTGCCCCTGGGCATCTTGCCGCGACGCTCGGCCCAGCCGGATGCCTTGAGCACCTTCTCCAGGCACTCGGGCAGACCGTAGCTCATCACGCGCTGCGCGTAGGCGGTCACGTGCGGGATCTCGCGCAGCAGATTGCGCTGGCGGATCTCGATGTGATCGATGCCGAGCTCGTCGGCCATTTCGTTCATCAGCGTTTCGAAGGCGGCGCGGGCATCGACCGTGCCGTGTCCGCGCTGGGCGCCGCACGGCGGATTGTTGGTGTACACGCGCCAGCCATCGTGCTTGATCGCCGGCAGGTCGTAGATGCCGTGCAGCAGCGCGCCGGTGTACAGGATCGTGATGATGCCGTAGCCGGCGTAGGCGCCGCCTTCCTGCGTCGCCTGCAGGTGACAGGCGGTGAGCTTGCCTTCACGCGTCATGCCGAGCTTGACCGTGACCTTGGTATCCGGCCGGCCACGGTGGGCGATGAAGGTCTCTTCGCGCGTCTGCAGCAGGCGCACCGTGCCGCCGGCCTTGCGCGCGAGCAGCGCGGCAATGATCTCGAAGTGCAGCGCCTCGGTGCGCTGGCCGAAGCCGCCGCCGAGGAAAGGCTTGATGACGCGGATGTGGGCCTGGTCCATCTCCAGGCACTGCGCGACCTTCAGCAGCACGTAGTACGGCACCTGCGTCGTCGTGTGCAGCGTCAGATGGCCGCGCGCGACGTCGTATTCGGCCAGCGTCGCATTGGGCTCCATCTGTGCGTGGCAAACCTCGGCGTAATCGTAGGTCTTCTCGCGCACCAGATACGCCTCGGCGAAACCGGCCTCGACGTCGCCGAACTCGTTGTGCACTTCGCGCAGGACGTTGTTCGGCTTTTCGGCGTGGATCGGCTCGGCGCCCGGCGCCATCGCCCGCTTGGCGTCGAAATAGGCCGGCAGCGGTTCGTATTCGACCTCGATCAGATCGATCGCGCGCGCCGCCGTGGCGGCATCGACCGCCGCCACCGCCGCCACCGGGTCGCCGCGATAGCGCACCTTCTCGCGCGCCAGCGGGAACTCGTTCTCGGCAATCGGCAGCACGCCGAACGGGATCTTGCAATCCTCGCCGGTGACCACCGCGACGACGCCGGGCAGTGCCTCGGCCTTCGACGTGTCGACGCGCAGCACGCGCGCATGCGGCAGCGGCGAGCGCAGGATGCGCCCGGACAGCGCGTCGGCGGCCGCCACGTCGGCCGTGTACTTCGCCCGGCCGGTAACCTTGTCGACGCCGTCGATCAGCGGCGTGCGCACGCCGACCGTGCCGACGCGCGCCTTTTCCAGTTTCGTGATGCTCATAACGTCTCCCTGCGCGCCAGCGCGGCCTTCTCGACCGACTCGACAATCTTCACGTAGCCCGTGCAGCGGCACAGATTGCCGCCCATCGCCGCCTTGATTTCATCGCGCGTCGGATTCGGATTGCGCCGCAGCAGCGCTTCGGCGGTGGTGATCATGCCGGGCGTGCAGTAGCCGCACTGCGCGCCGAGACTTTCGTGGAAGGCTTCCTGCAGTGCGCTCATGCGTCCGCCTTCGGTCAGCCCCTCGACGGTCTCGACGACCCGGTCCTGCACCTGCACGGCCAGCGTCGAGCACGACAGGCGCGGCTTGCCGTCGACCAGCACCGTGCAGGCGCCGCACTCGCCGCCGTCGCAGCCCTGCTTGGTGCCGGTCAGGCCGAGCGTCTCGCGCAGATAATCGAGCAGCAGCAGGTTGTCGGGCACGACGTCATCGCGCTCGCGCCCGTTGACCGTCACCGTGAGAATGGTTCGCGCACGACGGCGCGCCCCGGTTTTCCTGCCTGCCCCGGGATCGTGAATCCCGTCCCGCACCGTCGCCGACTGCTCGTCGGCCAGTGCGGTCTGTTCCGCCAGAATCGATGACATCGGATGGCTCCTGCTGGTCTGTCGTCCCGGGGAAATCCCGTGGCAGCCATGCTGTCCGGCAGGTTGGCCTGTCCGGTCAGTCTCCCCCTGGCTGCGGCGGGAATCCCCGATCGAGGCGGTCCGCCGGGCGCGACTTCTGCTGCTCGGCTGGCGGCGAACCGTCATATTGTTGATCAGGTCAACATTCTCGACGAAGACAGGCAATTCTGCCGTTGATCTGAATCAAGAGGAAAAGCGGGAACCGCCGACCGCAGCGGGTGACTACGGCGTGACCTCCAGGCAACGCCCCTCGGCAATCAGGTCGGCAAAACCGTCGGCGAGTGCATCGAGCAACTGGCGTACGGCCGGGCGCACGCCGAGCCGGCTGGCACGGACCGCCTGGACCACCCCGGGCACCGGTGCCCACCCGGGCAGCACCTCCTGCAGCGCGCCCGTTTCCAGCGCGTCGTGCGCGAGCAGGCGCGGCAGGACCGCGCAGCCGACGCCGGCCATCGCCGCCGCACGCAGGGTGCCAACATCGTCGACGATCAGGCGCGGCTGGTGGCGATGCACGGCGTGTGCACCGTCCGGCCCGTGCAGATCCCAGCTCTGTTCTTCCGGAGAATTGCCCAACCCGAGCGTCGGCAGGGCAGCGAGATCCGCGGGCGCCTGCGGCGGGCAACTTGCCGTCAGCAATTGTGGTGCCGCGACCAGCAGATGCGGGCTGAGCGCGAGCGGACGCACGATTTCCTCCTGCGGCAGCACGGCATCGGGCGCGCGCACGCGCACGGCCAGATCGACGCCGTCATGCCAGAC
>DAIUFU010000062.1:0-12427 GCA_036844405.1 Burkholderiaceae bacterium | reverse complement strand
GCGGGCAGCCGCTGCGCATCAAGCTCGGCCTGGACCCGACCGCGCCCGATCTGCATCTGGGCCACACCGTCGTGCTGAACAAGATGCGGCAACTGCAGGAGCTCGGTCACACCGTCATCTTTCTCATCGGCGACTTCACCGCGATGATCGGCGATCCGTCCGGGCGCAATGTCACGCGCCCGCCGCTGACACGCGAGCAGATCGAAGGCAATGCGCGCACCTATTTCGAGCAGGCATCGCTCGTGCTCGACGCGGAGCGCACCGAAATCCGCTACAACTCGGAGTGGTCGGATGCACTCGGCGCGCGCGGCATGATCCAGCTGGCGGCGAAGCACACGCTGGCGCGCATGCTCGAACGCGATGATTTCGACCGCCGCTACCGGGCCGGGCAGCCGATCTCGATCCATGAGCTGCTGTACCCGCTGATGCAGGGCTACGACTCCGTGGCACTGCACGCCGATCTCGAACTCGGCGGCACCGACCAGAAATTCAATCTGCTCGTCGGTCGTGAACTGCAGCGCGAGTACGGCCAGGAGCCGCAGTGCATCCTGACGATGCCGCTGCTCGAAGGGCTCGACGGCGTCGAGAAGATGTCGAAGTCGAAGAACAATTACGTCGGCATCACTGATGCGCCCGAGGAAATGCACGGCAAGCTGATGTCGATCTCCGACGAGCTGATGTGGCGTTATTTCGAACTGCTCTCCTTCCGGCCGATGCGCGACATCGAGGCGCTGCGCGAAGAATGCGCGCAGGGTCGCAATCCGCGCGACGTCAAGGTGCTGCTGGCGCAGGAAATCGTCGAGCGTTTCCATTCGCGCGTCGCTGCCGAGCGTGCCGCGGCCGCCTTCGACGCCCGTTTCCGGCTTGGCGCGGTGCCGGCGGACATGCCCGAGGTCGTGCTGCACGAAGCGCCGGTGGCACTCGTGCAGGTACTCAAGCGCGCCGGGCTGGTGCCGTCGACCAGCGAGGCGACGCGCAACATCGCGCAGGGCGGCGTGCGCGTCGACGGCGAACGGGTCGAGGATCGGGCGCTGGAGCTGTCGGCCGGCATCTATGTCGTGCAGGTCGGCAAGCGCCGTTTTGCACGCGTGCGCATCGGCGCTTGACCACGTGCGCGTATCGGCGCTTGACGACTGCGGACCGCGCAACCTACGCTAGGACAGACGTTCCCGAATACTCCCGCAGGGCAGCCCGGTTCCGCTGCGGGTCCGGATCCCCCGGGGCATTGCCGGCCATGGAGAATCAGCCAGATGAAACTGACCAGTGAATCGTTTGCCGACGGCCAGCCCATTCCCGAGGAATTCGCCTACTGCCGCATCGATCCGGACACGCACGTGGCGATGTCGTCGAACCGCAATCCACAGCTGTCCTGGTCCGACGCGCCGGTGGGTACGCGCTCGTTTGCCATTCTCTGTCATGACGACGACGTGCCGGGCAAGCCTGACGATGTCAACCAGGAAGGACGCGAGATCCCGGAGACGCTCGGGCGCGTGCGCTTTCATCACTGGATCCTGATCGACCTGCCGCTGTCGGTGCGCTCGATCGCCGCCGGCGAGTTCTCCGATGGCATCGTGCCGCGCGGCAAGCCGGGCCCGACCGCGAAACATGGTGCGCGCCAGGGGATCAACGACTACACGGGCTGGTTTGCCAACGACCGCGAAATGAGTGGCGAGTATTACGGCTACGACGGCCCGTGCCCGCCCTGGAACGATTCGATCGTGCACCGTTACGTGTTCACCGTCTACGCGCTCGACGTCGAGCGCCTGCCGCTGATGGGCCGCTTCAATGGTGCCGACGCGCGCAAGGTGATCCGTCACCACAGCCTGGGCGAGGCCTCGATCACCGGCACCTTCACGCTCAATCCGCGTCTGGCCTGATTTTATCAACCGGCTGAGCCGGCGAACCTTCATCGGCCGGCTACGCCGGCGAGCCCTCGTCAACCGGCCACACCGGCGTTCCTTCTTCAACCGGCTGCGCCGGCGCGATCCTTTAGAATCCGGGGATTCCCGACGGGATTCGTTCCCCGCTGATTCCCGCCCCGGGGACTTGCATCCCGTCTGACCGTCCGCTGTCGGCGGTGCGTTCCCGCCGTGTGCTCCTGGTGTGTTCCTGATCTCCCCCGAGGTTTCGTCATGTTCGATCGCAGTATTGCCCTGTCCCGGGTCGACCCGGAACTGTGGAACGCCATTCGGCTCGAAAACCGGCGCCAGGAGGCGCACATCGAGCTGATCGCGTCCGAAAACTATGCCAGCCCGGCGGTGATGGCGGCGCAGGGCAGCCAGATGACGAACAAGTACGCCGAGGGCTATCCTGGCCGGCGCTACTACGGCGGCTGCGAGCACGTCGACGTGGCCGAGCAACTGGCGATCGACCGGGTCAAGGCGCTCTATGGCGCCGAGTGCGCCAACGTGCAGCCGCATTCGGGTGCGCAGGCCAATGAGGCCGTCTTCTTTGCCTTCCTCCAGCCGGGCGACACCATCATGGGCATGAGCCTGGCCGAAGGTGGACACCTGACGCACGGCATGCACCTGAACATGTCGGGCAAGTGGTTCAACGTCGTCTCCTACGGCCTGAACGAGGCCGAAGAGATCGATTACGACGCGATGGAGCGCCTGGCGCACGAACACCGGCCGAAACTGATCATCGCCGGTGCGTCGGCCTACGGGCTGCGCA
Organism: Burkholderiaceae bacterium; assembly: GCA_036844405.1. Taxonomy (GTDB): domain Bacteria; phylum Pseudomonadota; class Gammaproteobacteria; order Burkholderiales; family Burkholderiaceae_E; genus Zeimonas. The sequence goes on along the minus strand of DAIUFU010000062.1, from coordinate 9,754 downwards.
TCGACTGGGCCCGCTTCGCGACGGTGGCACGCGCCGTCGGTGCGCTGCTGATGGTCGACATGGCGCATTACTCGGGCCTGATCGCAGGCGGTGTGTATCCGAATCCGGTAGGACATGCCGACATCGTCACGTCGACGACGCACAAGAGCCTGCGCGGGCCGCGGGGCGGCTTCATCCTGATGCCGCAGACGCACCAGAAGCCGATCGACTCGGCGATTTTCCCGGGCCTGCAGGGCGGTCCGCTGATGCACGTGATCGCCGCCAAGGCGGTGGCCTTTCACGAAGCCGGCCAGCCGGAGTTTCGCGACTATGCGCAGCAGACCGTGCGCAACGCGCAGGTGCTGGCGCAGACCCTGATCGAACGCGGCCTGCGCATCGTCTCGGGGCGCACCGAATCGCACCTGATGCTGGTCGACCTGCGCCCGAAGAAGATCACCGGCAAGGAGGCCGAGCATGCGCTTGGCCTGGCGCACATCACCTGCAACAAGAATGCGATCCCGAACGATCCGGAAAAGCCGATGGTCACCAGCGGCATCCGGCTCGGCACGCCGGCGATGACGACGCGCGGCTTTCGCGAGAACGAGGCCCAGCTCGTCGGTCATCTGGTTGCCGACGTGCTCGAAGCGCCGCACGACGACGAACGGATCGCGCTGGTGCGCGGCAAGGTCGAGCAACTGACGGCGGAGTTCCCGGTCTACGGCTGAGCGTCGCCAGGCCGAACTCGAGCCCGAACCCGAAGCACCGGGCGGACCCGATCATGTTCACCGCTGCCGATCGCGAATTCATGGCGCGTGCGCTGCATCTGGCCGAGCGCGGCATGAACACGTCGATGCCCAATCCGCGTGTCGGTTGCGTGATCGTGCGCAATGGCACGATCGTCGGCCAGGGCTGGCACGAGTGGCGCGGCCAGGCACATGCCGAGGTCCATGCGCTGGCCGAGGCCGGTACGCGTGCGCGCGGTGCGACGGCCTATGTCACGCTCGAGCCGTGCAATCACCGCGGCAGTACCGGCCCCTGTGTCGACGCGCTGGTGCAGGCCGGCGTCGGCCGGGTGATCGCGGCCATGGAAGACCCGAACCCGGCAGTCAATGGCCATGGCCTGCAGCGCCTGCGTCAGGCCGGCATCGACGTGCGTTGCGGTCTGCTGGCGCACGAGGCGCGCGAACTGAACATCGGCTTCGTCGCGCGGATGACGCGCGGGCGTCCGTGGGTGCGCATGAAGATGGCATCCAGTCTGGACGGGCGCTGCGCGCTGCGCGACGGGCGCAGCCAGTGGATCACCGGTGCGGCGGCACGTGCCGACGGACACGTCTGGCGGGCGCGTTCGTGCGCGATCCTGACCGGCATTGGCACGGTGCGTGATGACGATCCGCAGATGAACGTGCGCCACGTGGTGACGGCGCGTCAGCCGTTACGCGTGCTGATCGATTCGCGCCTGGAGGTGAATCCGGCCGCGCGCATCGTCGAAGATGGTGGCACGCTCGTCATCTGCGCCGTGCCGGAGCCGGCGCGCAGCGAGCAGACGGCGGCACTGGTCGAACGCGGCTGCGAGGTGGTGACACTGGCTGCGAAAAGCACGGGCGGCACGCCTTCGACGGTCGATCTCGCGGCGGTCCTGGCCGAACTGGCGCGCCGCGAGATGAACGAAGTGCATGTCGAGGCCGGCGCCCGCCTGAGCGGCGCATTGCTGCAGGCTGGCCTGGTCGACGAATTGCTGCTGTATCTGGCGCCGAAGCTCCTGGGGGATGCGATGCCGTGGGCGGCGCTGCCCGAAGTGTCGGCCATCGAACAGGCGTGGGCGTTTCGTTACCGCTCGATCGAGCGCATCGGCGAAGATGTCCGCCTGATTGCGCGCCGTGAAGAGGACAGGAAGGAGAGCGAACACTGATGTTTACCGGAATTGTCGCGGCCGTCGGCCGCATCGAAGAGGTGCGGCCGTCCGGGGCAGAGCCGGCGGCCGGCGCGCGAGGGACAGGGGACGCCGTCGGCGGAGAAGCTGGTGCGGGAGTACGCATCGTCGTCGATGCCGGCGCGCTCGACCTGTCCGACGTTGCGATCGGCGACTCGATTGCCATCCAGGGTGCCTGCATGACGGTGACCGGCATCGACGGCCGGCGCCTGTCCTTCGACGTCTCGGCCGAGAGTCTGTCGAAGACGACCGGCCTCGATGCGCCGGGCGAGGTCAATCTGGAAAAGGCCCTGACCCTGGCCGACCGTCTTGGCGGACATCTCGTTTCCGGACACGTCGACGGCATTGCCGAAGTGGTCACTTTCGAGCCGGTGGGCGAATCGCGGCGGCTGGTCGTGCGCGCCGACGGCGCGCTGCGCGGCTATTTCGCCTACAAGGGTTCGGTGACGCTGGACGGCGTCAGCCTGACGGTCAACGAGGTCATCGATTCCGGCGATACTGTGGAATTCGTGATCAATCTCGTGCCGCACACGATCGAGGTGACGACTCTGCGTTCCCTGCATCCGGGCCGGCGCATGAACCTGGAAATCGACCTGATCGCGCGCTACGTGGAGCGCATGCTCGGCACCGGTAGAATGCCCGAATGACCCTGTCTCACACCACCGAAATCATCGCCGAACTCGCTGCCGGGCGGATGGTGATCCTCGTCGACGAGGAAGATCGTGAAAACGAGGGCGACCTGATCCTGGCCGCCGATTTCGTCACGCCCGAGGCGATCAATTTCATGGCGCGCTACGGTCGCGGGCTGATCTGCCTGACGATGACCGAAGAGCGCTGCCGGCAGTTGCGCCTGCCGCTGATGGTCGAGCACAACAGCGCGCGTCACGGCACCAACTTCACCGTTTCGATCGAGGCCGCAGAAGGCGTGTCGACCGGCATTTCGGCGGCCGATCGAGCCCGCACGGTGCAGGCTGCGGTCGCGTCCGGCGCCCGGCCCGAGGATCTCGTTCAGCCCGGACACGTTTTCCCGCTGATGGCGCAGTCCGGCGGGGTGCTGATGCGCGCCGGCCATACCGAGGCCGGCTGCGATCTCGCACGGCTGGCCGGGCGTACGCCGGCGGCGGTGATCTGCGAGATCCTGCGCGACGACGGCACGATGGCGCGCCTGCCCGATCTCATCGAGTTCGGCGCCGAGCATGGCATCAGGATCGGCGCCATCGCCGACCTGATCCAGTATCGCAGCGCGCACGACAGCCTGATCGAGCGCGTGGCGGACCGCCCGATCGAAACGCGCTGGGGGCGCTTGCGCCTGGTCGCGTATCGCGACGTCGTCGCCGGCTCGCCGCATCTGGCGCTCGTCCACGGCGACATCGATCCCGCCGGCGAGACGCTGGTGCGCGTGCACGAACCGCTGTCGGTCATCGATCTGCTCGACAGCAGTTCACAGTTGCACTCGTGGCCGGTCGACCGCGCGCTCGCACGCATCGTCGAACACGGCGCGGGCGTGGCGGTACTGCTCAATTGCGCACCGTCGGCCGCGATGCTGTTCGACGAGCTGCATCTGCTCGACGATGAGGGCGCGCGCAGCGAATCGCGCCGGCGGCGCAGCAAGCCCGATCTGCGCACCTACGGCATCGGCGCGCAGATCCTCAAGGATCTTGGCGTCAGCCGGATGCGGCTGCTGTCGCCGCCGCGCAAGATGCCGAGCATGACCGGCTTCGATCTCGAAGTATCCGGTTTCGAATCGATCGAGGAGGGGGAATGATCATGACGGACGCAGCGGTGGAATCGATGGATATCGATGTGTTTCAGTCGGACTCGGATGGCGGCGGACTGCGCGTCGGTGTCGTGCAGTCGCGTTTCAATGGCGAGGTGGTGGAAACGCTGCGCGACGCCTGCCTGGATGAACTGACCGAGCTGGGCGTCGCCGTCGAGGATATCTTCGTGTGCACGGTGCCGGGAGCCCTCGAAATCCCGATCGCCCTGCAGCAACTGGCGGCTTCGGGCGAGTTCGACGCACTGGTCGCCATTGGCGCCGTCATTCGCGGCGAGACCTACCACTTCGAGGTGGTATCGAACGAAAGCGCTGCCGGCATCGCGCGCGTCGCGCTCGACTTCAACGTGCCGGTCGCCAATGCGGTGCTGACGGTCGACACCGACGAGCAGGCGCAGGAGCGCGCGGAAGAAAAGGGTGCCGAAGCCGCGCGCGTGGCCGTCGAAATGGCCAATCTCGCATCATCGCTGTCGGCGTTGAGCGACAGCGGAGAGGATTACGATCCCTTCGACGACGACGACGACGACGACGATGACGACGACGACGACGATGATGATGATGATGATGAGGACGAAGACGGCGACGAGGATGATGATGATGATGATGACGACTGACGGGCGGTCGCGCCGCATCGAATGACATTGCCGGGATCCGCACAGATGAACCGATCCGGGTGCGCCGAATCCGGTGCCGCGGGCACTGGCGCGGCGCCTGTCGCCGTGCGGCGCACGACCGGCGGCACGCCGCCGAAGAGCGCTCGCCGCCGCGCGCGCGAACTGGCCTTGCAGGGCCTGTACCAGTGGCTGCTGTCGCATGAGGATTCGGGCGCGATCCATGCCCACCTGACCGATACGCCCGGCTACGCCAAGGCCGACCAGGAGCATCTCGATGCACTGCTGCACGGTGCGATCCGGGCAGTGGACGAACTCGAAACCAGCATCGGACCGGCACTGGACCGACCGTTGAACGAACTGAGTCCGGTGGAGCGCGCGGTCCTGATGCTGGCCACTTTCGAGCTGCTGCGCATGCCCGAGATTCCGTATCGGGTCGTTCTGAACGAGGCGATCGAGATCGCCAAGGTGTATGGCGGCTCCGACGGTTTCCGCTACGTCAACGGCGTGCTCGATCGCGTGGCCACGCAGTTGCGCCCGCTCGAGGTTGCGCAGCGTGCGCAGGACCGGACGGGGGATGCGTGACGGCCGCGCAGGCCGACCCGAACGACGCGACCGTCGGCCAAACGGCCGCTGCGGCCATCGACGTCGAATCTGACGGCAGCGGGGGCGCCACGATCGACCGGCGGGGAGGACAGGGCCAGGGCGGCGCTGGTGCCGGTGCCGGGCGCGGAGAGTTCGACCTGATTCGGCGTTTTTTCGATCGCGGCCCGGTCCGCGATGCGCTGCTCGGCATCGGTGACGACTGTGCCCTGCTGGCGCCACGCGATCCGCGTTCGGTGCTGGCCGTCTCGACCGATCTGCTGCTCGAAGGGCGGCACTTCGCCGCCGGCGTCGACCCGGTGGCGATCGGCCACAAGTCGCTGGCCGTCAATCTGTCCGATCTGGCGGCGATCGGCGCACTGCCACGAGCCTTCACGCTGGCACTCGCGCTGCCGCAGTACGACGAAGCCTGGCTGAGCGGATTCTGTGCGGGCCTGTTCGCACTGGCCGACCGTCATCGCTGCGAACTGATCGGCGGTGACACGACGCGCGGACCGCGCACGATCTGCATCACGGTATTCGGCGAGGTGCCGGCCGCGACCGCCCTGCGTCGCGACGGTGCGCAGCCAGGCGACGATCTGTGGGTCTCGGGCACGCTTGGTGCGGCCGCCCGGGCCGTCGAGGAACGCGCCCGGGCTGTTGGGGAACACGCCTGCGCTGTTGAGGAACGCGCCCGCGTTGTCGAGAGACACGCTCACGTGTCGGCCGGACCGGCTGCGCCGTCCGACCCTGCCGGAGCGGCGCGGCTTGACTACCCGCAGCCGCGCATCGAGCTGGGGCTCGCGCTGCGCCATCTGGCGCGCTCGGCGATCGATCTGTCCGACGGTCTGCTCGGCGATCTGGCGCACATCACCGAACGCTCGCGCGTCGGTGCCGAGGTCGACTGGCCGTCGGTTCCCGCCGACCCGTGTCTGGGCGATCTGCCCGGGAACGAGCAGCGCCGGCTGGCGCTCGCCGGCGGAGACGACTACGAGCTGTTGTTCAGTGCCGCGCCGGAGAACCGGACCGCCATCGCCGCGATCGGTGCGCGCCTGGCGCTGCCGCTGACGCGCATCGGCCGCATCGTCGACGGCTCGACCGTGCGCGTGCTCGATGCGCGCGGCCGGCCGCTGCCAATGACGATCGCAGGCTACGATCATTTCGGCACCGGGTGAGTACGTGGGTGAGCACGTGTTCCCCGGGGAACGAAGCAGGCCATGACATCGGCTGATCCGCGCATGCCGGTGCGCATTCCCGTACGCGCCGACTGGCGCTTCATGCGCGTGCGCCTGTCGCGCTGGATCGCGCTCGGCCAGGGCAGCGGCCTGTCGCCGGTGGCGCCCGGCACCGCCGGCACCCTGTGGGCATGGGCTCTCTTCGCCCTTTTCGAGCGCTGGCTGTCGCCGCTGGCCTGGCTGGTCGTCATCGCCATCGGCTTCGTCGCCGGCGTCTGGGCCTGTACGCGCACGGCCCGCGATCTCGGCAGCGCCGATCCGGGCGCGATCGTCTGGGACGAGATCATCGCTTTCTGGCTGGTGCTGGTGTTCGTGCCTGGCACCTTTGTCGATCGTCTCGGTGCGTTCTTCGTCTTCCGCTTCTTCGACATCGTCAAGCCGCCGCCGATCCGCCGGGTCGAGCACGCGCTCAAGGGCGGACTCGGTATCATGGTCGACGATGTACTGGCCGCCGGCTACAGCCTGTTGTTGTTCGCGCTATGGACACAGTTGACCCGCTGATCGATCCACTGTCTCCCGGGCAACGCTGGCCGGAGGTGGTGGCTGCGGCGCTGGCGCTCGGGCGTGCGCTGGCGGCGCGCGGCTGGATGATCGCTACCGCCGAATCGTGCACCGGCGGCTCGATCGCACGCGCGCTGACCGAAACCGGTGGTTCGAGTGCCTGGTTCGAACGCGGTTTCGTCACCTACGCCAATGCCGCCAAGATGGATTTGCTGGGGGTGCCGGCAGCGCTGCTGGCGACTCAGGGCGCCGTCAGCGAAGCGGTGGCGGCGTGCATGGCCGAGGGCGCGTTGAGGCGCAGCGAAGCCGGACTTGCCCTGTCGGTGACCGGCATCGCCGGGCCGGGTGGCGCCACGCCGGACAAACCGGTCGGCACGGTCTGTTTTGGCTGGGCGGCGACCAATTGTGCGGTGCGCACCGAAACACGGCATTTCGCCGGGGATCGCGCGGCGGTCAGGGATGCTGCGGCGCTGCACGCACTGCGCGTCGGTCTGCAGGTTCTCGAAGCATGCTGACGTCGTGCATCGCCCGGAGGCGGTGGCGGGTCATGGCGTGGCGGACGGCGCATGGGCTGGTGCACGCTTCGGCCGAATGGAGGCCGGCAAGCGGGTTCACCGGGCGAGTCGGCAGCCGGATGGATTAGTCTGAAAGACTGTTTGTTCATACAGTAGTTTCGTGCCATACTCCGGAACACTCAAGGGGTCCGGACGAGGCACGGCACATGGAAGAAGTGATCGACATGGAAGAAACGAAATCGCGCACCGAGCGTGCCAGGGCCCTGTCCGTGGCACTCGCCCAGATCGAGAAGCAGTTCGGCAAGGGCTCGGTGATGAAGTTTTCCGACGCTGACATCGCACGCGACATCCAGGTCGTCTCGACCGGCTCGCTCGGGCTCGACATCGCGCTCGGCGTCGGCGGTCTGCCGCGCGGGCGGGTCATCGAGATCTACGGCCCGGAATCCTCGGGCAAGACTACACTCACGCTGCAGGTCATCGCCGAGATGCAGAAGCTCGGCGGCACCTGCGCCTTCATCGACGCCGAGCATGCGCTCGACGTGCAGTACGCCGCCCGTCTTGGCGTCGATCTGGACGAGCTGCTGATCTCGCAGCCCGACACCGGCGAGCAGGCGCTGGAAATCACCGATGCGCTCGTGCGCTCGGGTTCGGTCGACCTGGTCGTCATCGATTCGGTGGCCGCGCTCACGCCGCGTGCCGAGATCGAAGGCGACATGGGCGATTCGCTGCCCGGCCTGCAGGCGCGCCTGATGTCGCAGGCCCTGCGCAAGCTCACGGGCTCGATCAACCGCACCAACACGATGGTCATCTTCATCAACCAGATCCGGATGAAGATCGGCGTCATGTTCGGCAACCCGGAGACGACCACCGGCGGCAATGCGCTGAAGTTCTACTCGTCGGTGCGGCTCGACATCCGGCGTACCGGTTCGATCAAGAAGGGCGACGAGATCATCGGCAACGAGACTCGGGTCAAGGTCGTCAAGAACAAGGTCGCGCCGCCGTTCAAGATGGCCGAATTCGACATCCTGTACGGCGAAGGCACCTCGCGCGAAGGCGAGATCCTCGATCTCGGCGCATCGGCGAACATCGTCGACAAGAGCGGCGCCTGGTACAGCTACGAGGGCAACCGTATCGGCCAGGGCAAGGACAATGCGCGCGAATACCTGCGCCAGAATCCGGAGATGGCGCTCGAGATCGAGAATCGCGTGCGTGCCCACTACGGCGTCTCGCCGCGCGGTGCGGCGGCGCAGGAAGCGGCAGCCTGAAAGCTGCGCCCAGCCTGAAGGCGCGCGCGCTGCGCGCGCTGGCACGGCGTGAATACAGCCGGGCCGAACTCGAGCGCAAGCTGGCGCCGTATGTGGCTGGTGCGGCAGATGTTGCCAACGCCGGCGATGCGACTGGTGGCGCCGACTCGGCTGGTGCCTCCAGCGCCGCCAGCGCCACTGAACTGGAGCAACTGCTCGACCGTCTGGTGGAAGCCGGTCTGCTTTCGAACGAGCGCTTCGCCGAATCCCTCGTGCATCGGCGTGCGCCGGTGCGCGGAGCGGCCGTGATCCGGCACGAGTTGCGCGCGCACGGGCTGTCCGACGACGCGGTGGCGCAGCAGGTGCAGGCACTCGAAGCCAGTGAATTCGATCGTGCCCATGCGCTGTGGCAGCGCCGCTTCGGCACCACGGCGGACACACCGAAGGATCGTGCGCGCCAGATGCGCTTCCTGCTCGCGCGCGGCTTTGCGCCCGACGTCGTCCGGAAGGTCATCGGCGGGCAAGCGCCGGATGACCCCGCCTGAGAATTATTCTTCCTGGTGCTAGACTTTCAGGCTTTTCTGGCGACGCCAGTACCCGGTCTGATTCGATAGGGGAGCAATCGTGAAGATCCACGAGTATCAGGGCAAGGAACTCCTGAAGCGCTTCGGCGTTCCGGTGCCACGCGGTATTCCGTGTTTTTCGGTGGACGACGCAGTCAAGGCGGCGCAGGCGCTGGGCGGACCGGTCTGGGTCGTCAAGGCGCAGATCCATGCCGGCGGACGCGGCAAGGGCGGCGGCGTCAAGCTGGCCCGCTCGATCGACGAAGTGCGCACGCTCGCCGGCGAGATTCTCGGCATGCAGCTCGTCACCCACCAGACCGGGCCCGAAGGGCAGAAAGTGCGTCGCCTGCTGATCGAGGACGGCGCCGACATCCGCAAGGAGCTGTATGTCGGCATGGTCGTCGACCGGGTCACGCAGCGCGTGTGCCTGATGGCATCGAGCGAAGGCGGGATGGACATCGAGGAAGTCGCCGCCAGCACGCCGGAGAAAATCCACAAGGTCATGGTCGACCCGGTGGCAGGGCTGGCCGATGCCGAGGCGGACGACGTCGCGCGCAAGATCGGCATTCCCGACGCCAGCGTCGGGCAGGCGCGCACCGTCCTGCAGGGCCTGTACCGGGCGTTCTGGGAAACCGATGCCTCGCTGGCCGAGATCAACCCGCTGATCCTGACCGGCAACGGCGACGTGATCGCGCTCGACGCGAAAATGAATTTCGACGAGAACGCGCTCTTCCGCCATCCGGACATCGTCGAACTGCGCGATCTGGACGAAGAGGATCCGGCCGAAGTCGAAGCGTCGAAATACGATCTCGCCTACATC
>DAIUFU010000061.1:10183-12754 GCA_036844405.1 Burkholderiaceae bacterium | reverse complement strand
AAGCCCATGATGACGTACGGATTCTTCGCCGGCGCCTTGACCTCGCTGCGCCGCGGACCGCGCTGCGCCGGCTCGTCGAGCGGATTGCGCGCCGGCACGGCGTGCGCCGGCACGCGGCCGTAGGTCTGCTGCGCCAGCGCCCAGACTTCGTCGGCGCGAACGTCGCCAACGACGATGACGACCGCGTTCGACGGCGTGTACCAATCCTGATACCAGGCGCGTACCTTGTCGACCGTCAGCGCCTGCAGATCACTGAACCAGCCGACCACCGGCTGACGTACGGCGGAAGCGAGAAAGGCCTGGGCGCGAAACTGTTCGTAGACCAGCGCACGCGGCTGGTCCTCGGTACGCATGCGGCGCTCTTCCATGACAACCCGCAGTTCGGGTTCGAACTCCCCGGACGTCAGCAGCAGCCCGTTCATCCGGTCGGCTTCGAGTCGCATCACTTCCGCCAGGTGCTGCGCGTCGATCTGCTGGAAATAGCCGGTGTAGTCGCCCGAGGTGAATGCGTTTTCGCGCCCTCCGAGCGCCGCGACGATGCGCGAGAACTCCCCGGCCGGATGTGCCGTCGTGCCCTTGAACATCATGTGTTCGAGCATGTGCGAGATGCCGGTGCGCCCGCCCGGTTCGTCGACGCCGCCGACCTGGTAGAGCACCAGATGCACGGCCGTCGGTGCGCGGTGATCCTCGCGCACGATCACCTGCATGCCGTTCGGCAGCGTGCGCTCGAAGAGTGGCGGCCGGCCGGCGGCATCCGGCGCAGTTTCCCGGACAGCGTCCCGGGCACCGGCATGATCGGTGCCGTTCTGCGCATCCGCGGCGACGGCAGTGGACGCCCCGGATGCCGCCGGACGGTCTGCCGGAAGATCGGCAGACGCCGGTGCCTGCAGGGCACAGCCGGCTGCCAGGGTCAGGCCCGACAGCAGGAGCGAAAGGAGGAACGGCCACGGCCGGAAGGCACGTGTAGACACACGCATCGGCACGCCCGCGAAAGTGTCGGTGAACGTGCGCACAGGCGAAACGGGGAGCATGGGACGGGACCGGTACAATCGACCGTCGAGTGTAGCCATGTTTGGATTCCTGCGTCGCAAGAAAACCCCGCCAGGCGGATCCGCTCCGGACGCCGGCCCTTCCGTTGCCGGCACCGCCGCGGGCTGCGCGCCGGTGGCACCCGCTGGGCCTGCCGCGCCGGCGCCTACCGTATCCGCCGGGGCCGGTCGCCCGCCGGTCGTACCCGTGCAAAACCTGTACGGCGGTGGAACGCTCTACCCGGCCCAGGTACTGCGCCACGACAATGATGATGATGGCGCGCCCGAAGGCAAGCCGTCACCACCGGTTCAGCCGCAGGATGCACCGCCCACGGAAGCCGCCCGCCCGCCTGCCGTGACGGTACCGAAAGCCGATGTCGCAACGCAGGCCGTCACTGCGCTTGCCGCGGCGGATGTCATTCCGGCGGTCACCGCGCCGGCCCTCGAATCGGTGGCGCCGTCGCCCGCCGCCAGCGCCGCTGCCGCACCCGATGAAGACGACTCCGGTGCCGAGCCCGCCCCGTCGGGCGGTCTGTACCCGCAGGCGATCCTGGCGCCGGCCCGAAGTGTCGTCCTGCCGTCCGGAGACGAACTCGTCACCCTGCCGGAAGCCGAACGGCGCAGCTGGCTCGGCCGCCTGCGCGCCGGCATGTCGCGTACGCGCGGCAATCTGGCCGGCCTGTTCGCGAACGTCCAGGTCGACGATGCCCTGTTCGAAGAGCTGGAGATGGCGCTGCTGGCCAGCGATACCGGCGTGACGACAACGGAGTGGCTGCTGGATCAGCTGCGCGAGCGCGTGCGGCGCGAACGCATCGATGACGGCGAGCAGGTCCGGCTGGCACTGCGCGCGCTGCTCGTCGAACTGCTCCTGCCGCTGGAAAAGCCGATGGACATCGACGCCGCCGAGCCGCTGGTCATGATGATCGCCGGCGTCAACGGCGCCGGCAAGACCACGTCGATCGGCAAGCTGGCGCACCATCTGCAGCGCGAAGGAAAATCGATTCTCCTTGCGGCCGGAGACACGTTTCGCGCGGCCGCGCGCGAGCAGCTCGCCGAATGGGGTTCGCGCAACGAGGTCGAGGTCATTGCCCAGCAGGGCGGCGATCCGGCGGCGGTCGCCTTCGATGCCGTGCATGCCGGACGCGCACGCCGCACCGGTATCGTGATCGTGGATACCGCCGGACGTCTGCCGACACAGAAGCACCTGATGGACGAACTGGGCAAGATCCGGCGCGTCATCGACAAGGCCATGCCCGGAGCGCCACACGAGACCTTGCTCGTTCTCGACGGCAACACCGGACAGAACATGCTGGCGCAGGTGACCGCCTTTCACGCCACCGTGCCGCTGAGCGGCCTGATCGTGACGAAGCTGGACGGCACCGCCAGGGGAGGAGCCATCGCCGCTCTGGCGCACACCCGGCGCGAGCAGCGGATTCCGGTCTATTTCATTGGTGTCGGCGAAAAGATCGACGATCTGCAGGCATTCTCGGCCGAGGAATTCGCCAGCGCACTGCTGGATCACGATCCGGATCGATAGGCTGCA
>DAIUFU010000061.1:0-10083 GCA_036844405.1 Burkholderiaceae bacterium | reverse complement strand
GCGGCACGCAGGCGAGCATCACGCGCAGCCGGGCGATCCGGCTGTAGCGGTACCAGGCCTTCCACAGCATCCGGCGCACATGCCCCGCGTCGGCACCCGGGCGCACGACCAGACACGATGCTTCCGCCACCGAGCGGTGCTGCAGTGCGAGCGGCAATCCCGTGTGTTCATCGATGGCCAGCGGACCACGATCCCCGGCCAGAATGCGCAGCGTACCGAGCGCCTCGCCATCCTGGACCGATTCGGCGAGCAGCAGTACTGCATTGCGCTGATGATCGCGGCGTGCGCCCGCTGAACCATGGCTGGAGCCGCCTGCCGCACGCATGCGCGCGCGCAGATCCAGGATGCGCGCGTACTGTCGTTCGCTGCGCGCGATGTGGATCGTGATCTCCTGGAGGGTAGCGGTGGCTTGCATGTGGCGTTCCGGTGTCGACGGGACCGGCAGCACCGGGAAAACGGACGCGTCCGGACCGATCGTCGGTGGACGCCATGTCGGAGGGTGCTGCCGCACCCTGCCAATCTATCGATTTCACCGCCAAAAGGGGATCCGCCAATCGGCCGAGCCTGCCCGTCGATCGGACCGCCATCACGGGAGCCGGATGCCGGTCGGAATCTGCCGATCCGGAAAGTTGCTAGCACTCTCGATCGAAGAGTGCTAATCTATTGACATGAACAGGGAGATAGCCGCATGACTCAAGGAAATACCGCCGCGCTCGTCCCCGCATCGTCCAACACCTTGCTGGCATTGCCAGCGATCGGGAACCTGGAAGCGTACATCACCGCGGTTCACCGCATTCCGATGCTCACGGCCGAGCAGGAAACCGAGTTGTCGCACCGCTACCGCGACACGGGCGATCTCGACGCCGCACGCGACATGGTGCTCTCGCACCTGCGTCTGGTCGTTTCGATCGCACGCCAGTATCTGGGCTACGGCCTGCCGCACGCCGACCTGATCCAGGAGGGCAACATCGGCCTGATGAAGGCCGTCAAGCGCTTCGATCCCGATCGCGGGGTTCGCCTCGTCTCGTTCGCACTGCACTGGATCCGCGCCGAGATCCACGAGTACGTCCTGAAGAACTGGCGCACCGTCAAGATCGCCACCACGAAGGCGCAGCGCAAACTGTTCTTCAATCTGCGCTCGCTCAAGAAAGGGGCGCAGGCGCTCACGCCGTCGGAAGTCAGTGAGATCGCGCGCGATCTGAACGTGCGCGAACAGGACGTCGTCGAAATGGAAACCCGCTTGGGCGGACACGACATTTCGCTGGAGCCCTCTCCTTCGGCGGACGATGAGGAAAGCCATGCGCCGATCGCCTGGCTGACCGCACCGGACACCGAACCCGAGCAGATTCTGGAGTCGCGCGACCGCGACTGGCTGCAAAGCGAAGGCATCCGCAACGCACTGGCGGATCTCGATCCGCGCAGCCGGCGCATCATCGAAACGCGCTGGCTCAAGGACGAATCCGACGGCGGAAAACTGACCCTGCAGCAGCTCGCCGACGAATTCGGCGTATCGGCCGAACGCATCCGGCAGATCGAAGCCAGGGCGCTGCGGACGATGAAGGGCTCGCTCGCCGCCTGGGCCTGAGGGTCTGAAAGAGTCGCCAACGCGCGACAGCGCCGGATCGCGGTTCGTCTGGATACGGCGCTGTCGGCGGCTGGCCTCGGCGCGGAAGCCGCATACGGCAGCTCCGCGCGCACCGATCCGTCCCGGGAGGACGGATGCTCGTCTCCGTCGCTGCCGCGACCGGACAGACATTCTTGTCGATAAAAAACGGAAAACGGCAGTAACCGGCGCGCTTGAGCGTCAAAAACAGGAATGATAATCTTTCTCATTTGACCGGAAAGTCCACCATTTCCCGGTCTTTGAGGAGATACCCATGCAGCGAAAACCCTCCCGCGGGCCGCGGCTCGACGCCGTCATGCTGGCGCTGCTGGCTGTCGGCACCGGCACGGCCGCCCTGGCCGAGACGACCGCACCAGCCGCCGCGACCACGGGTGAGGCAGTCGTCCTGCCGCAGGTCACTGTGAGCAGCAAATACGAGCGCGAAGACCTGCCGGTGCGCGCACCCGGAAACAAGGCGGCCTCGGGCGCGCGCCTGGGCATCCTGGGCGCCACTTCCATCATGGACGCGCCGGTGCACGTCAACGCCTACACCCGCGAGCTCGCCGAGGACTGGTCGGCGCTCACGCTGCAGGACGTCCTGGAAAACGACTCGGCGGTCGTCTTCACCACCAACAAGAACCACCTGCTGCAGAACTTCAATCTGCGCGGCCTGGATGTGAATGCGATGGACATCGCCACCAACGGCCTGTACGGCATCGCTCCGGCCAACTCGGTGCCGGTGGAGATGTTCGAGCGAATCGAGGTGCTGCGCGGCCCGAACGTGCTGCTGTCGGGCATGCCGCCCCTGTCCAGCGTGGCGGGCACCGTCAACATGGTCACCAAGCGCGCGCTGGCCCAGCCCATCGCCGACCTGACACTGACCTACGGCTCCCGGTCCTACTTCCAGGTCCACGCCGACGTGGGCAAGCGCTTCGGTGACGAGAAGCGCCTGGGATTGCGCTTCAACGGCGTCTATGGCGACGGCAAGATGGGCGCGAAGGATGAAAGCCAGAAACGCCAGGTCGGCGCGCTGGCGCTCGATTACATGGGCGACCGCGCCCGCTTCTCGCTGGACGTGTACAGCGCCGTCAACAAGATCGACAACGGCAGCCCCGGCATGTTCAACTTCCTGGGCAACGCGTCCATTCCCGGCGTGGGCCGCCTGCTGTCCCCGCCCAGAGGGGACACCAACATGTTCCGCGGCACGCACGGCAAGTACGACAATATCGGCGCGCTGGCTCGCGCCGAGTTCGACTTCACGCAGGACTGGCAGGGCTACTTCGCCGCGGGCGGCTCCGAATCCGAAGGCCAGGGTCTGCTGTTCGGCACCCGCGCCTTCGTGACCGGCGCGGACGGGACCACGCGTGGTGCGATCTATCATGTGAATTACAAGTCCGAGCGGCGTACGGCCGAGGCAGGGGTGATCGGCAAGTTCGATACGGGCGGCATCCAGCACCGTCTGCAACTGTCGGCGAACATCCTCAAGGACAAGAACGGCTCGTACAACACGGCGTGCAACTACTGCTACACCACCAATATGTACAACCCCGTGACTCCGCCTTTCCCCTCCCGGCCGGACTGGAAGGGTTACACCACCGAGAACGAGTTCCGTTCTTTCGCCGTTGCCGACGTCATGGCCATCGCCGACGACAGGGTGCTGCTGACCGTGGGTGGGCGCCACCAGACGGTCAAGACTCCGGTCGTCAGCAGCAAGGCGTCGAAATACAGTGAAAGCCGGTTCTCGCCGATGATCGCCGCCGTGGTGCGCCCCTGGGGTGACCATGTCTCGCTGTTCGGCAACTACATGGAAGGGCTGGAGCCGGGCCAGATCGTGGGCACGGGTTACGCCAACGAAGGCGATTCCCTGGCGCCCCGGCAGACCAAACAGGTGGAACTGGGCGTGAAGCTGCAAACCGCCGCACTCACCCACACCATCAGCACCTTCCAGATCAAGCGCCCGTCCTACACCGGTGTAGCCCCGGCCGCGCTGGTGGAAGACGGCGAGCAGCGCCTGAAAGGCCTGGAGTGGAGCACCTACGGCCTGCTGACGCAGGATGTGACGCTGCTGGGCGGCATTACTTACATCAAGTCCGAGCAGCGCAACACCGGCAAGGACACCTTCGGCGTACCCGAATGGCGTGCCCGCATCGGCGCGGACTGGCAAACCCCCGTGCAGGGCCTGAAAGTGGGTGGCCGCGTGATCTACACGAGCACGCAATGGGCCGACTCGGGCAACAGGCTGCGCATCCCGGCGTGGCGCCGACTGGATCTGAATGCCAGCTACGCCACCCGGTTCGGCGCCACGCCCGTGCGCTTCAACGCCAGCATCGAGAACCTGGCCGACAAGAAGTACTGGATCGGCACCTTTGGCGACGGTTTCGTGATGCCCGGCGCACCGCGCACCTTGAAGCTGTCGGCAACCATGTCGTTCTGAGGTGGGCTCCCCGAGTTGCCGCGCCGCCTCCTCCAGCCTCGCCGGAGGGGCGGTCCCGGCCTGGCATGCACCCGACTTGAACCGGGGCACACACCGGACAAGGCAAGCCTGAAGCACCCAAATGCCCATCTTCACCCTTCTCGGCCTGACGGCCTGCACGCTGGCCTGCCTGTGCCTCTACGCGACTGCACCCAACCAGCAGCTGTGCGCCGCGCCCTGGCCGCGCCGGCCGTCGTGCATCGCTGCGGTCGCGCTGCTGGTACTGGCCTGGCTGGCCCTGGTACAGGAAATGCAACGCCTGACGGCCGTCTTCGTCCTGGCTTCCACGCTGATGCTGGCGCTCTCCGTACTGCCCTATGCAGGAGCACTGATCCATGTCCGCCGCGCCCGCTGAACCTGCCCGCCCGGACTGGCTGTCCAAAACCCTGGCCGGGCTGCTGCTGGGCTCGAGCCTGTCCGTCATCGCGTCGGGGCTGCTGATGGTCTGGCTGGAGGGGATACCGCTATCGGTCAGCGGGCAGCTTGCCATGTGGCTGGTGCCGCCGGTGTGGCTGGGGGTGCTGTCCTTCGTGTATTTCTTCAGGAGCGGCCTGAGCGCCTGGGCCTGGCTGCTGGCCGCCAATGCGCTGGCGCTGGGCCTGTGGTGGCTGGTGCGACACGGGGGCACGACATGAGAACCGAGCACATCCGCGCCTACAAGTCCGTCCACACCTGGGCTGGCATCCTCTCTGGCCTGGCACTTTTCATCGCCTTCTACGCCGGGGCGCTGACGGTCTTCAAGGAACCGCTGCGCCGCTGGTCGACGCCGCCCGCGACCCTGGTGCAGCCGGTGCCGATGGACGCCGTGCAGCCGCTGATCGTGCAGACCCTGATGACGACGCCCGCCGCCGCGCGCGGCTTCACCCTGAAGATCGAAGGCGGGCAGGCCATCCCGCGTCTGGAGTGGCAGGTGCGCGCTCCGGGCGCCGATGACCACGATGAAAGCACGGCGCGCCATTACGTCGCCACGACGGGCGACGGTGACAGCGTGCGGGTGGCCGAGCGGCCACCGTCGCGACTGGTGGAGTTCATCGACGTGCTGCACCGCGTGGTCGGTCTGCCCGTGGATTCGGACCCCAACCGCTGGATCATGGGTGTGATCTGCGTGCTGTATACCGTCGCGCTGGTCTCCGGCGTAGTGGTGGTGT
Source organism: Burkholderiaceae bacterium (assembly GCA_036844405.1). Taxonomy (GTDB): domain Bacteria; phylum Pseudomonadota; class Gammaproteobacteria; order Burkholderiales; family Burkholderiaceae_E; genus Zeimonas. Next base: position 4,859 of record DAIUFU010000061.1, on the reverse strand, counting down.
TGCCCTCGCTCGTGAAGGATCTTTTTGCGATGCGCACGGGCAGGAACAGAAAGCGCATGTGGCTGGACGCGCACAACGCGGTGGGCATCGTCAGCCTGCCGTTTCACATCGTCATGGCGCTCTCTGCCGTGGTGTTCGCCTATCACGACCAGATCTACACCGTGCAGGACAGGTTCGTCCATGAAGGCGCATGGGCGCAGGCCTTCTCCAGGCCGGCCGCATCGGCTGATACGCCCCCACGCAACCCGGCGGACATGCTGATGCCATCGCGCCTGGTGCAGATTGCCCGGGAAGCGTCGCCAGGCTTCCGGCCCCACGAGCTGCAGTACGCGCAACCCATGGGGCCACGACCGGTAGTGCGTGTCTGGGGCAGGCACCCCGAGGGCGTCTCGCCGCGCGCGCTGGGCGGCTTCGCCGCCATCGATCCGTACAGCGGCAAGCTGCTGTCGACCGACTACCTCTCGGGCGCGCAGAGCACACCCAACCTGTTCATCAGCAGCTTCTTCGCGCTGCACATGGCGTCGTTCGGCGGCACGGTCGTGCCGTGGCTGTACTTCCTGCTGGGGCTGGCAGGTGCCTGGCTGTTCTACAGCGGCAATCTGCTGTGGGTGGAGACACGGCGCAAGGCCCGGCGAAAAGGCGGCGAAATGCCCGTGCAACGGCGCGACACGGCCCTGATGGCCGCTGCCACGGTGGGCGTGTGCCTGGGCTGCATCGCGGGTGTCTCGCTGACACTGGCCGCCGCCAAATGGCTGCCGGGCCGGGTGCACGACATGGCCGCCTGGCACGTAGGCATCTATTACGCGGTGTTCTTCGCCTGCACGGTCTGGGCCTTCATGCGCGGCGCCGCGCGTGCGGCCGCGCCACTGTTGTGGCTGGCGGCGGCCTGCACGCTGGCCATCCCGGCATCGAGCGTGCTCGGCTGGCTGCTGCCGGACTCGGATGCCTGGGGCGACAGCGCGCTGTGGGGCGTGGACGCCACCGCGCTGATCGGGGCGCTGGCGCTCGCATGGATCGCGCACGTCACGGCGCGGCGCGTGCGTGTCGGCCCGCCGGACAGCGTCTGGTCGGTCGCACCGCGGGTGTCGGCCGAAAACCGGACGATGCAGAGCCAGGACAGGCTCCCGGCCTTGACCCTCCGGCCCGCGTCCGAGCGCGGACGAGGGCCGGAAATGTCGGACTAGCCGTTTTCCTTCAACAGAATGCGCAGGTCGTGTGCCACTGACTCCGGCCCGGCGCCGTGCCGCGTGAACAGGCGCAGCCGGCCGCGCGGGTCATAAATGAAGCAGCCGGCCGTATGGTCGACGCTGTAGCTGCCTGGCGTCTTGCCGGGCACTTTCTGATAGAAGACGCGAAACGCCTTTGCCGTGCGCTCGGTCGCCTCCAGGTCACCGTACAGGCCGAGAAAGCGCGGATCGAACGCCGGCACGTAGCTGGCCAGCAGCTCGGGCGTGTCGCGCTCGGGATCGACGGTGATGAACAGCACCTGCACGCGATCGGCATCGGCGCCGAGCAACTGCATGGTCTCGGCCAGCTCCGACATCGTCGTCGGGCAGACATCCGGGCACTGCGTGTAGCCGAAGAAGACGACGACGGCCTTGCCGCGAAAATCCGCCAGTGACCGGGGCTTGCCGTCGTGGCCGGTCAGATGGAAATCCCCGGCGAAGTCGGCGCCGGTGACGTCCGTGTTCTCGAATGCGGGGCGAGGGGACGAGTCGCAGGCAGCCAATGCCAGGACCGTGCCAAGCATCCCGGCCAGTGCGGTCCGGCGCGTGCAGCGTCGCGTGCGCAGCACGTCCAGATCGAAGCGGTTCATCGAGTTGCGTGCCTCCAGAGGGAAAGAGGCCTGTCAGCGCATGAAGTGGTCGACCAGCAGTGCGCCGAACAGGGCCGACAGGTAGAAGATCGAATAGCCAAAAGTGCGGCGCGCCAGCTCGTCGGTGTAGGCGCGCCACATGCGCCACGCATAGACGAGGAAGACTGCATCGAGCACAAGCGTGCAGGCCAGGTACAGCAGGCCGCTCATGCCGATCATCCAGGGCAGCACCGAAGCGACGACCAGCAGGATCGTGTAGAGCAGGATGTTCAGCCGGGTGAACTCGGGCCCGTGCGTGACCGGCAGCATCGGCAGGCCGGACTTGCGGTAGTCGTCGATGCGATACAGCGCCAGCGACCAGAAATGGGGCGGCGTCCAGACGAAGATGATCAGGAACAGGACCAGTGAGGCGGCACTCACCTCATTGGCCACCGCAGCCCAGCCGAGTACCGGCGGCATTGCGCCGGAGGCGCCGCCGATGACGATGTTCTGCGGCGTTGCCGGCTTGAGCAGCACGGTGTAGATCACGGAGTTCCCCAAATCATTAAAAAAAAAAAGCCACATCGTCAGCGAATTGACAAAGAAGTACAGGATCGACGCACCCAGCAGGGCGAGTACCGTCGCAAACGCGAGGTGCGCCGGCACACCGACCTCACCGCTGGCCGAAGGCCGTCCCTGGGTGCGCGCCATGCGCGCATCGATATGCCGCTCGACCAGGCAGTTGAAGGCGAAACCGGACGCCGCCAGCAGGGAAATGCCGAGCGTGCCGAACAGCAGGATTTCCCACGGCACCCGCGTCTGGCTCGCCAGCAGCATGCCGATCAGTGCGCAGAATGCCGCCAGCAGGACGATGCGCGGCTTGGTCACCGTCAGGTACTGGGCGGCCGTGAGGCGCCAGCCGGCCGGCCTGATCGCGGGCATGTCCATGTCTTCGTCTATACCATCGCGCGCGCCTGGTGCGAGCGGAACGTCAGGGTCACGAGAAGTCCGAGCAGCAATGCTGCGCCTCCATTATGCAAGACCGCCACGGCCAGCGGCAGGCTGAAATGGACATTCGACAGCCCGAGCAGCCATTGCACGACCAGCATCACCAGCACGGCGGCACCAAGCCGCTGCACGCCTTCCGTGCGCCGTACGCGCCATCCGAGCCAGCCCACGTACAGTGCCACGATCACGGCTCCGAGCCGGTGCATGACATGGATCGCCGTCAGGGCTTCCTGCGACAGCAGTTCGCCATCGCGCGTGTGGCCCAGTTCGCGCACGAAATGGAAGGCGTTGGCAAAATCCATCGGTGGCCACCACTGCCCCCGGCAGGTTGGCAGATCGGGGCAGGCCAGCGCGGCGTAGTTCGTGCTCGTCCAGCCGCCCAGGAAGATCTGGGCCGCCAGCAGGACGACGCCGATGACGGCGGCCGTGTACAGGTTGGCGACCGGTTCGGCGTCGACATAGCGCGGACGCGGAGTCTGACGCAACCATAGCCAGAGCAGCAGCATCAGCGTCAGCAGCCCGCCGATCAGGTGTCCGGTGACGATCGCCGGCTTGAGCAGCAGCGTCACCGTCCACATGCCGAAGACACCCTGCAGCACGACCACGCCGATCAGCGTGACCGGCAAGGCGGGCGACTGGCGCAGCACTTCGCGACGGCGCCAGGCGACCACCGCGATCGCAATGATCAGCACCCCCAGCAACTGCGCAAAATAGCGGTGGATCATCTCGCGCCAGGCCTTGCCCATCGATACCGGTCCGTGCTCGCCGCCCTGCACCTCGACCGCCCGGGCGATGTGCTCCTCGGCGTGGTACGGACTGAGCGTGCCGTAGCACCCGGGCCAGTCCGGGCAGCCCAGCCCGGCATCCGTCAGGCGGACATAGGCGCCGAGCATGATCAGGGCGAAGGTCAGGACAAGCGTCACGCCGATCAGGCGGCGGTAGCGCACGGCAGTTCGCGTGGGCATGCGTTCCATGCGTTGCTTCATCGGGGAAGGATTCTGTGCAGTCATGTATTCACGGCGCAGGATGGTGTCTTCCGCGCTTGCGCCGATGCTCCGTGCGCAAGCCGGACAAAAGGCGTCATCCTACCTGCGACGCGCGCAAGACCTTTGCGACGTCCTTCTTGACGCGGCTCGGGTCGGCATCCGGCGGAAAGCGCATCATCAGATGGCCGAGAGGATCGACCAGCCAGATATGATCCGCAACCGAGGTGGTTTCCGTCGCCGGCAGGTGCTGGCCGACATCCGATGCGGACGCCCGGATCACGAGCAGACCCTCATGCTGCGCGAGCAGTTCCGGATCGGGCCGGCCCTCGTCGGTCAGCAGCCAGACACGTTCGATTCGCGTGCGCTCCTTGCCGGTCATCAGCCGGATCTGCCGGATCTGCACCAGCTGTTCGCGGCATGATTCATTGCAGGCCGACGGAGCCGCCACCAGCATGATCCAGTGGCCATGCAACTCGCCCAGCGTCGCGACCGCTCCGCGAACCGGCTGACCGCCGATGGCATCGACCGGCGTCTGCTCGAGCAGGGCTCCGTAATTGGTCCGTCCGTCGGGCCGGACGATGTAATAGGTGTAGTACGAAAGCGCGATCGGCGAGGAAAACAGCAGCAGCAGCGCGATCAGGGTGATCCGGCCGCGCCGGCGCCTGGTCGCGGTACCGGCTCCACCAGCCCTTTCAGTCGCCGCCGCGCCCGAATCGCCGGATCCGGCATCACTGGTCCTGGTCACGCTCGCCTCGCTGTCGTCCCGCATCGGTTTCCATTTCTGTCGGACCGGTTGTCACCGTCCGGGAACGCGGAGCACCCGCGTCCGCCGGTGCTTCCTTTCTGTCGCTCCCGACCCTGCGCCGCCAGTGCGCCAGCGGCACGAACCAGAGCCACAACCCGCCCGCCAGTGCAGCCATCGCATACCACTGGAAGGCATAGGCCACATGCCGCTCGACATCGGCTCCGGGCTGCGGCCAGTCGCGTACGAGGCCATCCTCGACGGACATGCCGCCGGCCCGGGCCGGGTCGGTCTGGCGGATGATCGGCAGCTGCACGTCCAGTCCGGA
>DAIUFU010000060.1:6102-12865 GCA_036844405.1 Burkholderiaceae bacterium | reverse complement strand
GCCGGGCGCGGCCACTGAGCGGATTCTTCGTGCATCCGGATTCACGCTCAGCATCGATCCGCCTGGCTGCACTCTTTTCCCTGCTGGCCGGCAGTGCGGCGGTCGCTGCGGCAGCGCTTTCGTGGATTGCCGCGCGGTTGCTGTCCGGCGCCGATGCACCCGCTCCAATCCTGGTGTCGGCGGGCACGGGAGCCATCGTTCTCCTGCTCATCTGCGCGGGCGCATGGAACGGATGGCGCTTGACCCGCAACGGCGCACAATCGATCGTGCATTGCCTGGGCGCGCTGTCACTGACCGAAGACGATCCCGTCCATGGGGATCTGCGCCGCGTCGCCGAGGAAACCGCAATCGCCGCCGGCATCCCGGCGCCGATGCTGTACATCCTGCCAGTGCCCCAGATCAATGCGCTCACGCTGGGCGGCAGTCCGTCGTCGGCCGTGCTGCTGGTGACCCGCGGCGCTCTCGAGCAACTCGGCATGGAAGAGCTGCGCGGTCTGGTAGCGCACGAACTGGCCCATGTCTTCCGGGGCGACAACGCCGCCGATACGAGACTCGCCGGCCTGCTGCACGGTTTTCTCGGGCCGCGCCTGCTCCAGCATCGGTTGCGGCAATGGTTCGACGGCTGGCCATCCGCACCGGCCGGCGCCGCGGCTGTCCCGGAGATCGGGGCGCTTCCGCACGAAGCGGGCAGCGGCCACGGCAGGCGTTCACCCGTTCGCCGGCTGGCGCAGTTCGCCGTGCTGCCGCCGTATCTCCTGCTGACGCTGGTGGCGCGCGCCGGCATGCCCTGGGTTCGTCTGGCCTGGCTTTTCGTGCCCACACGACGCGAAGTTGCCGCCGATGCCCTTGCGGTCCGCTTCACCGGGGACCGTGAAGGGCTGGGCCGGGTGCTGCGACGCATCGCCGGCGAGGCGCAGATCGCGCTGCCGGGCGGGCCGGCGGCCGCCATCGAGCATTTCCTGTTCGTTCCGTCCCGCCTGCGCTGCAGCGCGGTCCGGATCGACGCACATCTGGCGTACCGGATCCGGCGCCTGTACGGGCGCAGCATGCCGCGCATCGGTGCCGCCGGGCCGGCGGCACCGGACCGGCGGCAGCGCGCGGCGTCGGCGAACCCCGCACTCGCGCGGGCGGTGCCCGCGACAGGGCAGTCGGAGCGCTTGCAGGCAGGCAACGGACGGTCTGGCCCCGGAGCGAACGAGGATCATGATGGGGAAGTCGCTTTCGCCGCACCGACAGCAGGCGCGACGGCAGAGCCGGAAGCAGGGCCGGATTGCAGCGTGCTGGCGTATCGGGAAACGGTTCCGGGCGCACCGGAATATCAGATGTCAGGCGATGGCCTGTCGTGGTTTTCCTTCCAACTGGCCGCTGATCTCGGCAGCACCGATGTTCGGGCGGCACGTCTGCTGGAAGTGCTGGTGGGCTGCAGCCGCGGCCCGTGTTTCGACGACGAGCGAGCCGGCCGCTGGCTGGGTCTGCTGGCTTCCGGCGTAGCGGAAACCCCGGCTGGCCCGGATGCCGGCGCGATCACGGCACCTGGCTCGCCGTCCGGTGCCGGCGGGGGATCCAGGTCCCGTGAGGCCGGTCCGTCGTCCGATTCTCCCGATGCCGCCCTTGGCTGGATCCTGTCGTCGGAAGGTGCCCTGTGGCGCATGCCTCTGTTCGAACTGCTGCTGGCGCGTACGCGGGGCTGGAGTCATGCCCGGCGGCGGGTGTTGCTCGAACAGTGCCGTCGTGCCGTCTCGCAACGCGCCCGCGACAATCCGCTGGCCTGGGTCTATTACACGCTCGCCCAGCACCGCCTGTCGCTCGCTTCCCCGGAGTGCGTGCGCGCACGGCGCAAGCTCGTGTCCCGCTTCGACCAGAGCCGGGCGCTGGCAACCCTGTTCGCGATGGCGTCGATCCTGGCGGAGGCCTCGGCACGCAATACCCGCGATGCGCTGGCCGATGCGGCCGTCCTGCTGACGATTTCGCCGCCGGCGGCGACGCCGGAACGGGTCAGTGCCATCGAACTGGTGCGTTCGCTGGAAATCCTGTCCATGCTGCCGGTCTTCTCGAAGCCGATCCTGCTGAAGGTGCTCGGCCGTCTCGCGCGCTCGCAGCACGAACCCGACTATCAGGCGTTCCTGCGCACCGTGGCTGCCGCGATCGATTGTCCGGCGCCGCGTCTGGGCGGACGGCGCCGTGGTGCGACACGGCGCCGGGTGTCAGGAGGTGATGATCAGGGCGATGCTCAGAACATCAGGTCCGGCAGAACCGTCGAGATCCACGGTACGTAGGTGATCACGATCAGGAACGCGATCAGCACGCCCAGCCAGGGCACGGCGGCGCGCACGACGGAGCCGATCGGCATCTTCGTGATGCCCGCAGTGACGAAGAGATTCAGGCCGACCGGCGGCGTGACCATGCCGATCTCCAGGTTCACCACCATGATGATGCCCAGGTGCACCGGATCGATCCCGAGTTCGGAGGCGATCGGGAACAGGATCGGCGCCAGGATCAGGATGATGCCGGTCGGTTCCATGAACATGCCGGCGACGAGCAGCAGCAGGTTGACGACGACCAGGAACTGCCAGGCCGGCATCCCCCAGGAGACGATGTGCTCGGCAATCAGTTGCGGAATGCGCTCGGTCGTCAGCACATGCGCGAAGAGCAGCGCATTGGCGATGATGAACATCAGCATCACCGTCACTTTCGACGCATCGACGAGCACGGCCGGCACGTCACGCATGCCGATGTCACGATAGATCAGCACGGCGACGAGGAAGGCATAGACCGCCGATACGGCAGCCGCCTCGGTCGGCGTGAAGATGCCGCCGTAGATGCCGCCGAGGATGATGATGACGAGCAGCAGACCCCACAGCGAGTCGCGCCCGGCCACCATCACTTCGGCGAAGCTGGCACGCGGCAGGCGCGGCAGGTTGACCATGCGCGCACGCACGTAGATCGCTGCCATCAGGCCGCAGCCGAGCACGATGCCCGGCAGGATGCCGGCCGTGAACAGCTTGCCGACCGAGGTTTCCGTCACCGCACCGTAGACGACGAGCACGATCGACGGCGGCACGAGGATGCCCAGCGTGCCGCCGTTACAGACGACGCCGGCGGCGAAGTTCAGCGGATAGCCGGCGCGCACCATGCCGGTGATGACGATCGAGCCGACGGCGACGACCGTGGCCGGTGACGAACCGGACACGGCGGCAAAGAGCATGCAGGCCAGCACCGAGGCCATCGCCAGGCCACCGGGAAAGTGGCCGACGACGGCAACGGCGAAGCGGATCATGCGCTTGGCCACGCCGCCGGTGGTCATGAAGGCGCCGCCGAGGATGAAGAACGGGATCGCCAGCAGCGTGAAGTGTTCGGAGCTCTCGTAGAGCTTGAGCGACAGCGAGGCGAGCGAATCACTGCCGAAGAACAGGATCGTCAGCAGCGACGACAGACCGAGCGCGATGGCGATCGGCATGCCGAGGAACATGAAGACGAAAAGCATTGCGAACAGCGCCGCCGTCGTCATCGTTCCTCGTCCCTGCGTGGAAGTTCGCCCGCCTCGGCCTGTGCGAGCTTGAGCGCATCTTCGACTTCGTCACCGAGCAGATGCGCTTCCTTGCCGGTCAGCAGGTTGTACAGCACCTGCAGCAGGCGCACGAAGAGCAGCGCGTAGCCCAGCGGCAGCACCAGCCGCGGCACCCAGGCGGGCACCGGCAGGTCCTGCGCGTAGATGCCGACTTCGTAGAGCTTGTCGACGTAGTTCCAGGCGCCGATGAAGACGATGACCGCGTACGCCAGGCACAGCAGCGTCGCGATGACGGCGACGGCGCGCGCCAGTGCCGCCGGCAGCAGCTTCGTGACCGCATCGATGCCGATGTGGGCGCCGACGCGCACGCCGTAGGAGATGCCGATGAAGATCAGCCCGGCGAACAGAAAGCTCGTGAGTTCGAGCGCCCAGACGAAGCTGTAGTTGAAGACATAGCGCGCGACCACCTGCATGAAGGTGACCAGCGTCATGGCGGCCAGAAGAAAGGCGACGAGCCCTTCTTCCAGTCGCGAGAGAAATCCCGGTTTGCCCGGATTCATGTTCGTGTCGACCCTTCTGGCGAGGCCGTCCGCGCGCTGTCGTGTGCCGTCTGCGTCCGACCCTGCTTACGGGTTGTTGGCCTTGAGCGCGGCGTCGATCAGGTCCTTGCCGATGTCTTTCTCGAACTTTTGCCAGACCGGTTCCATCGCCTTGCGCCAGGCCGCGACATCGTCCTTCGTCAGGACCTGGATGCGTGCCTTGCCGGATTCGTCGATCAGCTTGCGGTCACGCTCGTTGAACTGGTTCGCCATCGTGTTGGCATACGTGGTCGCCTCGTCCATCGCCTGCTTCAGGCCGGCGCGGATGTCCGCCGGCAGGCCGTCCCACCACTTGGCATTGGTGACGACCATGTAGTCGAGCACGCCGTGGTTGGTCTGGGCGATGGTCTTCTGCACTTCGTGGAATTTCTGCGAGTACATGTTCGACCAGGTGTTCTCCTGGCCGTCGACCACCCCGGTCTGCAGCGCCTGGTAGACCTCACCGAAGGCCATTTTCTGCGGGTTGGCGCCCAGTGCGCGGAACTGCGCCTCGAGCACGTCGGAGGCCTGGATGCGGAATTTCAGTCCCTTGACGTCTTCCGGGCGCTCCAGCTTGTTGCGGTTCGACGCCAGCTGCTTCATGCCGTTGTGCCAGTAGGCCAGGCCCTGGACGCCGCGGTTGCGCATCGAATCGAGCAGTGCGAGCCCTTCGGGGCTGTGCTGGAAACGATCGACGGCGGCGATGTTGTCGAACAGGAAAGGGAGATCGAAGAGCTGCACTTTCTTCGTGTAGCGGTCGAACTTCGACAGCGACGGAGCAATGAACTGCACGTCACCGAGCAGCAGCGCCTCGAGCTCCTTGGCGTCGCCGAACAGCTGAGAATTCGGGAATACCTGCACTTCGACCTTGCCGGGCAGCAGCTTTTCCGCGACTTCCTTGAACTTCAGCGCACCCTGTCCTTTCGGTGTCGCCTCGGCGACGACGTGGCTGTACTTGATGACCATCGGCGCCTGTGCCCAGGCTGCCGCAGAAAATGCCAGCGCAGCCGCGCCGGCTGCCAGAACGCTTGCAAGCTTCATGCTGCCCACTCCTCCTGTCGGGATGTGCATCCCGGGAATGACGAACCGTGTGTCTCGATCCTGTCCGGTACTTTCCGTCGTCGTGCAACCCTGCCATCGGATACGTCGCAGGGCCACGCCGTCGGTGCTGCTCTGGCGGCACTGTAATCGCCGGACGAAAGTTTGCGCAAGTGTTTGCGACGCCGATTCCGGAATGCGGCGTCGGCACGCAACGCCCGGTTCAAGCGCCGCGGGCGGCGATGGCCTGCGCCAGATGCCGGGCAAACGCCATCGGCACGGCAGCCCCGCGCGGCTGCCCCGCGACGGTGCCGGTGAGCGTTCCGCCGTTCGCGCCGAGCACCGTCCTCAGGTCGGTGACGGCCAGGCCGGGATAGCCGCACGGATCGATGCGCGTGAAGGGTTCCAGGTCCATGTCGACGTTCAGCGCGACGCCGTGCCAGCTGAAGCCGGCGCTGATGCGGATCCCGATCGACGCGATCTTGGCGCCCGGGTGGCTGCTGCCGTCGGCATCGTGCGTACGCACGTAGACCCCGGGCGCGCCAGGGCGCAGCACGGCGTCGACCCCGCGCCCGATCAGGAAGGCGAGCGTCGCGGCTTCAATGCACTCGACGAAGGCGCGCGCGCCGAAATGGCGGCGGCGCAGATCGACGAGCGGGTAGCAGACGGCCTGCCCCGGACCGTGGTAGGTGACCTCTCCGCCGCGTTCGGCGCGCAGGACGGGGATGTCGCCCGGGCGATGCACGTGCGCCATGCTTGCCGCGCGGCCGAGCGTGTAGACCGGGGGATGTTCGAGCAGCCAGATCTCGTCCGCGGTCGCCGGGGTGCGTGCGGCATTGAAGGCGCGCATCATCGGCTCGATCCGTTCCCAGGCGACACGGCCGAGATCGCGGACGACCGGTACGGCAGCGGCAGGCCCCGCCGGGACCGCGTTGCCCGCCGTGGTCAAAGCACGATGCTGACCAGCGGGTGCGTGGCCAGCGCGCGGTACAGGGTCTCGAGCTGCGGGCGCGATTGCACGCGCACGACCACGGTCACGCTCAGGAACGAACCCTTGCTCGAGACGCGCAGTTCGACCGTCGAGGGATCGAAGTCGGGCGCATGCTCGACGACCAGATCGGTGATCTGCTGGGCAAAATCATCGACGCGCCGTCCCATGATCTTGAGTGGGAAATCGACCGGGAATTCGAGCAGACGCTCCAGTCGGTCGAAAGCCGCGGACAGATTCTGATCCTCGTCCATCGTTGCCGATTCTCCGTATCACGATGCCGCTGCCGGGTCCGTCCGATCAGGGCCGCCGCAGCGCACACTCCCTTCAGAACACCGCCTTGGCCTGCTGGTAGGCAGCATACAGCGCCTGGAAGACCGGTCCCGGGGTGCCGTTGCCGACCGCCCGGCCATCCAGGCGCGTGATCGGCAGCAACTCGCGCGTCGCCGAACTGAGGATCAGTTCGTCGGCAGACTGCACTTCCTCGCGCAGGATCCGGCGGATCTGCAGTTCGATGCCGGTGGCTGCCGCCAGTTCGGCGAGCAGGCCGTAGCGGATACCTTCCAGAACGAGATGATTGTTTGGCGGGCCGAAGACGGTGCCATGGCGCACGACCCAGATATTGGCCGCCGCGCCCTCGGTCAGGAAGCC
>DAIUFU010000060.1:0-6002 GCA_036844405.1 Burkholderiaceae bacterium | reverse complement strand
CGGTGCCATGGCGCACGACCCAGATATTGGCCGCCGCGCCCTCGGTCAGGAAGCCATCGCGGATCAGGATGCATTCGGCGGCACCCGCATCGACGGCTGCCTGACGTGCCAGCACATTGCCCAGCAGTGAGATCGACTTGATGTCGCAATGCAGCCAGCGCTCGTCGATCCGGGTGACGGCGTCGATGCCGCGCGCCCGCAGTTCTGCCGACGGCACGGTGAGTTCGCTGGTCATCGCGAACACGGTCGGCGTGACACCGGCCGGCGGAAAGGCATGGTTGCGCGGCGCGACGCCGCGGGTGACCTGCAGATAGACGAACTGATCCGGCCACGGATGACGTGCGATCAGTTCGTCGACGATCCGGGTCCAGCCGTCGTCGTCGTGCGGATTGCGCATTTCCGTGGCCGCGAGGCTGCGCTGCAGGCGCGCCAGATGCTGTTGCCAGCGGAACTTGCGTCGACCGTAGACCGGCACCACCTCATAGACGCCGTCACCGAGCAGGAAACCCCGGTCGAAGACCGAAACGCAGGCATCCTGCGGCCGGACCCAGCGGCCGTCGAGCCAGACCGCTGCGGCTGCGTCCGGCGGCGGGTTCAGCGACGGGGTCGGCGGCATCCTTTCCGGCGCGGGCGTCATTTCGCGCCGTGGGAAAACATCAGGCGCAGGGAGTCCCACAGGCGCCCGGGCCAGCTCGCCGGCGCCACTGCGGTCATCGCCTGCAGGGGCAGCTCGGTGACCGTCTCGTCGCCGATGCGGACCCGCAGCGTACCGATCCGCTGGCCTTTTTCGATCGGCGCGATCAGCGGCTCGATCCGTTCGATTTCCGCCTTGACCTGGCCGGCCTGACCGCGTGGCACCGTGACCAGAACGCTCTGGCCGACGCTGCCGTCGACAGTGGCAGCACTGCCTTTCCAGACTTCGTAGCTGCCGGTCGGCTCATCCCTGGCGAGCACGCGCACGACCTCGAAATTCTGGTAACCGTAGTTGAGCAGTTTCTGCGATTCCATCGCGCGCGCCGACTCGGACGAGGCGCCGAGTACGACGCTGATCAGGCGGCGCTGGCGATCCAGCCCCGGCACATCTCGGCGCGCCGTGGCGATCAGGCAATAGCCGGCGGCTTCCGTGTGCCCGGTCTTCATGCCGTCGACGCTCGGGTCGATCGCCAGCAGACGGTTGCGGTTCAATTGCCGGATGTTGTTCCAGGTGTACTCGCGCGCCGAATACAGCGGAAAACGATCGGGAAAATCCTCGATCATGCGTTGCGCGAGAATCGCCAGATCGCGTGCAGTCGAGTAGTGCTGCGGATCGGGCAGGCCGGTCGCATTGCTGAAGTGCGTGTTGGTCAGGCCCATGCGCTGCGCAACCTGGTTCATCTGCCCGGCGAAGACTTCTTCCGTGCCGGCCAGCGCCTCGGCCAGGATGATCGATGCGTCATTGCCCGACTGGATGATGACGCCGTGCAGCAGTTCGTCGACCGAGGCCGGGCGCGCCGGCTCGACGAACATGCGCGAGCCGATCGCCTTGTATGCCGCCTGCGAGACGGCCGGCCGCTGGTCGGCCGTGATGCGCCCGTCGCGCAATGCCTCGAAGGCGAGATAGGCCGTCATGATCTTCGTGAGCGAGGCCGGTTCGACCTTCCGGTCGGCGTCATGCGAGGCCAGCACCTGGCCCGTGGTCTCGTCGAGCAGCACCCACGAGCGTGCCTCGATCGTCGGTGGTGCCAGTTGCGCTGCGGCGATCTGCGGCAGGACGACGGACAACAGGAACGACAGCAGGGCGAGCAGGCGTACGGGCATCGGCAGGACAGGTGAGGGCGCGGACCGGAATATGGGTCGGGGCGGCGTGTGGACATCTGCCCGACCGGGGTCATCGTTCGTCGGAACGACGACGGAAAGAGTATACGACGGCAGGGGCAGCTGCCCCCGCCGGGCGACGTCAGTGGAGCCGCCCCTGCCGGGCGACGCCAGTGGAGTTGCCCCTGACGAGTGTCGTCAGTGCAGCTGCCTCTGATGGGCGACGTCAGTGCGGCTGCCCCTGCCGGGCCGGAACCGCTGCGGCGTGCCGGCGGATCATGTTGCCGCCGGAAACGGAACTATTCCTGCCGGAACGCGATTCGCGCCTGCTCGAGCGCCTTGCGGGCCACTTCGCTGCCACGTCGGCGCTCCAGCGTGTCGATGGCTTCGCGCAGCACCCGTCGCAGCACTTCATCGTTGACGGCGTCGGCAATGCGCGCGTCCCAGATGTGCCCGGCGACGTCGAGACGGTCTGCGAACATCTGCCCCAGCGCGGCCTTGAGTCGGCGCAGGCGCTCGCGCTCCTGCTGGATCAGTGCGCGCTGTTCCACCTCGGTCGCTTCGGCGGCGGTGGCGACCGGTTCGATGAGCGCATGCTTGTCGAGCATGGTGAGCACGCCCTCGAGTTCGCCGGGGCGCGCCAGCCGCGACAGTTCGCGCACGCTGCGCTTGCCGTCGATGAGCATGAGGATGCGACGGGCCGACTGGCTCAGCGGCAGTTCGCGCGCGGTGATCTCGCGCTCGCCGGCGCTGGTGCGCCCGAAGATGAGAAACGCCTGCGCCACCCTGTCGCCGTTCACTGCGCCACGGACAGCTCACGCGGCGCCAGTGCATCGACGACGATGTGCTTGAGCAGCGTCAGGCGCCGGTGAAAGAAATGCCCGGTTCCGGGGAGGACGATCAGCGGCAGCGATTGCGGCCGTGCCCAGTCGAGCACCCCGATCAGTGGCACGACGTCGTCCTGTTCGCCATGGATGACGACGGTGTCGGCAGGGACTTCCGTCGGCGTATCCGCGCGTATCGAGGTGCCGACCAGCACCAGGCGCTGCGCCGGCCTGCCGGCGTCCACCAGGCGCCTGGCCACCCGGATCTGGACGTGGGTGCCGAAGGAGAAGCCGGCAAGCACCAGCGGCAGTCCCGGGGCCTGCTGGCGGGCGTATTCGACGACGGCCAGCAGGTCGTCGGTTTCGCCGCGACCCTCGTCATGCGTCCCTGCCGTCGCACCGACACCGCGGAAGTTCGGTCGCCAGGCAATGTGCCCCAGCGCCAGCAGCGCCCGCGCCAGCGTCTGCGCAACCTTGTTGTCGCGCGTGCCGCCATGCAGCGGATGGGGATGGGCGACGACGCCGATGCCACGCGGCGTACCTTCGGGCCGGTCGAGCGCGACATCGATGTCGCCGACCGGGCCGCCGATGCGCAGCACCGTCGTGTTTGCGTTCATGCGTCGTCTTTCAGCCGCAGGCGCTCGACCGGTTTCCCGTCGCGCAGATGCGATTCGACGATTTCGTCCACGTCCGCCTGGGTCTTGTAGCCGTACCAGACTCCCTCCGGATAGACGACCGCGACCGGACCGAGTTCGCACCGGTCCAGGCAGCCGGTCGTGTTGACACGGACCTTGCCCTGGCCGGACAGTTCGAGCTCTTTGACTCGTGCGCGCGCGTGCGACAGCATTGCCTCGGCGCCGCCGCTGGCGCAGCACACCCGCTGTCCGGGTTCACGACGGTTGACGCAGAAGAAGATATGGCGCTCGTAGAAGGACATGGCTTTGATCGATTCGAAGGAAAGGGAAGGAAGGGAAAACGGCGATGCAGGGCGCAGCGGATCGCGCCGCGCCGCCTTTCGGCGATTATAGGCACCGGACGGGGAGAATGCCGCCCACGCAGCGGGGACGTGTGGGGGCATCGGCAGGGCCTGGTCGGCCTGCCGGCGACGTTTCTGTCCGGGCACACGGATGCATGGCGGCGACAGACGATGCCGGTGCGCACCGCCCCGGGCCGGGCCCGTACGCCCCGTGTTCTGACTTTTGCCCAGGATGACTGCTGGATGGCTGCACTGGATATCGAGCGGATTCGCGTCATTGCCGACTGCGACGGACTGGTCGCCCGGCTGGTGGACGAAATTCCGTCGACCAACGAAGCACTCATGGACGCCGGGTTCGGCCGGGCCTGCGCACCGCCGACGCTGCTGGTCGCCGCGCACCAGACGGCCGGACGCGGGCGGCGCGGGCGCAACTGGGTATCCGAGCGCGGACGTTCGCTCACTTTTTCGCTGGCCCTCGAGCGGCTGGTCGATACCGCTGCGCCACCGGCGGCGGCATCGATCGTCTGCGGCGTTGCTGCCGCCGATGCACTGGCGCCATGGCTGCCGCGCATCGGACTGAAATGGCCCAACGATCTGTGGATCGGCGCCGGCAAGCTCGGCGGCATCCTGGTCGAGACCCGTCGCAGCGCACCACTGCATCCGGGAACGGCGGGCTGCATCGAGCGGCTGGTCGTCGGCATCGGGATCAATCTGGCCGCGCCGCGTGAAGACCGGGCTGTCCCGGGTGCGCGCGGGCTGTTCGACCCGGTGGGCGCGGATGATGCGCCGGATGGCCGGGCCGGAGCGATGGTGCGCGATGATCCGGAAATCCTGATCGGCTGCATCGCGGGCGAGGTCATGCGCGCCCTGAACGAATTTTTCACTGCCGGCCTGGCACCGTTCATTCCGCGCTGGCAGCGTCGGGATGTGCTGATGGACGAGACGATCGTGGTGCTCGATGGCGCCAGTGTTCTTGCCCGCGGACGGGCGATCGGACTCGATCCGGGAGGCGCTCTGCGCCTGCTCGGCGCGCATGGAGTCGAACGCATCCAGTTCGGCGAAGTCAGCGTGCGTCGGGAGTCGTCATCCTGAACACCGGGCACCTCCTGTCATGAAACGACTCGTATGGATCCTGCTGTTGGCCAATATCCTGGTCTTCGGCTGGAATCGCGGCTGGTTCGAGCGCCAGCCGATGCCGGGCGCAGCCAGCTCTGCGGAGCAAAGGGATGCGGAATTCCTGCAACCGGTGCCCCTGGCGTTGCTGCGCATAACGGCCGACACGTCCGTGAAGCCGCAGCGTGCGAGCGATGCCGGACCGGATGGCACCGAAGCTGCCGGCACAACCCCGGGCGTCTCGGCCGATCGGCCGGTTTCGGGCGGAATCGGCCGTCCGGGTCCGGCCTTGCCACGAACGCCGTCGGACGTCGGCGGCGAACCCACGGTGGCAGGCGGCGTGCAGGCCGAAAAGCCGGCGAACCCGATCCGGCCATCGGGACAGGACGCGGATGGAGCCATGCCGTCGGCGCCGCCACATGCCGGCCTGGCCGACGTATTCCCTCCGGGCAGGGCGATGAACGCGGCTGCATCGGGCCAGCCGGATGTGCACCCGGAGAGCGGTCAGGACGAACGCGGGCAGAAGAGCGGCGAGCGCAGCGGTGCGCCGGACGACGCACGCAATGGCAGGCGGGAGGACGCGGCTTTGCCGGGTGCGCCGGCGATGATCGGGCTGGAATCAGAGCCAGTGGTCTGCCGGCGCTTTGCCGCCACCGAGGTCGCACCGGCCGGAGAATTGCGCCTGGCACTGGAATCCGCAGGCGCCCGGGTGCGGGAGCAGCGGCTCCAGGTCGGATCGAGTTATCTGGTCTATCTGCCGTCGGCACCCGACGAGGAACAGGCCAGGCAGAACCTGGAATCGGTACGTGCCATCGGCCGTGATGATGCGTACATCATCCGGGACGAGCCCTTTCGGCTCGGCATCTCGCTCGGCCTGTATCGCCATGAAAGCGCGGCGCGGGTAATGGTCGAGCGGCTCGGGCGTGCGGGTGAACGACGCGCCGTCATTTCGGCACGTCCGCCCTTCCAGCCGCGCATCGCCTTGCAGGCCCGCTGGACGGGAGAAGACGCGACCGCCGCCGCGCCGCAGCTTGCACGAACGCTCGGCGAGCGCTTCGGGGTCGCCGTCGAGGCCTGCGAGTGACAGCCCCGGAACGGCAGTAATCGACCGCTGCCGATTACTGCTTCACACGTTGCTCAGGCCTGCTGGCGCCGGATCTGTTTGATCAGCGCGGTGGTCGAGCGCGGGTAGCGAAAGGGAATCGAGTGCACGGATCCGCCCCAGGAGCGGACCTCGGCTGCGCCGACGATCGCATCCACCGGCCAGTCACCGCCCTTGACGAGCACGTCGGGCC
>DAIUFU010000059.1:0-13278 GCA_036844405.1 Burkholderiaceae bacterium | reverse complement strand
ACTGCATCGCGTCCGCATCCCAGCAGTTTGATCATCTGATCATTGCATTCCCGGTAGACGCCCTCGGGCGTCTTGATCCAGATCGGATCGGGAATGGCCTCGAAAAATACCTTTAGTGCCTTGCGCGCTGTCTGCTGTTCGCGTACCCGGGCAGCGACCTGACGACGCAGCACCAGGACCCATGCCGTCAGGGCGACGAGCAGGCCCCCGGCGATGATCAGAAATGCTGCCGCGATCTGGAGTTCCAGGGTAATGGTTGTTTCAGGCATGCATGCGGATACTTCTCGTCGTCGGTGCTATCCGGGCTGCCGGGATGGAGTGACGGCATGATGACAGCCGCGCTGGTAATCCGGTACTCTGGATCATGGCTCATGCCAGCGCGGGTTGTCGAACCGCCGTTGGCCTCTGCATGACCGCCGTTCATCGGGTCATTGTTGCGCATAGCCAACAGCCGACAGCACGGAGCGCTGTCGGCGGGATCATGCCGTATGCGCAGACCTCATCGGTCGGGGGCGGCCAGCGCAAAACGCGTGCCGCCGCGCTCGCGCATGACGTTGAAACGCAGATCGGGCCAGCGCTCCTGTGCCACCGTGATCTCGTGCGGCGAGCGCACGATCCAGGCGGGCGCGTCGGCAGCATCAAGCGCGATGCGTGCTTCGTTCTGCTCGATGAACCGGGCGACCAGCGTCGGGTCATCGGCATCGAGCCAGCGCGCCATCGTGTACGCCGCCGGCGTGATGCGCGCCTGCACGTTGTACTCGACGCGCAGGCGATGCGCGACGACTTCGAACTGCAGTTCGCCGACGGCGCCGAGCAGCAGTTGCGCACCGCCGTCCAGGCGGAAGACCTGGATCGCGCCCTCGTCGCCCAGCTGTGCGAGCGCTGCCCGCAACTGCTTGGCCTTCATCGGATCGACGGCCTCGATGGTTCGGAAGGATTCGGGCGCGAAGAACGGCAGGCCGCTGAAATGCAGGATTTCGCCTTCGGTGAGCGTGTCGCCCAGGCTGAGCGTGCCGTGATTCGGGATGCCGACGATGTCTCCCGGCCAGGCCTCGTCGACCAGATCGCGGCGCTGCGACAGGAAGGAGACGACGTTGTGCGGGCGCAGCGTGCGTTTCGTGCGCGTGTTGGTCAGCTGCATTCCGCGCTCGAACCTGCCCGAACACACGCGCACGAAAGCGACGCGATCGCGATGGTGCGGATCCATGTTGGCCTGCACCTTGAAGACGACGCCGGAGAAAGCCGGTTCGTCCGGCGCGACCATGCGCTCGTCGGCGTGTTTCGGCCCGGGCATCGGTGCCAGTTCGACGATGGCGTCGAGCACCTCGGCCACACCGAAATTGTTGATGGCCGAACCGAAGAAGACCGGTGTCTGCCGGGCGGCGAGGAAGGCGTCCCGATCGAATTCGGGCGAAGCGCCCTGCACGAGTTCGATTTCGGGTGCGGCATCGTTCCAGGGGGCGCCGAGCGCCTGAGCCTGCGCCGGGTCGGAAGGGTCGAGCTGCTCGTCTTCGCCGCCAAGCCGGTCCATGCCCGGGCGAAAACGATGCACGCGCTGCGTGCGGAAATCATAGACACCGCGGAAACGGTTGGCCATGCCGATCGGCCAGGTGAACGGAATCGGCGTCATCGCCAGTTCGCGTTCGATCTCGTCGATCAGATCGAGCGGGCTCTGCACTTCGCGGTCGAGCTTGTTGACGAAGGTCAGGATCGGGATCCGGCGTGCCCGGCAGATCTTCAGCAGGCGCAGGGTCTGCGTCTCGATGCCGTTGGCCGCGTCGATCACCATCAGTGCGGCATCGACCGCCGTCAGCACGCGATAGGTGTCCTCGGAGAAATCCTGGTGCCCCGGGGTGTCGAGCAGGTTCACCACGCGATCGCGGTAGACGAACTGCATCACCGAACTGGCCACCGAGATTCCGCGCTGCTTCTCGATCTCCATCCAGTCCGAGGCGGCATGGCGGCTGGCCTTGCGCGCCTTGACGCTGCCGGCGATCTGGATGGCGCCCGAGAACAGCAGCAGCTTTTCGGTCAGCGTCGTCTTGCCGGCGTCCGGGTGCGAGATGATGGCGAACGTGCGTCGCCGGGTGTATTCGGGAGGTGTCGACATCGTGTTCCTGCGCAGGGGCGGCAGTATATCGCTGGCCATCCCTGCGCAGATCCGTTCTCGTGGTCTCAGCGCACCCGGACGGCGTCGCCGATGCTCTGCAGGGGTCCGAGCGGATTGCGCCGGACTTCGAGTCGGTGAATGCCCGGCTGGCCGCCGTAGACGGTGTAGACGACTTCGTCGTCGATGTACAGGATGGTGGCGTCAAAGCTCCAGCCAGTGACGTTCGTGCGTCGCACGAAGCCGAACAGGTCGAGCCAGAAATTGCCGATCCGGTCGTGTCTCGTCCGCTCCACGTTGACTGCGTAGCCGCCGCAGCGCTGGCCGGCCAGCAGACAGGCGCGGATGCCCGGTTCGTATTCCTCGGGCCGCAGGGCACTGCCGGCGGCAAAGCGGCGCACGATCTCCGGCCAGGTCAGGATGGTCACCGCCGGATTGTGGAAAGGATCGAAACCGTTGTCGGTCAGCACGCTCGTGGGCGTGTGAAAGGGTTCGATCGCTTCGATCGCGTCGCGGGCCTCGGCGAACGAGCGCCACGGCACCTGGGTGGCGTCGGATCCTTTCGGCAGCAGGGCCTGACAGCCGGCAAGCAGCAGGCAGGCCATGGCCACTGCATGGCGAAGAAAGAGCGATCCCGTCAGGCGGTTTGACAGCGCGATCACGAAGTGCGGGTACGGCAATGAACCGGGAAAGCCGGCAGTTTGCCCTGTTTTTGCGCTGCACTGCAAAAACGCGGATAATTCAGCCTTTTGCGTGATCGTGCGCCCGTCGGCGTCCGGTGCGCAGTGGCGTATCGCTTGAATATCACTTTCGAATCGTTCGGTCTGGCCGAACCCATCCTCCGTGCGGTGACCGAACTCGGTTATCGCGAACCCACCCCGATCCAGGCGCAGGCGATCCCGATCGTTCTGCAGGGGCGCGACGTCATGGGCGCCGCCCAGACCGGCACCGGCAAGACGGCCGGTTTTGCCCTGCCGATTCTCGAACGTCTGATGCCCCTGGCCAATACCAGCGCGTCGCCGGCACGTCATCCGGTGCGTGCGCTGATCCTGGCGCCGACGCGCGAGCTGGCCGACCAGATCTACGAGAACGTGCGCCAGTATGCGCAGCATACCGGCCTGCGTGCGGCCGTCGTTTTCGGCGGGGTCGACATCAAGCCGCAGATCGCCGCGCTGCGGCAGGGCTGCGAAGTGCTGATCGCGACGCCAGGCCGCCTGCTCGATCACCTCGGGCAGCGGACCGTGTCACTGGCCCAGGCGAAGATGCTGGTGCTCGATGAAGCCGACCGGATGCTCGACATGGGCTTCCTGCCGGACATCCAGCGCATCCTGCAGGAGCTGCCGGCCGAGCGTCAGAACCTGATGTTCTCGGCGACGTTCTCCACCGAGATCCGCAAGCTGGCCGCCGGTTTCCTGAACAATCCGGTGCTCATCGAGGTCGCGCGGCGCAATGCCGCCGCGGAAAACGTCGAACAGCGCATCTACCAGGTATCGGGTCTCGACGACAAGCGTGCGGCCGTGGCGCAACTCGTGCGCGAGCGCGGGCTGCCGCAGGTGATCGTCTTCACCAACACGAAGATCGGTGCCGGGCGCCTGGCGCGCGAGCTGGAGCGCGATGGCCTGAATGCGGCCGCGATCCATGGCGACAAGTCGCAGCAGGAACGCCTGATGACACTCGAGGCGTTCAAGAAGGGCGAGACGGTCGTGCTGGTGGCCACCGATGTGGCTGCCCGCGGGCTCGACATTGCCGAACTGCCGGCAGTCATCAACTATGACCTGCCGTACAACGCCGAAGACTACGTCCACCGGATCGGCCGCACCGGGCGCGCCGGCGCGAGCGGGCTGGCGATTTCGCTGATGACCGCCACCGACGAGCGCTATCTGGCCGACATCGAGAAACTGCTCGGGCGCAAGTTGCCGTGCGAAACACTCGAAGTGCGTGCATCGGCACGCCGGCACGAGCGGTCGCGCGACGGGGTGCGCGGCGAACGGCATGCACGCAGCGCGCGGAGCGCACCGTCCGGAGCAGGTTCGACGCGTGCCCGTGCGCCGTCGTCGCTGGCCGGCTATTCGGACGATCCGTTCTTCTTTCAGCCGTATGTGCCGGCGGCGCCGGTGGCAGACGATTCGGCCGCGCCGACAGCGGCCGGCCCGACGGCAGCTTCCGCCCGCGCATCGCGCCGGGCACGCCGGCCGGTGGCCGCTTTGCTGAGAGCCGCGCCGGGGCGCTGAGCGCAGGCGAAGCTTTCATCCGCGCCCGGGCCCCGGAACGGGCGCGGCATCACTGCATGAACCAGCCGTGACTGACGACCAGTGACTGGCCGGTCAGCGCATTGCTCGGGAAGGCGGCAAACGTCAGGGCAACCTGCGCCACGTCATCGACGGTCGTGAATTCGGCGTCGACCGTGTCCTTGAGCATCACGTTGCGCACGACTTCGTCTTCGCTGATGCCGAGTTCCTGCGCCTGCTCGGGGATCTGCTTTTCCACCAGCGGAGTGCGCACGAAGCCCGGGCAGATCACGTTGCTGCGGATGCCGTAGTCGGCGCCTTCCTTGGCAATGACCTTGGCCAACCCTTCCAGCCCGTGCTTGGCGGCGACATACGGGCTTTTCAGGCGTGATGCCTCCTTCGAGTGCACCGAACCCATGAAGAGAATGCTGCCGCCGCGGCCGGATTCGATCATCTGCCGCACGGCGGCACGCGAGGTGAGAAAGCCGCCGTCCAGATGCACGGCAATGAGCTTTTTCCAGTCGGCAAAGGCGAAGTCCTGAATCGGCGCGACGATCTGGATGCCGGCGTTGTTGACCAGCACGTCGACCGGACCGAGGCGTTCGCGGACCGCTGCGAAACCGCTGTCCACAGCGGCCTCGTCGGTCACGTTCATGGCGACGGCCATCGTCCGCACGCCTTTCGCGCCGATTGCATCGGCCGTGGCCTGCGCGCGTGCGAGGTCGAGATCGGCAATGACCACATCGGCGCCGGCATCGGCGAAGACCTCGGCAATGCGCTTTCCGATGCCGCTGGCCGAACCGGTGACGAGCGCGATTTTTCCTTTCAGGCTGAGCGTGGTGCTCGCCTTGCCGTTCGTGGGGGAAGGTGAATTCATGATGCCTCCTGCGGGTTGTCGTGTCGGAACGTTCCGGACCCGCGGTACGTCGGCGATGCAGGGTGTTTGCCCTGACGTGCGGCGCTCCGGATCCTGGCATTCGGTGCTGACGGCACTGTTACATCCGCCATGATGCGCGATCGTGGCGAGACCCGCCTGTCGATGTGCATTCCCGGGCGGGTCTTCCGCAGCCGGATTCAGAGGGCGGGCAGCACGACCCAGCGCAGTTCGTGTCCGTCGTCGACGCCGGCGATGCGGAAGGCGTCGCCGAACACCTTCGTCAACTGCCGGCGAACGGCCTGATCAGCCGGCGGCCCGTCGGCCTGGATGCAACCGTCGGCGAGCACGAGCAGGCGGTCGGCGGCCAGCGCCAGGGTCAGATCGTGCAGGACGGTGACCGCCGTTGCGCCGGCACGTACCCGCTGGCGCAGACTGCGGATCAGGGTACGCTGATGTGGCGCATCGAGATGGGTCGTCGGTTCATCGAGCAGCAGAATGGGCGCCTCCACGGCCAGGGCACGCGCCAGCAGCACGCGCTGGCGTTCGCCGCCCGACAGTTCGTCGAGACGCCGTTCGGCCAGCGCGCTGCATTCCATTTCGGCAAGAGCGCTGTCCACCGCGTTTTCGTCTTCGACCGTGATTGCGCCGAACAGTCCGTGGCGCGGCAGGCGACCGATGCGCACGACGTCGCGCACCGGAATCTCGCCCTCGGCTTCGCCGTGCTGCGCCAGCCAGGCGAGCTGGCATGCGCGTGCACGCAGGTTCCAGGCCTGCAGGGGGCGTCCGTACAGGCGGATTGAACCGGCAGCGGGGCGAAGCAGGCCGGCGAGCAGGCCGAGCAGGGTGCTCTTGCCGGCGCCGTTGGGGCCGACGATCGCCGTCCATTCGCCGGCGCGCAGCGTGAGCGAAATGTTCTCGAGCACGCGTCGTGGTCCCCTGGCCGCGGCCAGGCCCGCGGCTTCCAGGACCGGCGCGGCCAGGCCCGCGGCTTCCAGGACAGGTGCGGCCAGGCTGACGGTTTCCAGGGCGGGCGCGGTCGGATCCGCGACCTCCGGGATCGGCGCGGCCGTGCCGGCGGTTTCCGCAACAGGTGCTGATCCGGACATGCCGTCCGTCCGCATGGTCTTCCGCTGCACGCGATCGGCGTTCACCACGCTCGCATCGCTGATCGCAGCGCGCGTCACTGTGGCACCCGACGCCGCAACAGCAGCAGCAGATAGGCGCCGCCGAAGACGGCGGTGAGGACGCCAACCGGCAATTCCGCCGGTGCGACCAGACTGCGGGCGGCCACGTCGGCGGCCAGCAGCAGCACGCCGCCCATCAGGGTCGACAGCAGCAGCAGCGGGCCGTGCGCGACGCGAACGCAGCGACGGACGAGATGCGGCGCGACCAGCCCGACGAAAGCGATCAGCCCGGTCTGCGCGACGGCGCTGCCGGTGCACAGTGCGATGACGCCGACCAGCAGCAGGCGCACCTGGGGCAGCGGCACGCCGAGGCTGGTCGCGCCGTGTTCGCCGAGCACGAGGGCGTCGAGCGCGCGCGCAAACATCAGCGCCAGCGGCAGCGCCAGCGCCAGCGTGAGTGCGAGCACGCCCGCCTCCTTCCAGCCCAGGAAGCCGGTCGTGCCGAGCAGAAAGACATAGCGGCTGCGCATGGCCTGTGGCGAGACCAGCATGAGCAGATCGGACAGGGCGGCGAGCACGACGCCGACGACGACGCCGGCCAGCAGCAGCACCAGCGGCCTGCTGGCGCCACGCGCCAGGATCAATGTCAGACCGACCCCGGCCAGCGCACCGGCGAATGCCGCTGCAACCAGTCCGGTCTGCGCCAGCTGGTCCGCGGTGGTGTTGGTCAGCACGCCGCCGGCCAGACCGCCGGCCGACAGTACCAGCACGATGCCGAAGCCGGCCCCCGCCGCCGAACCGAGCAGGTACGGGTCGGCCAGCGGGTTCCGGAACAGCCCCTGCGAGACCGCGCCGGCCAGGCCCAGCAGCGCGCCCGCAAGCAGGGCGCCCAGCGTGCGCGGCGCGCGGATCCACCACAGCAGCTGCGTTTCGCCGCTCCAGGCGAACGACCAGCCTTCACTGCCGGCCGCCAGACCGGCCAGGCCGAGCAGCACGAGAATGGCCACCAGCATCCAGCCGAAGTGCTGTCCGGCGCCGGCGGGACGTCGGGCTGCCCTCCCGGACAGCGTTTCGGCCCGGGCGGCACCGGCCATCATGGCGGGTCTGACCGTACCTGCTTTCATCGGTTTTCCTGCGGTCGGACTTCGGGCACGGCGCCAGGCGAGCCGGAATCCAGTGTGACGAGACAGGTGACGATGGCATCAGCCGCTTCGCCGATGCGCGGACCCGGACGCAACAGTGCGTCGAAGAAATTCTCGTCGTAACGGCACACCCGCCGATGGCGGAGTGCGTCCAGTTGGTCCCAGCCCGGGCGGGCGGGCATCGTCCGGAAGTCGCGTTGCGACGCGATGATCAGATCCGGCTGCGCGCGCACCACAAATTCGGGATTGATCTTGGGAAAGGCGCCGTACGAGGCCGGGACGACGTTGACGAGTCCCAGGCGGGAAATCAGCTGGCCGATGTACGAGGCGTCGCTGGCGGCGAAGGGGCCGGGCGCGACTTCGAAATACACGCGCGCTCCGTGCCAGGCCGGAGGAACCTCAGCGACAGCCCGGTCGATGCGCTCGTTCAGCGACTGCCACAGGCGCTCGCCCTGGTCCGGCACACCCAGCGCCGTGGCGATCACCGTGAGCACGCGGCCGATGTCATCGAGCCGGTGCGCTTCGACGACGAGCACCGGGATGCCCAGGCTTTCGAGCCGGTCGCTGGCGCGTGCGAAGGCACCGGCCAGGACCAGGTCGGGGCGGAGTGCGACGATGCGTTCGAGACGCGCATCTTCCAGATCGCCGACCTGCGGCAGGGTGCGCACTTCGGGGGGCCAGTCGGAGAAGCGGTCGACACCGACCAGGCGATCGCAGGCGCCGAGCGCGCACACGGCTTCGGTCGACGACGGCAGCAGCGAAACGATGCGCTGCGGCACCTGTGTCAGGGTGATGTGCCGGCCGCGGTCGTCGACAACCGCGAGCTTGCCGGCCCAGGCGGAAAACGCGGGCAGCACGAGGAGCGCGGCAAGCAGCAGGGGCAGCCAGGCGCGCCGCCGGACGGCGTCGATGCGTCGAAAGACTGTGAAAGGCACGGGACAGGAAACCGGTCGGGCCGGGGTCGCCATGACCGGCATGGCGCAGGCGCGCACATCCGCTTCCCCGCAGGGGTGCGCCGAACGGTGCGCAGGATTGCTGCGTACCACCTGCTGGCCGGTATCCGGGCTGGCGGAACTGTCCGTGCAGCCTTCCCGAAGCGTTCCGGAGCGATGCGGCGCAACGAATGCGTCTGCCGCGATGCTTCCTGGCTTCAGTGGCTGTGGGCACGGGCCGCATCCTGCTGCAGTGACGAGTCTGCAGGCAGGATTGCTTCCGCTGACCGTTGCGGGGGCAGCGCAGGCCGGGACCGAACCATCCACGCCTCCGGATGCCGTTCCTTCCTGCTTCCCGATTATCCTGCCCGGCAAGGACATGCCGGGCGGGCACCAGCACGACGAATCGTAGCATCGAACGGGCCGGCGTCCCGGAACGGCGCCGAGCGGACGACTCCTCCGGGCGATCGTGCCGCGCACAAGCATCGGCGTGCACACATGGGTAGAATTCCGGGCCGATGGAACGGGATCGATGAGTACGCCGGATTTTGTCCACTTGCGGGTCCACACCGAGTTTTCGGTGAGCGACTCGATCGTGCGCATCGATGCGCTCGTCGAGCGCGCCCTGGCGGACGGTCAGCCGGCCATTGCCGTCACTGATCTGGCCAATCTCTACGGCTGGCTCAAGTTCTACAAGGCGGCGCGTGCACGCGGCATCAAGCCGATCTGCGGCGCCGACGTCTGGCTGAGCAATGACACCGACCGTGATCGTCCGTTCCGGATGCTGCTGCTGGCGCGCGATCGCACCGGCTATCTGCGGCTGTGCAGCCTGCTCAGCCGCGCCTGGATCGACAACGAGTATCGTGGGCGCGGCGAAGTGCGCGCCGAGTGGTTCGATGAAGCCGGTGAGGACGGCGGGCGTGCTGGCGACGGCCTGATCGCGCTGTCGGGTGCGCAGCACGGCGACGTCGGGCAGGCGCTGCTGGCCGGCAACAGCGCCGGTGCCGAGGAACTGGCGCGTCTCTGGGCACGACGTTTCCCCGACGCCTGGTATGTCGAAGTGCAGCGCAGCGGTCACGCCGAGGCCGAACTGCACACGCGCGCCGCCGCCAGGCTCGCCGCCCGGCTGTCGCTGCCGCTGGTGGCCACGCACCCGGTCCAGTTTCTCGACGCGGACGACCATCGTGCACACGAGGCGCGCGTGTGCATCGCGCAGGGGGCGATCCTGGCCGATCCGCGCCGGCCGCGCGTGTATACGCCCGAGCAGTATTTCCGGTCACGCCAGGAGATGGCGACGCTGTTTGCCGACCTGCCGTCGGCGCTGGCCAACAGCGTCGAGATTGCGCGCCGCTGCAACGTCACGATGGTGCTGGGCAAGCCGCAACTGCCGCAGTTCCCGACGCCCGACGGCATTTCGCTCGATGAGTATCTGCGCCGGCTGGCGCGCGAAGGCCTGGAGCAGCGTCTGGCCGGTGTCCTGCCGGCCGAAGGTGCGGATCCGGCCGCGCTGGCCGCCAGGGAGGCCAAATACGTCGCGCGTCTCGATTACGAATGCGACACCATCGTGCAGATGGGCTTTCCGGGCTACTTCCTGATCGTCGCCGACTTCATCAACTGGGCCAAGGCCAACGGCGTGCCCGTGGGTCCCGGCCGTGGCTCGGGCGCCGGGTCGCTGGTCGCCTGGGCGCTCGGCATCACCGATCTCGATCCGCTGCCGTACGCGCTGCTGTTCGAGCGCTTCCTGAATCCCGAGCGCGTGTCGATGCCGGACTTCGACATCGATTTCTGCCAGGACCAGCGCTACCGGGTCATCGAGTACGTGCGTGCGCGCTATGGCGAGCAGGCCGTCTCGCAGATCGTCACCTTCGGCACAATGGCCTCGAAAGCGGTGATCCGCGACGTCGGCCGGGTGCTCGACATGAGCTACAACTTCTGCGACCAGCTCTCGAAGCTGATTCCGGTGGTGCAGAACAAGCCGCTGTCGCTGGCGAAGGCGCGCACGGCCGAACCGCTGCTGGCCGAGCGCGAGCGCAACGAGGACGAGGTGCGCGAACTGCTCGCGCTGGCCGAGCCGCTCGAGGATCTGACGCGCAACGTCGGCATGCATGCCGGCGGCGTGCTCATCGCCCCCGGCCGGCTCACCGATTTCTGTCCGCTGTACAAGCCGCCGGGCGCCGATGCCGGCGTCGTCAGCCAGTTCGACAAGGACGACGTCGAGGCGGTCGGCCTGGTGAAGTTCGATTTTCTCGGCCTGCGCAACCTGACGATCCTCGATCTGGCCGTGCGCTACGTCGCGCAGCGTACCGGCACGAAGCCCGATCTGCAGGCGATGACCTTCGACGATCCGCGTGCCTACCAGGTGCTGAAGGACGCGAACACGACGGCGGTGTTCCAGCTCGAAAGCGACGGCATGAAGAAGCTGCTGAAGAAACTGCAGCCCGACCGCTTCGAGGACATCATCGCCGTACTGGCCCTGTACCGCCCCGGGCCGCTCGGCTCGGGCATGGTCGACGACTTCATCCTGCGCAAGAAGGGCGAGCAGGCGATCGATTATTTCCACCCGGATCTGAAGGCCTGTCTGGAGCCGACCTACGGCGTCATCGTCTATCAGGAACAGGTGATGCAGATCGCGCAGACCATCGGCGGCTACACGCTCGGTGGCGCCGACCTGCTGCGGCGCGCGATGGGCAAGAAGAAGCCGGAGGAAATGGCGCAGCATCGCGACATCTTCGTCGAGGGCGCGCAGAAGAAGGGCTATGACGTCGCGCTGGCAAACAAGCTGTTCGACCTGATGGCGATGTTCGCCGAATACGGCTTCAACAAGTCGCACACCGCCGCCTATGCCGTCGTCACCTATCAGACGGCCTGGCTCAAGGCCTGCCATCCGGCCGAGTACATGGCGGCGACGCTGTCGGCCGACATGGACGACACCGACAAGGTCAAGCTCTTCGTCGACGATACGCGCGCCAACGGCGTCGAGTTGCTGCCGCCCGACGTGAATGCGTCCGGCTACCGCTTCGAGCCGGTCGACGAGCGCACGGTCCGCTACGGCCTTGGCGCGGTCAAGGGCACCGGTGAGGGCGCCGTCGTCGAGATCCTGCGGGCACGTGCCGGGCAGCCGTTCACCGACCTGTTCGACTTCTGCGCGCGCGTCGATCGCCGACTGGTCAATCGCCGCGCGATCGAGGCGCTCGTGCGCGCCGGCGCCTTTGATACGCTTGGCTCCGATCGCGCGCGCCTGCTGGCCAACGTCGCCCGGGCGATGGACGTGGCCGAGGCGGCCAGTGCCGCGGCGGACCAGGTAAGCCTGTTCGGTGACGACCCGGGCGGCCTGCCGTCGGCGCCCGAGTGGATCGAAGTGCCGGCCTGGGATGAGCGGCGACGGTTGCAGGAGGAAAAGGCGGCGCTCGGCCTGTTCCTGAGCGGGCATCTGTTTCACGGCTATGAAGCCGAAGTGCGGCGCATCGTACGCACGGCGCTTGCCGAGGTCCAGCCGGCTGCCCAACCGGTCTGGATTGCCGGCATCGTCGCGTCGCAGCGAACCCAGATGACGCGTCGCGGCAAGATGTCATTCGTGACGCTGGATGATGGTGGCGGCACGTTCGAGGTCAGCGTGTTCCACGAGTTGTACGACGCGTGCCGGCGCCTGCTGCGCAACGACGAACTGGTGTTCGTCTACGGAAAGTGCACGCATGACGACTTCACCGGCGGGCAGCGCATCGCTGCCGACCGCATTCTCGACCTGGAAGGCGCGCGTGCCGAGTTCGGCCGCTGCCTGCGCATCCGCCTCGGCCGGCGCGGCCCCGACGCCGGCCTGCTGCGCGGCGTGATCGAGCGGTTCGTTGCCGGCGAGGACAGGTCGCCGGCCGTGCCGATCGTGCTCGAGTACGGCAACGACGAGGCGCTGTGCGAAATCGAACTGGGTCCGCGCTGGCGCGTGCGTCCGCACGATGAGCTGATTGGTGCCATTCGAGCGCAACTGGAAGCGGTCACGGTCGAGGTCGAGTATTGAGCAAGCATCGTGCAGGGCGGGAAGACGCAGCAGCGGACTGGCGCTCGAGCCTGGCCGTCTACCGTCGCCTGCTGTCCTTCACCCGCCCGTACCGGGCCGGTTTCATCACGGCACTGGTCGCGATGGTCGTTGCGGCGCTGACCGAGCCGTTGTTCCCGGCCCTGATGAAGCCCCTGCTGGACGAAGGCTTCGTCGAGAACACATCGTTCCCGCTGTGGTTCGTGCCGGTCGCGCTGATCGCGATCTTCCTCGTGCGCGGAACGGCCAGCTTCACCAGCAACTATGCGCTGGCCTGGGTGGCCAACCATGTGCTGGTCGACGTGCGCAGCCAGATGTTCGAGCGCGTGATGCGCCTGCCGGCGGCGCAATTCGAGCGCGAAGCCTCCGGCCTGCTGATCTCGCGCATCGTCTTCGAAGTCACCAATGTGACCGGAGCCGTCACGCGGGCGCTGACAACCGTTGTGCGCGATACCGTGATCGTCGTCGGTCTGCTCGGCTGGCTCTTCTGGCTGAACTGGAAGCTGACGCTGGTGGCGCTCACGCTGGTGCCGGCGATGACGGTGGTGATCACCGTCTACAGCCGGCGCATGCGCCGCCTCAGCCGGCAGAGCCTGCAGTACACGGGCGAGCTCACGCGCGTCGTCGAGGAAGCCGTCCACGGCTTCAAGGTGATCAAGATCTTCGGCGGCTATCGCGCCCAGGCGGAACTCTTTGCGCGCACCGTGGGCAAGCTGCGCGGCTTTGCCATGCGCATGGCCGTGGCCGGCGGCGCCACCGTGCCGATCACCCAGATCTGCGCGGCGACGGCAGTGGCGATCGTCGTCACCATCGCGCTGCTGCAGTCGCAAAGCGGTCA
>DAIUFU010000058.1:10917-13279 GCA_036844405.1 Burkholderiaceae bacterium | reverse complement strand
GAAGAATCCGGTCACGTCCAGCACGTGCGCAGGATCCGGCTCGACTGCGATGGCGATGCGATCGTTCTCGACGTCGATCAGGAAGGCGGCATCGCCTGCCATACCGGCCACCGCTCGTGTTTTTTCCGCGCACTCGACAACGGCCGCTGGCGCGAACTGGAACCGGTACGCAAGGATCCGGGCGAGATCTACCGATGAACGCGGACAAACCGGTTTCGGGGATGGTGGACGGCGACCAGCCGGCGGGAGCGCAGACAGGCCTGCGGCCGGAGGAAATTCTCGGGCGTCTTCATGAAGTCGTGCTGGCGCGGCGCGGCACCGATCCGGACCGCTCGTACGTGGCCCGCCTGTTCGCCAGGGGGCAGGACACGATCCTGAAAAAGATTGGCGAGGAGGCCACCGAGACCGTCATGGCGTCCAAGGACGGCGTACCGGAGCGGATCGTCGCCGAAACGGCCGATCTCTGGTTTCACTGTATCGTGATGCTCGCGCATCATGGCCTGGCGCCGGCGGACGTGCTGGCGGAGCTGGCGCGGCGCGAAGGCCTGTCCGGGCTCGAGGAGAAGGCCCGCCGCGCACAGGCAGGCACAAGGGATTGAAGGGTGACGGCTGGCCGGTTCCGGCTGGCATCGGGTTTTCGGAGGATCGATGAGTACCGTAGAGAATGTGGACCAGCCCGGATCGCACGCCGACTGCCTGTTTTGCCGGATTGCCCGTGGCGAGATTCCGTCGCGCAAGGTCCATGAAGACGATCTGGTCTTCGCGTTCCACGACATTCAACCCAAGGCGCCGGTGCATTTCCTCATCGTGCCGAAGGCGCATTACGAGAATCTCTACGATGCCGGCACCGGGCAGCAGGAACTGCTCGGGCGAATGTTCGGACTGTGTGGACAACTGGCGCGGGAACAGGGGCTTCACGACGGGTTTCGCGTCATCGTCAACAACGGACGGGTCGGACATCAGGAGGTGTATCATCTTCACGTTCACGTGCTGGGGGGCCCGGAGCCGCTGGGCCGGGGCCTGACTGGTGGTTGAGGACGTGTGACGATCGGGTGGTGAACACCGGGTGCTCGCCACCGAACGGCGAAAGCGGGGGACATGCCGGCGAAGAGCGGCCCGCTTCCGGTTCGCGTGGCGGGGGATTGTCGGCGGAATCCATGACGGATCCGCACGGTGCATGACCGGGACACGCCGGAGTATCCGTCAGGAATCTCCGGAGCCGATGTCACACGATCTGACAGGAGTTTGCGATGGGGACCATGAGCATCTGGCACTGGCTGATCGTGCTGGTGATCGTCATGCTGGTTTTCGGTACGAAGAAACTGCGCAACATCGGTACCGACCTGGGCGGTGCGGTGCGCGGATTCAAGGAAGGCGTGCGCGAAGGCACCGAGAGTGCTGCCGCCGACTCCGCCGAGCCTGCCGCGGCCAGGACAATCGATGTCGACGCGCGGGAGAAGAGCTGAGCGACCGCGCCGCGCCGAACCGGAGTTGCCGATCGTTGCCGGATTGCGCCGCGCCACCGTGGTGATCGGCGGCGGGTGCCGTGGCGGGCTTGCCGTCCGCATGCGGCCAACCGTGGCACGAACGCCGAAATGCGGCCATCCGGGCCGGTACGGGTACGCCCGGGGATAACACCATGTTCGATCTGGGTTTCACCGAGATGGTGGTCGTGGCCGTCATCGGGCTGATCGTGCTCGGGCCTGAACGGCTGCCCAAGGTCGCGCGCCAGGCCGGGCAATGGCTGGGAAAACTGCAGCGCTATGTCGCCGATGTGAAGTCGGACATCAATCGGCAGATGGAACTCGACGAATTGCGCAACCTGCAGAAAGAGGTCACCGGTGCGGCAAAGGAACTCGAAGAAACCGTGCGCTCGACCGTAGGCGATGCCCAGGCGCAGTTCGATTCGATCCGTTCGGACCTGGAAGGTGACGATGCCGTGGCCGAAGCGGCGCCGGAGCCGGTCAGGGCGACCGATTGGGATCAGGTGTACACCTACCGGCGCACACGCGACCGGATACACGAACGCCGCCTGGAGCGCGATCGTGTTCTCGGCCACAGGCGTCCGGCAAGACGGCGCTGAAGATGGCTGTTTCACCGTCCGACGGTAGCGACGACAGGCGCCGCTGATGAGCAGGGAAGAGGGCAAGGAAGAGAGTTTCGTCTCGCATCTGGTCGAGCTGCGCGACCGGCTGATCCGCTCGCTCGCGGTGGTCATCGTGTTCTTCGGCGTGTGCTTCTATTTTTCCGGCGACATCATGAAGTTCCTGTCGCTGCCGCTGTACCAGGCGTTGCCGCCAGGCTCGAAGCCGATCTTCATCGATCAGGCCGGTGCGTTCTTCACGCTGACGAAGATCTCGTT
>DAIUFU010000058.1:0-10817 GCA_036844405.1 Burkholderiaceae bacterium | reverse complement strand
CCGGTGGCGGAAATGCTGTTGGTCAAGATGGGGATGGTCAGTGTCGAGCAGTTGCGGGCGGCCCGGCGCTATGTGATCGTCGGCGCCTTCGTCGTGGCCGCCGTGCTTACTCCGCCGGACGTGCTCAGCCAGTTCATGCTGGCGATTCCGCTGATGCTGCTTTATGAACTCGGGATCTTTCTCGGCGGCTTCCTGAAGGCCCGCAGTGCCGCGCCGCTCGAGGACGCACAGGAAGATCCGGGCTGAGAAATGCCTGCGGGCCGGATTGCCTGACGCAATCCGGTTGCCACGCCCCACCGCTCAACTCTGTCGGTGCGGGCGCTTGCCAATCCGGATCGGCACCTCGAGCAGGTGTCCGTCGCGCAGGAAGCGGAAAACAACCGTCGAGCCCGGTTGCAGTTGTGCGACGGTATCGAGCATCGATGCCGTGCCGGTGATGGTCTTGTGGTCTGCTTCGACGAGGATGTCGCCGATACGGACGCCGGCGCGGTCGGCTGGCCCGTGACGGATGATGCCGGCCACGATCGCGCCGTCCTCGCGCGGCAGGTTGAATGCCCGGGCGAGTTCCGGCGTGATGTCCTGCGGTTCGACGCCGATGTAGCCGCGCGTGACGGTGCCGTGGACGATGATCTGGCGCATGATCTGACGCGCCGTGCTCACCGGGATGGCGAAGCCGATGCCGAGCGAGCCGCCGCTGTGGGAATAGATGGCGGTATTGATCCCGAGCAGCCGGCCGTCGGTGTCGACGAGCGCGCCGCCCGAATTGCCGGGATTGATCGCCGCATCGGTCTGGATGAAGTTCTCGAAGGTGCTGATGCCGAGTTCGGTGCGGCCGAGCGCACTGATGATGCCCATGGTCACGGTCTGGCCGACGCCGAACGGGTTGCCGACGGCGAGCACCACGTCGCCGACGCGGGCCGCGTCGATGTCGCCGAATTCGATGGCCGGCAGGCCGTTTGCCTGAATGCGCAATACGGCCAGGTCGGTTTCCGGGTCGGTGCCGATGATCCGGGCCGGTGCGCGCGTGCCATCGGCCAGCAGCACCTCGATGGCGTCGGCACCTTCGACGACGTGATTCGCCGTCAGCACGTCTCCGTCCGCGGAAACGATCACGCCCGAACCGAGGCTGGCGGTCTGGCGCTCGTCCGGCGCGTCTCCGAAGAAGCGCCTGAGCAGGGGGTCGCCGAAGGGGGAACGGCGGCTGCCGCGCAGGGTCTTCGTCGTGAAGATATTGACGACGGCAGCGGTGGCGCGCCGTGCTCCCTGGCGATACGACCCCGTGGCCGGCACGACTTCATCGCCCGCCCCGGGCGTCGTCGGCGCCGCGGCTTCCGGTACGCTGTGCATTGGCGGCAACTGGACCGACGTTGCCGCCGGCGGCTGCAGTCGGGTCGGCAGCCACTCGGGTCGCAGGATGGCCAGGGTGAACGCCAATGCGAGCACAACCGTCACGGTCTGCGCGAAAATCAGCCAGAGATTGCGAAGCATCGAAGGAGGGGCAGGGAATGGATCCGGATCCGGCGCGCGGAACCGTCACGGCGGCCGAACTGGCCGGCTTTTTCGGGGAAACGCTCGATGCAGGCCGCTTCGCCGATTATTGCCCAAACGGCCTGCAGGTGGAAGGCACGCGCCCGATCGCACGTCTGGTGAGCGGCGTGACGGCCAGCCTGGCATTCCTGCGCCGGGCGGTGGAGATGCAGGCGGATGCCGTGCTCGTGCATCACGGCTGGTTCTGGCGCGGCGAGGATCCGCGCGTCATCGGTGCGCGCCGGGAGCGCATGCGTCTGGTGCTCGAGCACGGGCTGGCCCTGTTCGCCTATCACCTGCCGCTCGATGCGCATCCGACGCTGGGCAACAATGCCCGGCTGGCGGCGGTCATGGGCTGGCGGATCGACGGGCGTGGCGGCGAGCACGATCTCGTCTTCTGGCACGATCTGCCGGCGCCGGTCGACGCGCATGATCTTGCCGGTTCGATCGAAACCGCCCTGCATCGCTCTCCGCTGATGGTCGGCGCTGCGCGCCGCCCGATCCGTCGCATCGCCTGGTGCACCGGCGCGGCGCACGACTGGATCGGACAGGCGATCGCGCTCGGCGCCGATGCCTATGTCAGCGGCGAGATCGCCGAGCGCACGACGCACGAGGCACGCGAGGCGGGCATCGTCTACCTCGCGGCCGGTCATCATGCGACCGAGCGCTATGGCGTCCAGGCGCTCGGCAGCCATGCCGCCGCACATTTCGGCATCGAACACCGCTTCGTCGACGACGACAATCCGGTCTAGGAATGCGGCTGGCGGCGCCGCTCGCGCGGCCCGGGATGCTATTTCTTCGCCAGCAGATCCCGGATCTCCCCCAGCAGCACTTCCGTCGGCGGTGTTTCGGCCGGTGCCGGTTCTTCCGGTGCGGCGGGTTTCTGCCACTGGTTCATTGCCTTGATCAGCATGAAGATGACGAAGGCCAGCAGCACGAAGTTGATGACGATGGTGATGAAGTTGCCGTAGGCGAATACCGGGATGCCGGCCTCGCGCAGTGCGTCGGCGGTTCGCGCCACCCCCTCCGGTACATGGCCCAGCGGAATCAGCAGGGAAGAGAAATCGAACTTGCCGCCGAGCAGGGCGGAGATCACCGGCATGATCACGTCGCCGACGAGCGAATCGACGATTTTCCCGAAGGCGCCGCCGATGATGACACCGACGGCCAGATCCATGACGCTGCCGCGCATTGCAAAGGCCTTGAACTCCGCCATCATTCCCATGCTGGTTCTCCCTCGACAGGTTGTCGGTGGCAGGGTCGCCACCGTTTGCGGAAAGCGGACGGGTGTGGCAGCGTTGCGCGAAGGGCGCACGCAGGCCGACGCCTGCATCCGACGGTGGATTGTGCCCGCAGCCGATTCAGTGTCGCAATCCTGCAGTGCCCGTTTCGCGATTCATGGGGTCCTGCGCTAACATCAAGGGTTTCCTGAAGCTTCAGCCACCTCGTTGCAGGGTTTTCCGAACGTCATGAGTGAAACATTGAAGCCCTCCGATCCCGCACGCCGTACCGCTCTCGGACTGACCGTCGCGGCCGGAACCGCCGGCACGGTCGCCGTTGCCGTGCCTTTCGTCGCCAGCATGTCGCCGTCGGAAAAGGCCAAGGCTGCCGGTGCGCCGGTCGAAGTCGATCTGAGCGACATCAAGCCGGGCCAGATGAAGCGCGTAGAGTGGCGCGGCAAGCCGGTGTGGGTGCTGAACCGTACCCCCGAGATGCTCGAGACGCTGAAAGGCACCGATTCGAAGGTGGCGGATCCGGATTCGGACCGTACCGCCTATCCGACGCCGGAATATGCAAAGAACGAGTGGCGTTCGATCAAGCCCGAATATCTGGTCGTCGTCGGCATCTGCACTCATCTGGGCTGCTCGCCCGTGCCGGCATTCGGCACCGGGGGCGATCCGTCGCTGCCGGCCGACTGGACCGGCGGCTTTCTCTGTCCCTGCCACGGCTCGACGTTCGACTATGCCGGCCGGGTGTTCAAGAACAAGCCTGCGCCGGATAATCTCGAGGTTCCGCCGCACATGTACCTGAGCGATTCGCGGATTCTGGTCGGCGAAGACGACAAGGCCTGAGGGGCACGGCGAGATGGCACACGAAAACACCTATGGCAAGACGGTCGAGACGACGGGCCTGCTCGGCTGGATCGACCGGCGCTTTCCGCTGACTTCGCTCTGGAAGGCGCATCTGTCCGAATACTACGCGCCGAAGAACTTCAACTTCTGGTACTTCTTCGGTTCGCTGGCGATGCTGGTGCTGGCACTGCAGATCGTCACCGGCATTTTCCTCGTCATGCACTACAAGCCGGATGCGGCGCTGGCCTTCGCCTCCGTCGAGTACATCATGCGTGATGTGCCATGGGGCTGGCTGATCCGCTACATGCACTCGACCGGCGCCTCGGCCTTCTTCATCGTCGTCTATCTGCACATGTTCCGCGGGCTGCTGTACGGCTCGTACCGCAAGCCGCGCGAACTGGTCTGGATCTTCGGCTGCATGATCTTTCTCGCCCTGATGGCCGAGGCCTTCTTCGGCTACCTGCTGCCCTGGGGGCAGATGTCGTACTGGGGCGCACAGGTCATCGTCAACCTGTTCGCGGCGATTCCGTTCATCGGCCCGGACCTGGCGATCTGGATCCGCGGCGACTACGTCGTCGGCGACGCCACGCTGAACCGCTTCTTCTCGTTTCACGTGATCGCGATTCCGCTGGTGCTGCTTGGCCTGGTCGTGGCGCACGTCATGGCGCTGCACGAGGTCGGTTCGAACAATCCGGACGGCATCGAGATCAAGGAGAAGAAAGGCCCGGACGGCGTCCCGCTCGACGGCATCCCGTTCCATCCGTACTACTCGGTGCACGACATCCTGGGCGTGGCGGTCTTTCTGATCGTGTTCTCGGCGATCCTGTTCTTCGCGCCCGAGTTCGGCGGTTACTTCCTCGAATACAACAACTTCATCCCGGCCGATCCGCTGGTCACCCCGGCGCACATCGCACCGGTGTGGTATTTCACGCCGTTCTATTCGATCCTGCGTGCCACGACCGAGGATTTCCTGCTGTGGTGGATGATCCCCTTCCTGGTCGTCTACCTGCTGCTGGTCCTGGCCACCGCACGGGCGGCCCTGAGCAAGCTGATCGCACTGATCGTGGTGGCGGCGATGGTCCTCGGCTTCTTCGTCATCGACGCGAAGTTCTGGGGTGTGGTCGGCATGGGCGGCGCCGTGCTGATCCTGTTCGTGCTGCCGTGGATCGACCAGAGTCCGGTCAAGTCGATCCGCTATCGTCCGGGCTGGCACAAGGGCATGCTGGCGGCCTTCGTCGTCGTCTTCCTCGTGCTCGGGTATCTCGGCACGACACCGGTCTCGCCGACGAACTCGCTGTTCTCGCAGATCGGCACGCTGCTGTATTTCGCCTTCTTCCTGTTGATGCCGTGGTGGAGCAGTGCCGGTACCTGCAAGCCGGTACCCGAGCGCGTCACTTTCCGCGGGCACTGATTCCGCGATCCGGCAACTGGAGCTGCAAAGAAGATGAAACTCGTCACCCGGATCCTGGCCCCGATCGTGGCCGTGTTTGCGATCGGCAGTGCCGTCGCGGCCGAGTCGGCCTTCCCGCTCGATCCTTTCCCGACCCAGAAGCTGACGGACGAACCCGCGCTGCAGAACGGCGCCCGGCTGTTCGTCAATTACTGCATGGGCTGCCACGGTGCCGCGCTGATGCGCTACAACCGGCTGCATGACATCGGCCTGACCGACGAGCAGATTCGCGAGAACCTGGTCTTCGATCCGAACGGCAAGGTCGGCGACCTGATGAAGATCCCCATGCGCCCTGCCGATTCGAAGGCCTGGTTCGGCGCAACGCCGCCTGACCTGTCCGTGACGGTGCGTGCGCGTGCGTCGGCGGCCGGTTCCGGCTCCGACTGGGTGTTCACCTACCTGCGTTCGTATTTCCGCGACGAGACGCGCCCGAACGGCTGGAACAACGCGGTGTTCGAAGGCGTCGGCATGCCGAACCCGTTCTGGCAACTGCAGGGTGTGCGCAAGGCCACGCTCGACGAAGTCAAGGAAGTGCCGGACGAGAAGACCGGCGGCATGTCCTTCACCCGCAACGTCGTCAGCTTTGACACCCATGGCACCCGCACGGAAACCAGTGAACGGCTCGAGGGGCACAATGCGCACCCGTCGCGCCACTGGTCGCTGGCGGCGCCCGAAGGCGGCAGTCTGTCCGAGGCCGAATTCGACGAACAGGTGGCC
This sequence comes from Burkholderiaceae bacterium, assembly GCA_036844405.1. Taxonomy (GTDB): domain Bacteria; phylum Pseudomonadota; class Gammaproteobacteria; order Burkholderiales; family Burkholderiaceae_E; genus Zeimonas. The sequence goes on along the minus strand of DAIUFU010000058.1, from coordinate 5,051 downwards.
GACCTGACCGCATTCCTGACGTATGTTTCAGATCCGAGCGCACGCACCCGCGTTCGCCTGGGGGTCTGGGTGCTGCTGTTCCTCGGCGTGTTCACGATCTTTGCCTGGATGCTCAATCGCGAATACTGGAAGGACGTCAAATAAGTAACAGAACCCGCGGCCTGTCGACCGTCCTCCCGGGTCCATCTGCCAGGAGACGGTGCGTCAGGCCGGCTGGCGTTCACGTCCGACAGCCGCAGAGTCGTCCGGCACGGCCTGTGCCGCGCACGCTGTCCGGCTGTTTTTCGAATCGGGGAATTTCGCGATGATGGTTCTGTACTCCGGCACGACTTGCCCGTTTTCGCAGCGTTGCCGGTTTGTCCTGTTCGAGAAGGGCATGGATTTCGAGATCCGCGACGTGGATCTCTACAACAAGCCCGATGATATTTCGATCATGAATCCGTACGGCCAGGTTCCGATCCTGGTCGAACGCGACCTGATCCTGTATGAATCGAATATCATCAACGAATACATCGACGAGCGCTTTCCGCATCCGCAGCTGATGCCGGCCGATCCGGTGATGCGTGCGCGTGCGCGCCTGTTCCTGTTCAATTTCGAGCGCGAGCTGTTCGTGCACGTGCAGCAACTCGAGCGGCGCGACCAGCAGCGCGACGGCACGAAGCTGATGGACAAGGCACGTGCCCAGATCCGGGATCGCCTGACGCAGCTGACGCCGATCTTCATCAAGAACAAGCACATGCTGGGTGACGAGTTTTCGATGCTGGACGTGGCGATCGCACCGCTGCTGTGGCGGCTCGATCATTACGGTATCGAAATGCCGAAGACGGCGGCACCGCTGCTGCGCTATGCCGAACGGCTGTTTTCCCGTCCGGCCTACATCGAAGCGCTGACACCGTCCGAGAAAGTGATGCGCCGCTGATGCCTGCACGGGGACCCGGAATATCGACCAAGCCGTATCTGGTACGCGCCATCTATGAATGGTGCACCGACAGCGGCTATCGGCCTTTCATCGCCGTGGCGGTCGATGAACGCACCCGGGTTCCACTCGAATTCGTGCGTGACGGCGAGATCGTGCTGAATATTTCCGCCGAGGCAACCGATCGTCTGCACATCGGCAACGATGTGCTTGAATTCGATGCCCGTTTCGGCGGCATCGCTCGCCACGTTTCGGTGCCGATCGACAATATCGGAGCGATCTTCGCGCAGGAAACCGGTCACGGCATGGCCTTCGAAGTGCAGCCCGTGCGCACCGGCGGGCCGGAACCGACGGACGGTGCAAAAGAGGACGAACCGCCATCGGGCATCGATTCGCCGACAGATCGGCAGCCGGCCACGGAAGCTTCGGACGAAGGAAAGCCGGACGAAGAGGGCCCGGGCGGTCGGACCGGAGCCGGTGATGCGGTGCCGAACGCTCCTCGCGCGGCACGCCGGACCAGCCGCCGGAAGGCTCCCGTGTCGGTCGCGCCGGGTCCGCAGGATGCGGGCGAGGCAGCGCCGACGGCCGATCACCCCCCGGCCCGAAAGTCGGCGTCGAAGCGTGCCCGCAAGACCGTGTTGCGCGACGTCAGTGCACCGGTCGAAGAGCGCGCCGCGCCGGGCAGGACACACAAGCGGCGCGACGGGGACGAGCCGGATCCGGATGGGCCGAAGCCGGGCAAGCCGCACCTGACGCGCGTCAAGTAGTCGGGGGCATGCGTGCCTGGCCCGATCCCGCCGGGCCGGGCACGACATCGGACGCGCTGCGCTACACTCCCGGATCTTCGCCGGCTTAGCTCAGTTGGTAGAGCAACCGCCTTGTAAGCGGTAGGTCGTCCGTTCGAGTCGGACAGCCGGCACCAGAACCTGCGCGTCGGCACATTCGCAGCGCTGCGATGGCGTCGCACTCCTGCCCTCCACCGGTCGACATCGGGCGCACGATCGGGATCGTGCGCCCGAAGCGGTGCCGCCGGCTGACTGCACTTACTGGCGCAGGGGGGCTCCGTTGAAGCTGCCGGCCGTCAGTTCGATGGTGACGACAGCTCCCGCCGGATCCGCGTCGCGCGAGAAGGACTTCACGACGAGGCCGGAGCCCGGCAGCATCCACTCGTCGCTGGTCGTCCCCTCTTCAACCTGCGTGAACTTGCAGGTATTGAAGGTGCCGGCCGGAACGCTGACCGATTCCATCCCCCGGTAGGTCCAGGAACCGGTCGCGGTGAACGTGCTTTCGTGCTCGGTTTCGTGCCCCATCACGGACATCGTCGTGACCGTCTTCATCGTGTAGGAATACGGCGCGGTCTCGCCGACGCCGAGCGTGTACTTCATGTCGCGCCAGACGGGCTCGTAGGTGGACACAGTGGTGACCGGCGCGCCCATGACTTCGGTGACCGTACGGTGGCCATACAGTTCGAGCACATTGCCGGTGACGAGATCCTGCCAGGTGGTGGACTGGATCTCGGTCCTCGGGACACCGCTCAGGTTCACGATCGAGGTTTCTTCGATCTCGACGGCGGAATGGCCGTTGAAGCTCGTGCGCCGGGTAGCCGTCGCATCATGTGTCTGAGTGCCCGTGTTGCCCGCCGACGTGACCCGGTATTCCATGTGCCAGCGTGCGCCGGGCTGCAGATTCTGACCGATCAGGCAGTCGGCTGCCGCACTCCCGCTGCCGCTCGACGGTCCGGGGTCGGTCGGGCTGCCATTCCCGGGTTCCGGTTCCGGTTGGGGCTCCGGCTCGGGACCCGGCTCAGGTTCCGGCTCCGGCTCCGGCTCGGGTCCCGGCTCCGGGTCCGGTTCGGTCGGTGTCGATCCTTCAGCTCCGGAACCGGATTCCGGTCCGGTCGTCTCGGTGCCGCCGGGCTCGGGCGTTGATGGGTCCTGGTCGCCCGCGCCGGGCGAGGTCTCGGGCTCGACGGGTGCGGGAGTGTCCACGCCACCGCCGATTTCTTCCTGGACCCCACTGTTGCCGTCGCTGCCGCATGCGCTCAGCCCGAATCCCAAACCTGCCACGATGGCAACCGCCAACAGTCGCTTCTCGAACATCTCTTCTCCTGTGAACTTGATGGTTTCCTCGACCGGCCACTGTGCTGTCACTGTCGTGCACATCCGATCAGGCGGGCGAACCATAGCGGATTTCTTCCCGTCTTCGTTCGCCGGCTGTTCAAAATCAGGACAATCGGCCCGGATTCTTCGAAGTGCGGTTGCAGGGTGCGCACGCTTGTCCGAAATTGCCCGTCACACCGTCTCGCGCTCGCCGAGCCGTTACACTCTGGCGGATCATCGTTTCCCTGTCGTTCACCCACCGTACCCGCCACCGTGCCCGAGTCTTTGACCCGTGAGCCGCAATGCCGCTACGAGCCGCTCGCCACCGGCAGCCGTCTGTTTTTGCAGGGTGCCTGGCAGGTGGCGACCCTGTCGGCGGTCGATCGCACCTTGCGTGCGCATCTGCCTGCGGAAGGGGTGGCCCTGCCGGTCGCAGTCGACGGCAGCGATCTCGATGTGCTTGATACGGCCGGAGCGTTACTGCTGCGCCTGTCGTTGAGCAAAGAAGGACTGGCTCCGGGACAAGTCGACTGGTCGCGGTTGCGCCCGACGCACCAGTCGATCGTCGACCTGGTGTGTGCGCATCTGCAGCCGGCCACCGCCGCGTCGCGCGTTTTCGGGCACAAGGCGAGCGCGGACCCGGCCGGACGGTCGGACGATCCGCTTCGGGCTGATGTGTCACCGGTTGCGGGTGAGGCTGTCGGTGCGCCCTTCCTGGAGCCGGTGGCGTTCGGGCACCGCGTACCGGATTTTCCGGCCCGCACGATCGGCCGGAAAATTGTTGACGCCTGGGACTTCGTCACCGACACCATGGCGTGGTTCGGCCGCATCCTCGCCGCGCTCGCCCAGGTCGTGCGGCAGCCCGGACGCCTGCGTCCGCGCGAACTGTTCGCGCAACTCGGCCAGGTGTGCGTGTCGGCCGTACCCGTCGTCGCGCTCGTCTCTTTCCTGATCGGACTGGTGATTGCCTATCTGCTCGGCCTGCAGGCGACCCAGTACGGCGCCAACATTTTCGTCATCGACGGAGTGGCGCTCGGTCTGGCGCGCGAATTCTCGCCGCTGATCGTCGCGGTCATCCTGGCCGGGCGTTCCGGTTCGGCGTTTGCCGCACAACTGGGCACGATGCGTCTGACCGAGGAGATCGATGCGATCCGCATGCTCGGTCTGTCGGTCGAACAGGTGCTGCTGGTGCCGCGCGTCATCGCGCTGGTGCTGGCGCTGCCGCTGCTGGTCTTCGTGGCCGACGTGGTCGGCATGCTCGGTGCGATGGTCATCGCCGATCACATGCTGGGCATCGGACCGGCCCAGTTCATGGAGCGCCTGCAGGTCGCGCTCAATCCGCGCCAGCTGCTGATCGGGCTGGCCAAGGCGCCGGTGTTCGCACTGGCGATCGCCGTCATCGGCTGCCGCATGGGCATGACGGTGCCGCGCGATGCGCGCTCGATCGGACGTCACACGACATCGACCGTCGTGCAGTCGATTGTCTCGGTCATCGTGCTCGACGCGCTTTTTGCCGTCCTGCTGCAGGCGCTCGGATGGTGAAGCCGGCTGTCGATCCGTCAACCCGCGGCGTGTATGTGCCTGCGAGCGGTCGGGGCGGCGGGCGTTCCGCCGACGGACCGGAACGCGTCGTTGACGGCGATCCGGTCATCGGGATCGAAGCGCTGCACACGCGCTTCGGATCACACGTCGTGCACGAGCGCATCGACCTGGGCGTGCGCCGGGGCGAACTCGTGGCCCTCGTCGGCGGCAGCGGCAGCGGCAAATCGGTACTGCTGCGTGAAGTCACCGGCCTGCAGCGACCGTCGGCCGGCGTCGTGCGTCTGTTCGGTGTCGATCTGTGGCGGGCGGACGCCGATGAGCTGGCGTCGCTGCGCCGGCGGATCGGCATGCTCTTTCAGGATGGCGCCCTGTTTTCCTCGCTCGATGTGGCCGGAAACGTCGCCGCGCCGATGCGCGAGAGCCGGTCCATTCCGGCACACTGGATTCCGGCGCTGGTACGCCTGCGCATCGCCATGGCCGGCCTGCCGCCCGAT
>DAIUFU010000057.1:0-13300 GCA_036844405.1 Burkholderiaceae bacterium | reverse complement strand
TACCCACAACGAAACGAGCGGGATGGCGAATGCGTTTGCAATCGGGCCGGACAGTGAAAAACTGGCAAAGAACAGGGCACCGAGCGGCACCAGCGCCAATGTGGCAGCCCACTGCGTTCGTCCCGCCACAGCCAGTGCCGCGTACAGACGCTGGCGGCGCGGGAGGCCTTCCACGGACACCCGCAAGCGGCCGCCCCAGCTGGACCAGACGATCGCCGCCACCGACGCAAACGACAGCCAGAATCCCGGCGCCAGCGGGGCCCAGGGATCAAACAGCGTGACGACGCCGGCCGCGAGCGCGAGGATCCGTGGCATCGAACGCGTGCGGCCGGTGAACAGCGAGATACCGGCGACCGCGAGCATCCAGCAGGTGCGCTGCGCCGGAATCCCCCAGCCGGCGATCCCGGCATAAAAGAATGCGATGAACAGGCCGAAGAACCAGGCCAGTTGACGCGCCGGCCAGCGCAGCAGCAGGCCGCTGGCGGCCACCGGCGGCCAGCGCAGAAAACCCCGCGCCAGTGTGACGGCGATTCCGGCCAGCATGGTGATGTGCAATCCGGAGATGGCGACGAGATGGGAAATGCCGGTGCGATTGAAGGCATCCCACCAGCGTGTGCCGATTCCGGCCTGGTCGCCGGTGACGAGCGCGATGACGACGTCGACCGCCTCCGGTCGGGCATCCGCCAGCGCCGCCCGCATCGATGCGCGAATGCGCATGCGCAGGCGCTCGAATCCGATGGCCGGATTCCAGGCGAGCGCCTCGAGACGTTCGGGCGAAGCCGGGATGGACCGTGGATCCGGCCCGGCCCCTGGCTCCGGTTCTGCGGCTGCGGCTGTGGCCTTCGCGCGCACGCGCACCGATCCCTGCGCGGCAATGCCGTTCTGCAGCGAACGGAGTTCGGCATCGAAGGTTCCCGGATTGTGCATGGCATGCACGCGCTTGAGCGCGATCGTCAACCTCCAGCGCTCGCCTGGCTGGACCTCGGCCGGAAGACCACCACGGGCCGTGGCATACCACCCCAGACGCACCCGGCGCGCACGCGGGCAATCCGGTACCCGATCGACACAATCCTCAATGTCGAACAGGAAGCCGGTCGAGCGTTCGGCCTGCATCGGCATCGAGACGACCCGACCGGTGACGGTGAAGTCGCGCCCCTCCTGCGTCGCCTCGATGCGCGCGGACAATGCGTTCTGGGCCATGACGATCGCCAGCCCGGCGGCGGCGAATGCGAGCGCCAGCATGCGTGCCGCGTGCCACGTGGCCGGCAGGCAGATCGTCGCCAGCAGACCACAGCCCAGCAACGCGAGGGCCACCTCCCGCCCGGGCAACGATGGCAGGCGATGCACGAGCAACGCGGCGACCACGATGACCACGGGCGGCGGGATCGCGGCAAGGTGTCGGTCGAGACCGGGCATCGGCCCATGCTAGGCAGCGCACCGCAGCCGCGCCATCCGGCCGTTGGCCTAATACGGTGGTCTGCCGCGAAACCGGCCACGCGGCATCATCGGACCTGCTTCACTGCTCCACTGCGTCGCGCATCTCGCAATGTGCAATGTGCAATGGAAAACCGGCACGCGCCCGGTGACACTGCCCGGGAGCCACGATGCTCCCGAACGCCCGGACTTCAGGCAGCCAGCGCCGGGCCAAGACGCGGGAGAACGCGCAGGGCGTTCTCCGCTGTCCGGGCGATGGCCTCTTCACGCGACACGCCGCGCAGATCTGCGAACACGTCGGCGATTCGTGCCAGTTCGGCTGGTTCGTTCCGCCTGCCGGCCAGCCATTCCGGCGGAATGTCGGGTGCATCCGTTTCGAGCACGTGCGCCTGCGCCGGCAGTTCCTGCACCAGGCGACGGATCCGGCGCGCCCGCGGCCAGGTCAATGCACCGCCGAAACCAAGCGCGAAACCGAGATCCAGATACTGCTGCGCCTGCTGCCGGCTGGCATTGAAGGCATGGGCGATCCCGGTCAGCGGACGCACGCGGCGCAGTTGCGCCAGCACTGCATCGTGCGCACGGCGCACATGCAGCAGTACCGGCAGCCCGTGATCGCGGGCAAGACGCAACTGTTCATGCAGAAAATGTTCCTGGCGCGACCGATCGAAGCCAGGCACAAAAAAATCGAGCCCGATTTCGCCGATGGCGACCAGGCGTGGATCCCCGATCCCGGCGGCCACGCGTCGGCGCAGGAGGTCGAGTTCACCCTCACCGGCCTCATCGACACACAACGGATGGATGCCCAGCGCGTGGACGATGCGTCGATCGCTTGTGGCCAGCGCGCGGACCGCATCGAAATTCGCACTGGCCACCGCCGGAATGACGATTGCGCCCAGACCGGCCGCAAATGCCCGCGCAAGGACATCGGCACGATCCGCGTCGAACTCCGTGGCATCCAGATGACAGTGGGTGTCGATCAGCATGACGGCCACGATACAAGAAACATCGCCCGGCCCGACACGTGCGCGGACCCCGCCCGGCGATCAGATCGGCGGATTGCCGCAGGCCGCGGTGCGGAAACAGTCGGTGCGCGCGCCCTCGTGCCCGGGCACGAAGCGGCCGTCGCGCAGTTGCAGGATGCGGTCGGCGCGGGCGGCAAATTCCAGATCGTGCGTGACCAGCACGAAGGCGATGCCGAGTTCGCTCGACAGCGTCTCGATCCAGGCATGGATCTGGCGCGCCGTCTGGCTATCCAGATTCCCGGTCGGCTCGTCGGCGAGCACGCAGCGCGGCGTGGTCACCACCGCACGGGCCAGGGCCACGCGCTGGCGTTCTCCCCCCGACAACTGCCCCGGGCGATGCGTGCTGCGCGCTTCCAGCCCGACACGCGCCAGCATCCCGGCGGCGCGCCGGTTCGCCTCGTGCGGCGGCATGCGCCGGATGCGCAGCGGCATGGCGACGTTCTCCAGCGCGCTGAACTCCGGCAGCAGGTGGTGGAACTGATAGACGAAGCCGAGCAGGCGGTTGCGGCGCGCGCCCAGTTGCGCCTGCGACAGTGCGCGGATCGGCTGCCCCTCCCAGAACACCTCGCCGCAGGTCGTGCGATCGAGGCCACCGAGCAGATGCAGCAGGGTGCTCTTGCCCGAACCCGAAGTGCCGACGATCGCGACCCGCTCGCCCGGATACACGCGCAGGTCGACTCCATGCAGGACACGAACTGCCAGATCCCCGGTGCCGAACGATTTGTGCACCTCGCGGGCATGCAGAACCGGTTCGCAGGTACTCATTCGTTGCGCAGCGCATCAGCCGGCCGCACGCGTGCCGCGCGCCAGCTCGGATACAGCGTCGAGACGAAGGCCAGCACGCAGGCCGTCGTCGCGATCAGGATGACGTCCGGCCAGCGCAGGTCGCTGGGCAGATAGTCGATGAAGTAGACGCCCTTGGGCAGTACCTGAACACCGGAAAGGCGTTCGAAGAAGGCGACGACACCGCCGACGTTGCGCGCGATCAGCACGCCGGAGACGACACCGAGCAGCGTGCCGAGCAGACCGGTGGAGGCGCCCTGCACCATGAAGATGCGCATGATTGCGCCCGGTGCCGCGCCCAGCGTGCGCAGGATGGCGATGTCGGCCTGCTTGTCGGTCACCGTCATCACCAGCATCGACACGAGATTGAAGGTGGCAACCGCCATGATCAGCGTCAGGATGATGAACATCATGCGCTTTTCGATCTGCACCGCCGCGAACCAGTTGCGGTTCTCCGCCGACCAGTCACGCACGTAGACATCGGCGCGCAGCGTCGAAGCCAGTTCATGCGCGATCTGCGGCGCAGCCAGCATGTCGCTCGTCTTCAGGCGCACGCCGGTGACGCCCTGCACGCGGAACAGCCGGGCGGCATCCTCGAGATTCATCAGCAGCAGGCTGGTGTCGTACTCGTAATGGCCCGAGGCGAACACCGCCACCACCGTCAACTGGCGCAGGCGCGGCATCAGTCCGGCCAGCGTCGCCGTCCCCTGCGGCGCCACCAGCGTGATCTTCGATCCCGGCCCGAGGCGCAGCTGTTCGGCCAGTTCGTGCCCGATGGCCACACCGAACGAACCGGGCTGGAGCGCATCGAGAGCGCCCTGCTCCATGTGACGGGCGAAATCGGCCACCTCCGGCTCCAGCGCCGGATCGATGCCGCGCACCAGCACGCCGCGCACGCTGCCGTCATGGGTGAACATGGCCTGGCCCAGGACATAGGGCGCGCCGGCGAGCACGCGCGGATTGGTCCTGGCCTGGGCGAGTACCGCCTTCCAGTCGAGCATCGGCGTTGCGCCGGCGAAGATCTCGACGTGCGCCAGCACCGACAGCATGCGGTCGCGCACTTCCTTCTGGAAACCGTTCATCACCGACAGGACGATGATCAGTGCCGCAACACCGAGTGCGATGCCGGCGACCGACAGCGCGGTAATGAACGAAATGAAACCGTTGCCGCGGTCGGCCCGCCGGCGGGCACGGGTGTAACGCAGTCCGATGAAGAGTTCGTAGGGAAACGCGGAAAAAGACGGCATCGAAAGAACACCACCACCCGGGCGGCACGGACACCCTGATCCGGCCTGCGGGAACCCGGCTGCGGTGGCGGCAGTTTGCCATAGAATCCCGAGGTGACTCTGACCATCCTGTGCGCCGGCGCGCTGGCGCCGCCCGGCACGCAACGCACCAGCCTGCAAGCCAGTTCGGAAACGGAAGCGCCGCGCGGACTGGCGGTGGCCCAGTTGCGCGACCGGTTGCGCGAAGAGCGCTCGAGCCGGGCCGGCCACGTGCTGTCGGATCCGGCGCTGCGCCGCCGCCTGCAACGGGCGCGCGTGATCCGGCGCCAGTGGCTCGACGCCGCTGCACCGGCGGAGCTGCCCGACGAACAATGGCTGCGCGAACGCTTCGCGCTGGACGGCCAGGTGGCCGCCTGCGTGCTGGCAACCACCGGAGTGCAGGCGGACGATCCGGCCAGGGCGACAGCCGGAACGCACGGCGTCGCTCCGCTGGTCGTGCGGCCGGTTCATCTGCATCTCGGGCTCGACCAGCTGGTCCTGGCCTCGCCGGCGCAGGTCTTTCCCGATGCGCACGAGGCGCAACTGCTGACGGCATCGGCCAACCGCTGGCTGGGCGAGGACGGCATCGAACTTGTCGCCGAACGTCCGGACGCCTGGCGGCTCGCGGCGCAATCTCCGGAAGCGGCGCGGCGCCTGGACGGCATTGCCGCCCTGACCGCGCCCAGCGCACGCGTGGCCAGCGGGCGCAACATCGACGCCTGGCTGCCGAGCGGCGCCGCGCGAGGCGATTGGCGCAGCCTGGAAAATCTCGTGCAGATGGCCTGGTTCGAGCACCCGGTGAACGAACGGCGCGAGGCCGAGGGCCGCCTGCCGCTCAATGCACTGTGGCTCGAAGGCCGCGCCGGCGCTGCGCGCCAGCGGCCGTTCGACTGCGTGTGCACGACCGATGGCGCACTGGCCGGGCTGGCCACGCGCGCAGGCGCGCGTGTCGAGAACTCCGCCACCCCTGCCACCCCTTGTTCCGCCACCTCTTCCTCGCCAGGCCCCGTCACCCTGATCGATGCCGGTTTCTGGCGCGATCCGGTCGCGGACGGTGACCTCGACGCCTGGCACCGGGCCTGGCAGGATTTCGGGCAGTGGCTGACGACTGCGATCGGCGACCGGGCTGCACTGCACCTGGTCCTCACCGGCGAGCGCGCCTGCATCGAGCTGGCGCTCGAACCGGCCGACCGCTTGCGCATCTGGCGTCGTCTCGATCCGGATTCGCTGCTCGAGAGTGCCGCGGAGAACGCGTGACGTGAGCGCTGCGGAACCGCCCCGGATTCTGGCCCGTACTATCTGCGCCGAATCGGAACGCCGCCTGCTCGACGCCGGCATCGAGCCCCTGCTCGCACGCCTGTTCGCTGCCCGCGGCATTCGCGATGCCGGCGCACTGGCACCGGATCTGGCGCGACTGCTGCCACCTCTCTCGATGAAAGGCATCACGGATGCGGCGCGTCTGCTTGCCGACGCCATGGCGGCCGGTGAGCGTCTGTGCATCATTGCCGACTATGATTGCGACGGCGCGACCGCCTGTGCCGTGTTGCTGCGCGGACTGCAGATGCTGGGCGCGCAGCGCGGTCAGATCGATTTTCTCGTGCCCGACCGTCTGCGCCACGGCTACGGCCTGTCGCCGGCGATCGTCGAACTCGCGGCCCGGCACCCGCGCCTCGGACAGCCAGACTGGCTGATCACGGTCGACAACGGCATGGCGAGCATCGACGCCGTCCAGGCGGCCAGAGAGCTGGGCATGCGCGTCATCGTCACCGATCATCACCTGCCGGGAGCAGAGCTGCCGGCGGCCGACGCCATCGTCAATCCGAACCAGCCCGGCTGCGGATTCGGCAGCCGTCATCTGGCCGGCGTCGGCGTCGCCTTCTACCTGCTGCTGGCGATTCGCGCCGAACTGCGCACGCGCGACCCGCAGGCCCCGGCGGCGCACGCACCGCTGCAGCGCCTGCTCGATCTGGTCGCGATCGGCACGGTGGCCGATCTGGTGCCACTCGACGAGAACAACCGGCGTCTGGTTGCGACCGGCCTGGCGAGAATCCGCGCTGGCCGGATGCAGCCCGGCGTGCAGGCGCTGCTGCAGGTGGCCGGACGGGATGCACGGCATGCCGGCAGTGCCGATTTCGGCTTCGCCATTGGTCCGCGAATCAACGCCGCCGGGCGTCTGGCCGATATCTCGCTCGGCATCGAATGCCTGATCAGCGACGACCCGGCGCGCGCACTGGAGATGGCGCAGGCGCTCGATGCGATCAACCGCGAGCGGCGCGCGCTCGAGCAGTCGATGCGCGACGAGGCGCTGGCCAGCCTCGACAGCCTGCCGGCCGCCGGGGCCGGACAGGAGCGCTGCGGCGTCGTGCTGCATCAGGCGCAGTGGCATGAGGGGCTGGTCGGGCTGATGGCGGGGCGGATCAAGGATCGCCTGCACCGGCCCGTGGTCGCACTGGCGGCGGCGCATGCGGACCCGACCCTGCTGCGCGGTTCGGGCCGCTCGGTGCCGGGCATCCATCTGCGCGACGTGCTCGACTGGATCGACAAGAAGGAGCCGGATCTGCTGCTGCGCTTCGGTGGCCATGCGATGGCAGCCGGCCTGACGATCCGTGCGCGCGATCTGCAACGTTTCGACGCGTGTTTCGATCGTGCCGTACAGGCCTTTGCCGAGCCGGAACACTTCGCCCCGGTATTGCTCACCGACGGCCCGCTCGACCCGGCCAGGATCGATGCCGCGCTGGCAATCGAACTCGACGCCCAGGTCTGGGGGCAGGGATTCCCGGCGCCCCTGTTCCATGACGATTTCACCGTGCATGCACAACGCATCGTCGGCACGCGCCACCTGCGGGTCGAACTGCAGGGCGCACAAGGCCGACGCCTGGAAGCCATCGCCTTCGGGCGCACAGAGGCGCTGCCGGCGCGCGCGCGCATCGCCTACCGGATCACGCGCAACGAATATCGCGGCATCATCAGCGCGCAGCTCGTGATCGAGGCCGTCGAACCGCTCGGGCAGGAACATCCGCAGCAGGCCGCCTGAGCACGGCAACGCCGGCGTCCATCGCCGCTCCCGACGACGCGGACACAGCCGTCCTGCCCCGGTCATGCACCCTCTTGTCGCCTACAATGGAGGGTTTCCGTTTTGTACAAGACCCCGGACGCCATGGAAGCCGAACGCCAGAACCTGCTCGAAGCCCGAATCGATGACCTGCGCACGCGCGCCGATGAACTGCGGAGGTACCTTTGACTACGACGTGAAGAAGACACGTCTGGAAGTCGTCCTGCGCGAGCTGGAATCCCCCGACGTCTGGGAGGACGCGCAACACGCGCAGGCCCTCGGGCGCGAGAAGAAATCACTGGAAGGCGTCGTCGAGCGGCTGTCGTCGATCGGCGCGCGCCTGGCGGATGCCGCCGAGCTGTTCGCGATGGCGGCCGACGAAGACGACGAGGCCACGCTCGTGGCCGTCGAAACCGACGTCCATCAGGTCGAGACGGAAATCGAAGATCTCGAGTTCCGGCGCATGTTCTCCAATCCGGCCGACCCGAACTCGTGTTTCCTGGAAATCCAGGCCGGTGCCGGCGGCACCGAGGCGCAGGACTGGGCGGCCATGCTGCTGCGCCAGTACCTGCGCTATTGCGAGCGCAAGGACTTCGCGACGGAACTGCTCGAAGAGTCACCCGGCGACGTCGCCGGCATCAAGGGGGCGACGATCCGCGTCGATGGCGAATACGCCTACGGCTATCTGCGCACCGAGACCGGCATCCATCGCCTGGTACGCAAGTCGCCGTTCGATTCCGGCGGCGGGCGGCACACTTCCTTTGCTTCGGTTTTCGTCTACCCGCAGGTCGACGACTCGATCGAGGTGACGATCAATCCGGCGGACCTGCGCATCGACGTCTACCGGGCATCCGGCGCCGGCGGCCAGCACGTGAACCGGACCGAGTCGGCGGTGCGCATCACGCACAATCCGACCGGCATCGTCGTGCAGTGCCAGAACGACCGTTCGCAGCATCGCAACCGGGACGAAGCGATGAACATGCTCCGCTCCCGCCTGTACGAACATGAATTGCGCAAGCGGCGCGCCGAACAGGATCAGGTCGAGGCCGGCAAGAGCGACATCGGCTGGGGGCACCAGATCCGCTCGTACGTGCTGGACCAGTCGCGGATCAAGGACCTGCGCACCGGTCTGGAAGAAAGTGACACGCGCTCGGTGCTCGACGGCGATCTCGACGATTTCATTGCCGCCAGCCTGAAGCAGGGAGTGTGAACGGTGAACGACAAGACGACCGATCCGGCGGTAACACAGGCGGCGGAATCGGAAGGCTCGACCGACGGGCAGCCCGGGGTCGATGAACATGCGCTGATCGCCGAGCGGCGTGCCAAGCTCGCTCGCCTGCGCGAAGAAGGCATCGCCTGGCCGAACGACTTCGTGCCGGCGCACCGCGCCGGCATGCTCGCTGCGCAATACGCGAAAGCCAGCCGCGAGCGGCTCGAAGAGGACGCGATCGAAGTCACACTCGGCGGTCGCGTGATGCTCAAGCGCGTCCAGGGCAAGGCCAGTTTCGCCACGATCCAGGACGCCACCGGACGGATCCAGATCTATCTGAACGACCAGGGCGTCGGCGCCGGGCAACATGCCGCGTTCAAGCACTGGGATCTGGGCGACATCATCGGCTGTCGCGGCGTGCTGTTTCGCACCAAAAAAGGCGAACTCACCGTGAACTGCAGCGAAATCCGCCTGCTGGCCAAGGCGCTGCGGCCCCTGCCCGACAAGTTCCACGGCGTTGCCGACCAGGAGCTGCGCTATCGCCAGCGCTATGTCGACCTGATCGTCACCGAGCGCGCGCGCGAGACCTTCGTCGCTCGCAGCCGCACGATCCGCGCCATCCGCCAGTTCATGGACGGGCACGACTTCCTCGAAGTCGAAACGCCGATGCTGCACCCGATTCCGGGCGGCGCCACGGCGAAGCCGTTCGTCACGCACCACAATGCGCTCGATCAGCAGATGTTCCTGCGCGTGGCGCCCGAGCTATACCTGAAGCGGCTGATCGTCGGCGGCTTCGAGCGGGTGTACGAGATCAACCGCAGCTTCCGCAACGAAGGCATCAGCCCGCGCCACAACCCCGAGTTCACGATGCTCGAGTTCTATGCCGCGTGGACCGATTATCACTGGCTGATGGCGTTCACCGAAGAGTTGCTGCGCCGCGCCGCGCTGGCGGCCACCGGCTCGACGACGCTGTCCTGGCAGGGTCGCGAACTCGATCTCGGGGCCCCCTTCGCCCGGCGCACGATCACCGCAGCCATCCGCGAACATGATCCGCGCTACGAGACGGCTGCGCTGGACGATCCCGGCTATCTGCGCAGCGAACTGGCCCGCCTGGGCGACCGGCTGGACGAACCGGCCCTGAAGGATGCCGGCACCGGTGCACTGCAACTGGCGCTTTTCGAGGAAACCGCCGAAGCGCATCTGTGGCAGCCGACCTTCATCATCGATTATCCGGTCGAGGTTTCACCACTGGCGCGCGCCTCGGATACTCACCCGGCAATCACCGAACGCTTCGAGCTCTTCATCACCGGACGCGAGATCGCCAACGGTTTTTCGGAGCTGAACGATCCCGAGGATCAGGCGGCACGTTTCCGTCGGCAGGCGGAAGCGAAGGATGCCGGCGATGAAGAGGCGATGTATTACGACGCCGATTACATTCGCGCGCTCGAATACGGCATGCCACCCACCGGCGGCTGCGGTGTCGGCATCGACCGGCTGATGATGCTGCTCACCGACAGCGCCAGCATTCGCGACGTGGTGCTGTTTCCGGCGCTCAAGCGCGAGGATTGACCAAAAGAGGCGATGGCGCCGGCACGGTGCGTACCGGCGGTTTTCCACCGGGCCCCACACGGGAGCGCGGGGCTGTGTGTCAGGCGGCGAACGATTCGCCGCAGCCGCAGGTGCCCTTGACGTTCGGGTTGTTGAACCGGAACCCTTCGTTCAGGCCTTCGCGCACGAAATCGAGCTCGATGCCGTCCAGATATGACAGATTCTCGGGCGCCACCAGGACACGTACGCCATTGGATTCATATTCGACGTCATCGGCCTGACGTTCGTCGGCGAATTCGAGCTGGTACGACATGCCCGAGCAGCCCGATGCCTTGACGCCGACGCGCAGCCCGAGCCCCTTGCCGCGGCGCTCGAGCGAACGCAGAACGTGCTTGGCTGCCGACTCGGTCAGACGAATACCCTTGTCTGTTCCTTCCATGTACAACCTCATCATCCAGGCCATCCGGAACGCGTGTCACGGACACGCGAAGCCATCGTAGCGCAGATCCGGCCTGCAGCTCTGCCCGGAATCCTGTTCCGTGCCCGTCCGGGTACGGGCGACGTCCTCACAGCGTCGTGATCCGCCCTTTCTCGAACCGGATCGACTGCAGGGTCGAGGTCGGGAATTCGAGCGCTGCGCGGTGCTCCTTGAGCACCGAGATCTCGCGCGGATGGGCCTTGATTTCACGGCCCTTCTGCTGCTCGACCAGATCGCTGAGCGAGACCGAATCGAGATATTCGATCATCCGCTTGTTCAGATTGGTCCACAGATCGTGCGTCATGCACGGGCCGCCCTCACCTTCGCAATCCTCCTTGCCGCTGCACTTGGTGGCATCCAGCGGTTCGTCGACGGCGAAGATCATGTCGGCGACCGTGATGTTGCGCGGAGAACGCGCCAGCGTGTAGCCGCCGCCCGGTCCACGGGTGCTTTCGACCAGTTCGTGGCGGCGCAGCTTGCCGAACAGTTGTTCCAGATAGGAGAGGGAGATCTTCTGGCGCTGGCTGATCCCCGCCAGCGTCACCGGCCCCTGATGTTGACGCATCGCCAGATCGATCATGGCCGTCACAGCGAAACGTCCTTTTGTAGTGAGTCTCATTACGTTCTCCGCTCGATAGTTGACTAACTTGCTCGGGAATACGGAGATTGTCCAACTTTCCGTGACCCGAGTTCAACCCATAGCGGGCGAAACCATTAAGAAAACGCGGGATTGATAGGGAAATCCCTATAGAAATATTGTATTTGCCTCTTTAATGCCACAAAAAATCCTGCTGCAGACCGCAGCGTCTGCTTCCATCACTGCCGACCGGAGGCGGGTCCGGAACTCCGGACTCCGCCTCCCGGGAGACATGGCCGACCTGCGGGTTCAGCTGCGGTCAGGCAGCGGCCACCTGCGTCGCGCGCCGTTTGGCCAGTTCGAACAGGCCGTCGCAGGCATCCTCGATGTAATCCATCGTCTGCTCGAAGCCCTGCGCATTGCCGTAATAGGGATCGGGAATCGTTGCCGTCTCGTGTTCGGTGGCAAAGCGCATCAGCAACTGCAGCTTGTGATGCGCCGACTTCGGAGACATCTGCTGCAGAGCCAGCAGATTGTCCCAGTCCATCGCGAGAATGAGATCGAATTCATCGAAATCCTTCTCGCGCACGCGCGCCGCGCGGTACTCCCCGATCTGGTACCCGCGCTGCGCGGCCACGGCCTGTGCCCGGCGATCCGGCGGCTCGCCGGCATGAAAGGCATGCGTTCCGGCCGAGGCGACACGCACCACATCGTCCAGCCCGGCCTGATGCACCAGATGGCGGAACACTCCTTCGGCCATCGGCGAGCGGCAGATGTTGCCCGTGCAGACGAACAGTACCCGCGTGTTCATTGCCAGCGTGACTGGTTCTCTCTTTGCCATGTTTCTTTCCGTATCCGCGTGAGTCGTGAAAATTCCTTCAGGCGCTCTTGCGCCGCGCAGCCGGCTGCTTGCCTGTCGCAGACGCATCCGCAACGAACGGAACCACATTGCTGCCCCCGTCCGAACCAAAAAATCCCTGCTTGAGCGCGGCGAGCCGATCGCGTGTCTGCGCGGCCTTCTCGAATTCGAGGTTCTTCGCCTGCTCGAGCATCATCTTCTCCAGCCGGCGGATCTCGCGCGCCAGTGCCTTCTCGCTGAGCGTCTCGTACTTCGTCTGCTCTTCGGCGGCGCGCTGCTCCATCCGGGCCTGGCTGGCGTCATAGACGCCGTCGATCATCTCGCGCACCTGCTTGCGCACGCCGCGCGGCACGATGCCGTGCGCCGCATTGAAAGCCATCTGCTTCTCGCGCCGGCGCTCGGTCTCGTCGATCGCCCGCTGCATCGAATCGGTCACCCGATCGGCATAGAGGATCGCGCGCCCATTGAGATTGCGCGCCGCGCGCCCGATCGTCTGGATCAGGCTGCGCTCACTGCGCAGGAAGCCCTCCTTGTCGGCGTCGAGAATCGCCACCAGCGAGACCTCGGGAATGTCGAGACCCTCGCGCAGCAGGTTGATGCCGACCAGGACGTCGAAAGCGCCCAGACGCAGGTCGCGGATGATCTCGACGCGCTCGACCGTATCGATGTCCGAATGCAGATAGCGCACGCGCACACCGTTCTCGGCGAGATAGTCGGTGAGTTCCTCGGCCATGCGCTTGGTCAGCGTCGTCACCAGCACGCGCTCGGACACGGCCACGCGTTCGTGGATCTCCGACAGCAGATCGTCGACCTGACTGGCCGCCGGGCGCACGATCAGTTCGGGATCGACCAGGCCGGTCGGGCGCACCACCTGTTCGACCACCTGCCCGGCATGCTCGTTCTCGTAGGCGGCCGGCGTGGCCGACACGAACACGCACTGGCCAATCTTGCGCTCAAACTCCTCGAAGCGCAGCGGCCGGTTGTCCAGCGCCGACGGCAGCCGGAAGCCGTATTCGACCAGCGTTTCCTTGCGCGAGCGGTCGCCGCGGTACATGCCACCGAGTTGGCCGAT
>DAIUFU010000056.1:0-13367 GCA_036844405.1 Burkholderiaceae bacterium | reverse complement strand
TTCAATCTTGTACCCGTCAGGGTCCTCGACGAAGGCGATGACCGTCGTGCCGCCCTTGACCGGCCCGGCTGGCCGCACGACCTTCCCGCCAAGGGACTCGATCCGTTCGCAGGTCGCGGCCGCATCCGGCACTGCGATCGCGATGTGACCATAGGCGTTGCCGTGCTCGTAGTGCGTCGTGCCGACGTTGTACGTCAGTTCCAGCACGGCGTCGGTGGCCTCGTCGCCATAGCCGACGAAGGCCAGCGCGTAGCCCTCCTGGGGACGATCGACGCGTCGCAGCAGTTTCATGCCCATCACGCGCGTGTAGAAGTCGATCGAGCGTTGCATGTCGACGATGCGCAGCATCGTGTGCAGGATTCTCATCGGTTCGGTCTCCTGTGGT
This sequence comes from Burkholderiaceae bacterium, assembly GCA_036844405.1. Lineage (GTDB taxonomy): Bacteria > Pseudomonadota > Gammaproteobacteria > Burkholderiales > Burkholderiaceae_E > Zeimonas. Next base: position 12,982 of record DAIUFU010000056.1, on the reverse strand, counting down.
CAGTCCCGGGTGAACGGATGCATCATCGTACGGTGTCGGCGGGTCCGTCGCGCAGCCATGCCCGGGCCTGGCGATAGTCCGGGCAGAGCGCGGCAACCATCTCCCAGAAGCGTCGGCTGTGGTTGAATTCGCGCAGGTGCACGAGTTCGTGTGCAATCACGTAGTCGATGATCCACGGCGGGAAGTGCACGAGGCGCCAGTTCAGGCGGATCGATCCGTCGGCACTGCAACTCCCCCAGCGCATGCGCGCCGACGACAGTGCCCAGCGCCGCGGGGCCAGGCCGTGCTGGCGGCTGAACCAGTCCAGACGTTCGGTGAAGACTTCACGCGCCTGTGCCTGCAGCCAGCGCTGCACCCGGCTTTGCAACTGCTCCGCGGCGGTGTGCGCCGGCAGTCCGATCACGAGTTGCCCGTCGTGCCGTGTGATGCCGCGCGCGCCGGCGTCGAGCCGCAGTTCCAGCGTGTGGCCGAGCAGCGGGATCGTGCCTCCGTCTTCCCAGCGGATCGCCTGCCGTTCGAGCCGCTGGCGGCGCGCATCCCATTCGGCGAGCTTGCGCAGGATCCATGCACGCTTGTCGACCAGTGCCGATTCGATGCGCGCGATCGATGCCGGTCGCGGTGCAATCACGCGCAGGCCACCGGCGTCGATGACGAAGCCGATCGTACGCCGGTCGGATCGGCGCAGTTCGTAGCGCAGCAGACAGTCCTGGAGCCGGATTTCGCGCATCACCCGCGGGTCGGCGTTGCCGGATGGCACCGGCGTGACCGGGGAGGCGGACAGGAGTGATCCGGTGTGCAGGGATCTGTCGGGCGCTCCTGCCGGGCGCGTGCGAACGGTCATCATCGGTTCCGGCGGGTGTTCGGGCGCTTCGGCTTACGGCGCTTCGGTATGACGATCCGGCACGCGGTGTCAGCGGGCCAGCTCATCGGCGAGCGCCGCCAGATCGGCACGCACGATCGTCGCCGGCGGCAGATCGCCGGCGGCCAGCGTCGCGTGTCCCTTGCCGGTGAGCACGAGCACCGGCCGACATCCGGCGCGGTCGGCCGCCTGCAGATCCCGCAGCCGGTCACCGACGGCGAGAATGTTTTCCGCTGGCAGGTCGTAGCGGACGAGGATTTCCTCGAACATGCCCGGCAGCGGTTTGCGGCAGCGACAGTGATCGTCGGGGCCGTGCGGGCAGAAAAAGACGGCATCGATGCGTCCGCCCGCTTCGCGCACGACGCGGTGCATTTTGGCGTGAATCTCGCCAAGCATGCCCGGGTCGAACAGCCCGCGCGCAATGCCCGACTGGTTGGTGGCGACGACGATCTGGTAGCCGGCCTTGCCCAGGCGGGCAATGGCTTCGATGCTGCCGTCGATCGGCTGCCATTCGTCCGGGTTCTTGATGAAGGCATCACTGTCGTGATTGATGACACCGTCCCGGTCGAGGATGATGAGTTTCACGACTGGTACCGCAGCCCCGGATCGTCAGCCGAGCTTCGAAATGTCGGCCACGCGGTTCATGGCGGCGCGCAACTGCGCGAGCAGGGCCAGACGATTGGCCCGCAGGCGTTCGTCCTCGACCATCACCATCACCTCGTCGAAGAAACGATCGACGGCCGCACGCGCGCCGGCCATCACGCACAGCGCGCCGGACCAGTCCCCGGCCAGCATGCGCGTGTCGGCGGCGGGCGCCAGTTCCTGCAGGCAGGAGGACAGCTCCTGCTCGGCCGCTTCGCCGAACAGTGCCGGGTCGACAGCCGGGAGGCCGGCCTGCGGTGCCTTGCGCAGGATGTTGGCAATGCGCTTGTTCGCCGCGGCCAGTGCCTGCGCTTCGGGCAGGCCCGAAAACGAGCGTACGGCGTCCAGGCGCGCCGCGATGGTGTCCAGCCGCATCGGTCGCAGGGCGATGACGGCCGAGACTTCCTGGACCGCATGGCCGTGCTCGCGCAGCCAGCCCGACAGACGCTCGAAGAAGAAGTCGGTCAGCGCCTCGCGCGGGCACTCGATGTCCGCGCCGAATGCGCCGCAGGCTGCTTCGATGAGCGCGTCCAGCGGCAGCGGCAAGGCCTTTTCCATCAGGATGCGCAACACGCCGAGCGCGTGCCGGCGCAGGGCAAACGGATCCTTGTCGCCGGTGGGCTGCTGGCCGATGCCGAACAGTCCGGTGAGCGTTTCGAGCTTGTCGGCCAGTGCCAGCACGATGCCGGTCATGCTCGCCGGCAGCGCATCCCCGGCAAAGCGGGGCAGATATTGTTCGGCGATGGCCGCGGCCACCGCCGGATCCTCGCCGTCGTGACGCGCATAGTAGCTGCCCATCACGCCCTGCAACTCGGGGAATTCGCCCACCATGCCGGTGAGCAGATCGGTGCGCGCCAGCAGTGCAGCGCGTTCGACGTGCGTCGGATCTACGTCGAGCAGCGCTGCGATCGCACCGGCGATCCGCTGCACGCGCTGCGTGCGCTCGGCCTGCGTGCCCAGCCTGGCGTGGTAGACGACGTCGCCCAGCGCCGGTACGCGGCTTTCGAGTGTCGTCCGGCGGTCCTGGTCGTAGAAGAAGCGGGCGTCAGCCAGGCGCGGACGCACGACGCGCTCGTTGCCGGCAATGATCGGACCGGGGTCGGCCACTTCCATGTTCGAGACGATCAGGAACTTCGGCAGCAGGCGTGGCTGCCCGGACGTGCCTGCCTGATCCTTGTGCACCCGCCCGTTGTGCGTCCGTTCGTCGGCGGCACTTTCGAACAGCGGAAAGTATTTCTGGTTGGTGCGCATCGTCAGGATCAGGCATTCCTGCGGTACCTGCAGGAAGGCCGGTTCGAATCCGCCGACCAGCACGGCGGGCCATTCGACGAGCGCCGTGACCTCGTCGAGCAGGCTCTGCAATGCCGTCTCGTCGCCGAGTGATGCGCCGAGGCTGGCCGCCTGCGTGCGCAACTGTGTTTCGATCCGGCTGCGGCGTTCGGCAAACGACGCGATCACGCGGCCGGCGTCATGCAGTCTTGCCTCGTAATCGCGCGCATGATCGATGACGATCTCGCCTTCGCTCTGGAAACGATGCCCGCGCGTGCTCCGGCCGGCATCGAGTCCGAGCACGGACGCGGGCACGACGCGCGTGCCATGCAGCACGAGCAGGCCGTGCGCCGGGCGCACGAAGGCCACCGTGGTGTGTCCGTCGGCGAGCTGGTAGTGCATCGTCTTCGGAATCGGCAGGGCGGCGATCGTCTCGTTGAGGGCCGCATCGAGACCGGCCTCGAGCGTCTGTCCCGATGCGATGCTGCGATAGCGGAACACGTCCTGCTTGCCGTCGCTGGCCCGTTCGAGCGCGTCCAGCGGGGCACCGAGTCTTTCTGCCCACTTGCGCAGCGCCTGCGTCGGCTGGCCGTCGGCATCCAGGCCGACGCGCACCGAAGGCCCCTTGTGCTCGATCGGCCGGTCCTGCGCGCGTGCAGCCACATCGTCGATGCGCACGGCCAGCCGGCGCGGGGTGGCGAAGCGCTCGACCCGTGCGTCGGCCGTGGCCAGGCCGCGCGCCTGCAGCGCCTGCAGCAGGCCATCGGCAAATGCCGCGCCCAGCCGCTGCAGCGCCCTGGGCGGCAGTTCCTCGGTGAGCAGTTCGACGAGCAGCGGAGCGCGTGGATCAGGCTGCATCGCGCACCGTATCGAGCATCGGGAAACCGAGACGTTCGCGCGCGTCGTGATAGGCCTGCGCCACTGCACGCGCCAGCTTGCGCACACGCCCGATATAGGCGGCGCGTTCGGTGACCGAGATGGCGCCGCGCGCATCGAGCAGATTGAAGGTGTGCGAGCAATCGAGCATGCGCTCATAGGCCGGCAAGGCGAGACCAGCCTCGATCAGATGCACGGCTTCGCGCTCGTGGTCGTCGAAGTGGCGCAGCAGCCGGTCCACGTCGGCATGTTCGAAGTTGTAGGCGGATTGTTCGACTTCATTCTGGTGAAAGACATCGCGGTAGGTGATGCCCTCGGTCCACTCGAGATCGAAGACGCTCTCGACTCCCTGCAGGTACATCGCGATACGTTCGAGCCCGTAGGTGATCTCGCCGGTGACCGGCTGGCATTTCAGCGAACCGACTTCCTGGAAATAGGTGAACTGGGTGACTTCCATGCCGTTCAGCCAGACTTCCCAGCCCAGCCCCCAGGCGCCCAGCGTCGGCGACTCCCAGTCGTCCTCGACGAACCGGACGTCATTGGCTGACAGATCGATGCCGATGGCGCGCAATGAATCCAGATAGCGTTCCAGAATGTCGACCGGCGCCGGCTTGAGCACCACCTGATACTGGTAATAGTGCTGCAGGCGATTCGGGTTTTCGCCGTAGCGGCCGTCTTTCGGACGGCGCGACGGCTGCACATAGGCGGCCCGCCAGGGCTCGGGGCCGATCGCCCGCAGGAAGGTGGCGGTATGGAAGGTGCCGGCGCCCACTTCCATGTCGTGCGGCTGCAGCAGGACGCAGCCCTGGCTGTCCCAGTATTGCTGCAGACGCAGGATCAGTTGCTGAAAGCTGGGCATGATGCCGTGCAGGTGGAGGGGCCGGTACATGCGGCCATTGTGTTCATGGATGGGTGACAGTGGAGATGACAGCGCGGGAATGCCGCCCGCATTCTAACGGCTCCGCAGAACCCCGGCTCCGACCGCCAGCAGCGCGAGCGCCAGAATCAGCGCCGGCATGTTGCCGTAGCGCGCGGCCGGCGTCAGCCGATCCTGTCCCTGCACCGTGACGTCGAGCACGCCGGCGGTGTACGGCGGCAGTTGCGCCAGAACGCTGCCGTCGGCATCGATCGCGGCGGTGACGCCGGTGTTGGTGGCGCGCAGCATCGGTCGGGCCGTTTCCAGCGCGCGCATGCGGGCGATCTGCAGATGCTGCGGCAGCGCGTGCGAATCGCCGAACCAGGCGATATTGCTGACGTTGATCAGAATGGTCGCGCCCTGGCGTACCTGGGCGGCGATTTCCTCGCCGAAGAGATCCTCGTAGCAGATGTCGAAGGCCAGTTTCTGTGTGTCGAGGACGAAGGGCGGCTGGTCAGCGCTTCCGCGCGCGAAGTCACCGAGCGGGATCTGCATCAGGTCGACGAACCAGCGAAAGCCGGGCGGGACGAATTCGCCGAACGGAACGAGATGGCGCTTGTCGTATCGCCAGGCGATCGATCCGTCGGCGTCGATCAGGGCCACGCTGTTGGTGATCCGGCGAAGTTCATCGGCATCGGGTGCCGGAGACCGGGTCCGGGCCTGGGCAGGCAGCGGCATGCCGATGGCGAGTCGGCCACCGCTGCTCAGCGCGGTCAGCAGGGTTTCGCGCACGCTCCACGGGGTGTATTGCCACGGAACGGTCCAGGCGGTCTCCGGCAGCACCGTCAACTGCACCGGGGCCGGCGCAACCTGGCCGGCGTACCACTGCATGGCGGCAAGCGTGCGTTGCGGATCGAACTTCAGATCCTGGGCGATATTGCCCTGTACCAGCCGGATGCGCACCGGTTCACCGTGTGCCGAGGTCCAGTCAATCTGCGCCAGCGCCAGACCGCCCGCAACCGGAATCAACGCCAGCAGGATGCCGGGAGCACGCAGGTTCCTGCCGGTCAGGGCGAGACCGATGCCACTGGCGCTCAGTGCGGCCATGGTCGAGACGCCGTAGACGCCGAGCCAGGGTGCGAACGATGACAGTGGACCGTCGATCTGTGCATAGCCCGCAGCCAGCCAGGGAAAGCCGGTCAGCAGCCAGCCGCGAAGCATTTCGGTCAGCGTCCAGGCGCCCGCAAAGCAGGCGGCGATCGCGCCGGCGTGCCACACGGCGGTCGGCCCCGTTCGGCCCGGTCCGACCGCGCAGCGCTGCAGCACGCAGCAGGCCAGCACCGGAAACAGGGCGAGCCAGCCGGCGAACAACAGCAGGGCCAGCGCGGCGAGCGGCGCCGGCATGCCGCCGTAGCGATGCATGCTGATGTAGAGCCAGGACAGACCGGCCGCGAAGCAGCCCAGACCAAAGGCCAGACCGATCCAGCCGGCACCTTGCCGGGCACGCAGGACGCACGCGGGCAGTACGGCCAGGGCGGTGATCGTCAGCCACCAGAATGGCCACGGCCAGAAACCGGCCGCATAGACCAGACCTGCAAGGAAGGCGATGGCCCGAATGGCCGACGGATGCATCCTGTGCGTCCCGGAACCTGCGTCGTGACCGGCCGTGGCTGACTGCTTCACGCGTCCCCGGGAGTTGGTGCCGCGCGATGGCTTCCTGACGGCCGCTTCAGTTGCCGTGGGCGAGCGTACCGGTCGCGCGCGGGCCGGTCAGCGCGAACCCAGGCAGTGTCGCGTCGGCACGATCATCGAGATTGCCGACGATCTGTTCGGTCACGTCTTCCAGCGTTACGAGTCCCGCCGTGCCACCGTATTCATCGACGACGATCGCCAGGTGCGCGCGATGCGCACGCAGATCGCGCAGCAGCAGATTGAGTCGGCGCGATTCGGGAACGAAGAGAGCGGGCCGCAGCAGCTCGCGCATTTCGGTGCTCTCGTGCGCGCACAGGCGCAGCAGCGACTTGCTGTCGAGAATGCCGAGAACGTTGTCGCGATCGTTCTCGATCACCGGAAAGCGTGAATGGCCGGAGCGTACGATTGTCGGGATGGCGGCTTTCAGCGGCTGCGAGACATCAACGACTTCCATCGCCGCGCGCGGCACCATCACGTCGCGTGCCGTCAGTTCACAGATCTGCAGCACGCCTTCGATCATCGACATCGCCTCGGCGCCGAGCACGTCGTGCTCGTGCGCCTGGCGCAGCAACGCAAGCAATTGCTCGCGATCCTCGGGAACACGGATCAACAGGGTGGCCAGCCGCTCCAGCAGCGATTTTCGTTGATCAGGACCTGGGGGTTCATCGGGCATCCGTAACAGTCGGAAGGCGGGTATTCCGTCACAGCGCCCGCGATGGAGGCGAGGGCGACGATCCCGTCCGTTCCTGGAAGTGGTACTCGATGCAGGATACCCGATCGGCGCCCGTCGGGGGAAGCAGCCGGCGTACGTGCGGCTGTGTTGTCCGGATCCGGATCCGCGGCGGCGAAGCGGCGGAAAAATGTGGCCCGCCCGTCGCCGTTTCGTCGCATCCGCCCCGGCCCGCTACGGCGTTGTGTTCCGGTTCGGACCCGTCAGTCTCGACGGGTATCCGCGGAAGCGGGTGTCGCTTCGTCCGTTGCGATCCACGGATCCGGCAGGCGCAGACGGCGCATGATCTTCGTTTCGCGCGTCTGCATGCGTGCCGCACCGGCAGGGCTGTCGTGTTCGTGTCCGCCGGCATGCAGCACGCCATGCACGACCAGGTGCGCCAGGTGCTCGCGCAGGCTCTTGCCCTGTTCCTGCGCTTCGCGCTCGACGACCGGCAGGCAGATGACGATATCCGCCACGATCGCGCAGGGATCGTCGTAGCAGAAGGTCAGTACATTGGTTGCCTGGTCACGCTGCCGGTAGCGGTGATTGAGCTCGAGTCCTTCGTGTACGCCGGCGAAGCGCAGGGTGATCCGCGCATCGCTGTCGATGGCTGCGGCCACCCAGCGGCGCAGGCGCGCACGCGGTTCCGGCAGCACGTCGATCTCTTCGCCAAGCTGCACGGACAGCGACAGGCTCCAGGGGGAATTTTTCACGGCTGATCCCGCTGCGCGCCGTGCGCTGCGGCAGCCTCGTAGGCGTCGACGATGCGCGCCACCAGTGGATGACGCACGACGTCGGAGCTGTCGAATTCGGTGAAGGCGATGCCGCGGATCCGTGCCAGGACGGCGCGTGCTTCGATGAGCCCGGAATGCTGGCCGCGCGGCAGATCGATCTGGGTGACGTCGCCGGTGATGACGGCACGCGAGCCGAAGCCGATGCGCGTCAGAAACATCTTCATCTGTTCAGGCGTCGTGTTCTGGGCTTCGTCGAGAATGATGAACGAGTGGTTCAGCGTGCGCCCGCGCATGTAGGCCAGCGGCGCGATCTCGATCGCCTGCTTCTCGAACATGCGCTGCGTGCGCTCGAACCCGAGCAGATCGTAGAGCGCGTCGTACAGCGGTCGCAGATAGGGATCGACTTTCTGTGTCAGGTCGCCGGGCAGGAAGCCGAGCCGCTCGCCGGCTTCGACGGCCGGGCGGGTGAGAACGATGCGCCGCACGGTGTCGCGCTCGAACGCGTCGACGGCGCAGGCGACCGCGAGCCAGGTCTTGCCCGTGCCGGCCGGCCCGGTGCCGAAAGTGATGTCGTGCGCCAGGATGTTGCGCAGATATTCGCGCTGATGCGGCGTTCGTGCCTGGATGCCGCCGCGACGGGTACGCGAGGGAAGATCCGGCACCGGGGCAACCGTGCCGACGCCGTCCCGGTGCGCGACAGCCGTGTCGCCACCGGTCCCGGTCGCCCGGCCGGTGCCGGTTCGACCGTCGGCAGCCCACTGCGCCTTGAGTTCCACCAGCCCGAGCTGGATCTCCTCGAGCGACAAGGGCTCGGCGGCCAGCGCCAGGAAATGTTCGAGTGCCAGCCGGGTCCGGCGCACGGCCTCGGCGGCGCCGTCGAGATGGAAGCGGTCGCCGCGGCGCGTGATCCGCACGTCGAAGGCTTCCTCGATCTGGCGCAGGTTCGCGTCGAGCGCACCGCACAGGTTCGCCAGGCGCTCGTTGTCGCTCTCCGCGATCCGGAATTCTCCGGCCCGGGCGTGCGCGGCGGAGCGCTGCGCGGCGTTCACGGCTGCGCCACGAGTTCGCCGCGCAGCGTGTGCGCGCCCGCCCCGGTGATGCGTACGTCGACGAACTGGCCGATGAGCTGTGTATCGCCACGGAAATTGACGACGCGGTTGTTCGAGGCGCGGGCGGCGAGCTCGCCTTCATGGCGCCGGGCAGCGTGTTCGACGAGTACGCGCTGCACGGTGCCGATCATCGCTTCGCTGATCGCGCGCGCGTGGCCGTCATTCAGTGCCTGCTGGCGCTGCAGGCGTTCGAGCTTGACCTCGTGCGGCGTGTCGTCGGGCAGATCGGCCGCCGGCGTGCCCGGGCGTGGACTGTAGACGAACGAAAACGAGGCGTCGAAGCGGATTTCCTCGATCAGGCGCAGCGTCTGCTCGAAGTCGGCGGCGGTCTCGCCGGGAAAGCCGACGATGAAGTCCGAAGTCAGGCTGATGTCCGGGCAGGCGGCACGCAGGCGACGCACGATCGACTTGTATTCCAGCACGGTGTAGCCGCGTTTCATCGCTGTCAGAATGCGCTCGGCTCCGGACTGGACCGGCAGATGGACGTGTCTGGCCAGCTTCGACAGGCGCGCATGTGCATCGATCAGCCTCGGAGTGAACTCGCGCGGATGCGAGGTCGTGTAACGCACGCGCTCGATGCCGGGCAGTTCGCTGACCAGTTCCAGCAGCAGCGTCAGGTCGCCGGTCTGTCCGTCTGCGCCGCCGTTGGCGCTTGCGCCCGATACCGCATCGGTGCCAATGCCGGTGCCGGCCTCGTCGATGCGCCCGCGCCAGGCGTTGACGTTCTGGCCGAGCAGCGTCACTTCGCGCACGCCCTGGGCGGCCAGTCCGGCGATTTCGGTCAGCACGTCCATCAGCGGACGCGAGATCTCGTGCCCGCGCGTATACGGCACGACGCAATAACTGCAATATTTGCTGCAGCCTTCCATGATCGTCACGAAGGCGGTCGCGCCGTCCGTGTGCGCCGGCGGCAGCCGGTCGAACTTCTCGATTTCGGGAAAGCGGATGTCGACCTGCGAGCGTCCGCTTTCGCGCCGCCGTGCGATCAGCTCCGGCAGGCGGTGCAGGGTCTGCGGGCCGAACACCAGATCGACATAGGGTGCCCGTGCGACGATCGCCTCACCCTCCTGGCTGGCGACGCAGCCGCCGACGCCGATCAGCAGATCGGGCCGGTCGCGCTTGAGCGCACGCACGCGACCGAGATCGGAGAAGACCTTTTCCTGGGCCTTCTCGCGCACCGAACAGGTGTTGAACAGGATGATGTCGGCATCCTCGATGCGGTCAGTCTTTTCCGTGCCTTCGCTGACGGCGAGGATATCGGCCATCCGGTCGGAATCGTATTCATTCATCTGGCACCCGAAGGTGCGGATATACAGCTTCTTCTTGCCACTCGTCATCTTGTCACTCCGGGTGCCGCGCACGGGCGCAGCGGCACCAGTACCTCAGTGCCTGGGGGCGGGTTGCTGCCACTGTGTCGATTCCCCTTGACCCGTCCGGGCGAACCGGCGTGGCACGGCCAGCAGGGCCAGCAGGATCAGAACCGACAGGACGGCCATGCCGGTGAACAGGTCGGCGGTCGCCACGCCGATGGAATCGCGCAGCCAGGCGTTTGCCGTGGCGTCCGTGCCGCTGGTATGCAGCACTTCCATCACCTGGTCGATATTGTGCGGCAGGCGGTCCCGCAGGGCTTCGGGCGCGTGTGCCAGGCGGTTGCCGACCGAGGCGTTGAAGATGGCGCCGAACACCGCCGCGCCCAGGCTCTGCCCCAGATAGCGTGAAAACATGTGCGCCCCGGTGACGACGCCGCGCTGCTCCCAGCCAACGGCCGATTGCACGCCGACGAGCAGCGGTGTGGACAGCAGCCCGAAGCCGGCTCCCAGGACGACCTGGTCGACGACCACCATCCAGACGGGTTGCGGTTCGGGCATCCAGCCGAAGCCGGCCGACGCCAGCAGGATCAGCAGCGCCCCGCCCAGCGCGGTATCGCGAAAGCCGAAGCGCATGTACAGCGGACCGGACAGTGCCGACGCCGGTGGCCAGCCGAGGCTCATGCTCGAGAGCACGAAGCCGGCGCCGATCGCGCCCAGCCCCTGAACGGATTGCAGGAAGACGGGCAGATAGGCGCTGGGCGCCATCATCACCATGCCCATGCCGAGTGTGGCCAGATTGGATCCGGAAATGGCGCGCACGCGCCAGAGCCAGCCGGGCAGCACCGGTTCGGCCGCCCGGCGCTCGACCCGGATCGTCAGACATACCAGGGCAATTGTCACGACCAGCACTGCCGCCATGGGCAGCGAGAACCAGGGCCAGGTCTGGCCGCCCTGCAGCAGGCCGAAAATGAGCGTGCCGACGGCTGCCAGCACGAGCAGCGAACCGAGGTAATCGATCCGTGGCTGTCGCCGTTCGAACGATTCGTGCAGGAAGACGACGATCAGTACCAGGGTCAGCGCCCCGATTGGCAGATTGATCAGGAAGATCCAGCGCCAGGAAGCGTATTCGGCAAAGGCGCCGCCCAGCAGCGGCCCGGCGATGGCGGCGATCCCCCAGACGCTGGACAGCCAGCCCTGCACGGCACCGCGCTCGTGCACCTCGTACAGGTCGCCCGCCAGCGTCGAGACGGTCGCCATGATCGCGCCTGCTCCCAGACCCTGCAGGCCGCGGAAGGCGATCAGGCTGGGCATGTCCCAGGACAGCGAAGAGGCGGCCGAACCGGCGAGAAAAATCAGCGTGCCGACGATCAGCACCGGTTTGCGCCCGTACAGATCCGAGAGCTTGCCGTAGACCGGGATCGTAACCGTCTGTGCAAGCAGATAGATCGAGAACACCCAGCTGAACAGGCGCAGGCCACCGAGATCGCCGACGATCTGCGGGATTGCCGTCGACACGATGGTCGTGTCCATCGCCGCCAGCATCATCGTGCACATCAGCGCGATGAGTATCCAGCGGCGCGACTCGCGGGCTGGCGCATCCGTTCCCGCGCCAGCGGTGCAATCGGTTTCCGGTTCCGTTTTCAGGCCTGCATGATCTGCCGTGATCGCCCGTGGATCAGGTCGATCTGCAAGGGCGGCCAGGCTGCCCGGCAGAACAGGAATGGGGGTGGTGGCGCATCAGGGACTCGAACCCCGGACCTGCGGATTATGATTCCCGTTCCTGACACTCAAGCCCGCCATTCTACACCGGGAGACACCGGCACCGACGGATTATCTGGAAACGGTCCACCGGGGGAGTGACAACCCGCGGACTGCCCGTAAACGGGTTTTCCGGGCCTCTGGCGGGTTTTGACGCACTGACGGCTATCTCGGCCTTCCGCTGCATCGATCGCGGTGTGTGCGCCGATTTGACGGGCCGAAAGTGTCCAGTTCGAAACCAGTTCCATGTGAGAACCGGTTTCAGCGGTTACGCAGTAACGACTGCCCGGCGCTTGTCGTAGTAATCGCTGCGCGCAGCCGGCGCGATACCAGCCAGCGTCTGCTCTTCAGCCAGGCACAGGGCCTGCTCGAGTGCCTCGCGCTGCGTGATGCCATGATGCGCGGCCAAACGCTCAAGGGCGGCTTTCGCCGGCGCGGCGAGGATCACGCTGATTCGCGAGTCTGTGCCGTCTTGCAGCCGGCGCTGCCTGTATGCCGCTTGCCGTTGCGCTGATGTCTGTGCCATGACCATATTCCGTTCGTTACTGTGTAACGAAGAATATAGACTGTGTTACCCGGTAACGCAATCCCGTATCGTCAACCTTGAACCCGGAAACAAAAAAGCCGCCCGAGGGCGGCCCTGAGTGGCGTGAGGATGAGTCAGGCGGCTCGCGCCGCCTTTACCTCCTCAAGGATCTCCTGCATGTCATCCCGGAGGGACAGGCCAACCGTGAGGCGCTCACTTGCTGCCGCCACCGTCTCCGTGACGCCACGTAGATGCTCGAGATACTCATCGATCGCGAAGAGCGCGTCCATTATGGCGGTAGCGGCAGCGCGGTCCGATTCGATTTGTTCGAACAGATAAGCACAGGAGTTCGTCAACACCGCAAGGGCTGCACGGCGTGCGACGCCGTGCAAATCCTTTTGGAATGATTCCTCCATTTTCCGCATCTCTTCCTTGGTAAGGGCCGCTGGCATTGCGCGGATCTGCTGGTAGTGGTCTTCATCCGTTTCGTTCTTCGGCGCCTGCTCGCCCTCTGTCTGCATGTCGCTCATGTCTTGACCTCCGTTTCGACACGCCAGCGACGGCGGACCAGACACTCCACCAGTCTCCTCGAGGCCGGCGCGCTGTGCGATCCGATCGCCGATCCAGCCCATGTAGGCA
>DAIUFU010000055.1:0-13710 GCA_036844405.1 Burkholderiaceae bacterium | reverse complement strand
TGAGCCTCAGCTTTCTTCCTGCACCGCCTTCTGCACGGCCGGGCGCGCACCGACGCGCTCGCGCCAGGCGGACAGGTTCTTCAGCCCGGACAGGTCGAGATTCATGAAGTCGGCCCAGCCGCAGAGCACCCACAGATAGATGTCGGCGATCGTCAGGGTGTCGCCGGTCAGATACGGCCAGCCCGCGAGTTCGCCGTCGACCCACTTCATCCGCTGCAGGATCTTCTCGCGCTGGATCTGCTTCGCCTCTTCCGGGTAGGCCGGATTGAAGAGCGGGCTGAACTGCTTGTGGACCTCGGTCGTGGCGAAGTTCAGCCACTCCAGCAGACGGTAGCGCGGCATCGTGCCGGCCGCCGGCGCCAGCCCGCTCGCCGGCACCTGATCGGCGATCCACTGCAGGACGACGCTCGCTTCGGTCAGTTCCTGGCCATCGTCGAGCACGAGCAGCGGCACGTATCCCTTCGGATTGATGGCGTAGTAGTCACTGCCGTCGGCGAGCTTGTGCGTCTGCAGGTCGACCTGCACGCCTTCGAACGGCAGGCCGGCTTCGTGCAGCGCGATACGAACGGCGCGCGAGCAGGCGCCGGGTGCGAAATACAGCTTCATCGGGAAGATCCTCCTGGGAGAAAACGCAACGCTCAGCGATTATCGACCCATCGGTTGCCGTCGGTGGCAACTCATAGCGGCGTAATGCGGAATTCGAGGACCTTGTCGTTGCCGCTCCAGGCATGCGCCAGCTCGCTGGCATTCCTGAGCTTGCGCGAGCGGATCGTCATCCGGTATTCGAAGGTGCGGCCCAGATGATCGAGGCGCCAGCTCATCTTGCTGATTTCGAAGCCATATCCATTGATGATGGCGCGCACTTCCTCTTCCGGAAGCGCCCGGTCGCGCGCGAAGCTCACATGATGGAAGGCATAGTGAAACACCGGCAGCATCGTTTCGGTCCAGCGAAACAGCGACAGCGCACAGATGGTCAGCACCGTGCCGGCGACCACCGGAAAATTCAGCCCGATGCCGGCCAGAATGCCGATCGTCGCCGTGATCCAGATCGAAGCGGCCGTCGTCAGGCCGCGCACCGACAGACCTTCCTTCATGATGACGCCGGCGCCGAGAAAGCCGATGCCGGTCATGATGCCCTGCGCCATCCGGGTCGGATCGATGCGCACCGATTCGGAAATGCCGGGAAACCACTGCACCTGGTAGATCGTCACCAGCATGGCCAGGGCCGACGACATGCAGACCAGGACGTGGGTACGGAAGCCGGCCGCACGGCCGTGATAGCTGCGCTCGATGCCGATGGCGGTACCGGCGGCCATCGAGATCATCAGGCGCCAGAGGATGTCGAGCTGCTCGGCGCTGAACAATGCCGTCAGGGTCATCAGGGCCGATACCGGAGCGCCACCGTCAGGAAAACCGCCGGCCGCGGGCGGCACGCGCCGCTGTTCGCCGGTCTGATGTGGCGGGCCATGCGGCTCGGGCGCCGGACCATGCGGCGCTGGCGCAGGCCCTCATCAGGCACACCTCGGCCGGGCATCGTCATACGCCCCAGGTGACGTCCTTGCCGGCGCGATGCGCATCATTCAGCAGTTCGATGAACGGGAAGGCGCGCTGTGCCAGCGACACCGGATAGTCGTCCTTGTCGACCTCTTCGTTGCTGGTGCCGGGTGCCGCCGGCGATGCCGTCTGTTCCATTGCGCGGCGTTCGGCGCGCAATTCCTCCTTTTCCCGGTCGATGGCCTGTCGCAGTGCATCGACCGCGCCGGGGATCTGGTCGACGGTGATGACGCCGGCCGGACCGGGCTGCTTGCCGACGATCTGCAGGATCCACTCGGCAACGGGTTTGGTCATGATCACCGAGCCGGTAGCGCGGGACTTGAATTCATAAAGCATCGGGATTCTCCCTGCGGGTGCAATGATGGTGCGGCGGTGCCGGGCGTGATTGCCGTCGGGTGCCGTCGGGTCATCCCGCCCGGATTTCCGACCGTTCCGGCCACGCTGGCACCAACCGGTTCCCTGTCTCGGATCGTAGCATCGGCGCTGCAAGAGCGGGATGCAGGCGAGGGAATGCGTGCAGCGATTCGCGTGTTGCCGACACCCGAAATCCATGCGGCAGGATGGCCGTGTGCGCCAACGCCGCGGCGACCGGATGGCGAAGCGCGGTCAGTCGAGTGCGCGCCGATAGCCGACGGCTTCGGCGACGTGGGCTGCATCGATGGCGGCGGCGCCGGCCAGATCGGCGATCGTACGCGCGACTTTCTGCACGCGGTGCAGGGCGCGTGACGACCAGCGCTGGCGCTGCGCCACCCGGCGCAGCAGGCTGGCCGCAGCCGGATCGAGTGCGCAGTGACGATCGATGCCGGCCGGTGACAGTCGGGCGTTGGTCGCCTGCTGGCGCTCGTGTTGAATCCGGCGTGCGTCGGCCACGCGCGCGGCGACGCAGGCGCTGGACTCGCCGCACGAGCCCTGCATCAGCTCGGTTTCACTCACCGGCACCACTTCGATCAGCAGATCGATACGATCGAGCAATGGTCCCGACAGCCTGCTGCGATAACGGCGCACCTGGTCGGGCGTGCAGCGACAGCGCGTGCTGCCGAAATGACCGCACGGGCAGGGATTCATCGCCGCCACCAGCTGGAAACACGCCGGAAACTCGATGCAGCGCAATGCGCGGGCGATGGCGATACGGCCGGTTTCCAGGGGTTCGCGCAGGGCCTCGAGCGCGGAACGGCCGAATTCGGGCAGCTCATCGAGAAACAGCACGCCGTTGTGCGCCAGGCTGGCCTCGCCCGGACGCGGAACCGCGCCACCGCCAATCAGCGCGGCGGTCGACGCCCCGTGATGCGGTGCACGAAACGGCCGGCGCTTCCATTGCACCGGATCGAAACCGCCGTGCAGACTGGCCAGCGCGGCACTCTCGAGCGCCTCGGCGCTGTCCATCGGCGGCTGGATCCCCGGCATGCGCTGCGCCAGCAGGGATTTTCCGGCGCCGGGCGGACCGATCATCAACAGGTTGTGCGCGCCGGCAGCCGCGACTTCGAGCGCGCGCCGCGCCATCACGTGTCCCTTGACTTCGGACAGATCCTCGGCAAAGGCGTCCGCCACCGGCGTCGGTGCCTGGGGTTCGATGCGTGCGAGCGGGCTGCTGCCGGCCAGATGGGCCGCCACGTCGGTCAGCTCCTCGACGCCGAACAGGCGCGCATCGTCCACGAGCGCGGCCTCGGCGCAATTGGCCAGTGGCAGCAGCAGGGCGCGGCGCTGCTGCTCGCGGACGATGGCCAGCGTCATCGCCAGGGCACCACGGATCGGCCGGACGGCACCGGAGAGCGACAGTTCGCCGACCAGTTCGACCTCGGCGAGCGCTTCGGCCGGGATCTGGCCGTTGGCGGCGAGGATGCCGACGGCGATCGGCAGGTCGAAGCGACCCGAAGCCTTGGGCAGGTCGGCCGGTGCGAGATTGACCGTCAGCTTGCGGTTCGGAAAGCCGAAGCCGGTGTGCAGCAGGGCGGCGCGTACCCGCTCGCGGCTTTCGCGGACTTCCGCTTCGGGCAGACCGACGATGTGGAAAGCCGGCAGGCCGTTGCCGATGTGGACCTCGACGCTGACCGGCGGCGCATCGATTCCGATCAGTCCCCGGCTGTGGACGACGGCGAGGGGCATTCCGGTGACGCCGGTTCCGCGGCCGGAGCCGTTCCCGAGGAAGCAGCGCCGTCGTCGTTCGCCGTCGGGCCGGGGGTGTCGGCTGCCGTCGCCGGTCCGCTGGCCGTTGCGCCGGCCATCGTGCCGTCGGCCCCGATGCCCGCCTGCGCCAGGCGTCGTTCGAGTGCTTCGATGCGTTCCTGCAGGTGCAGCACCCGTTCCGTTTCACGGTCGAACTCGTCGCGGGTGACGAGTTCGATGCGCTGGAAGGTCTGCGTGAGCATGGCCTTCAGGTTGCGTTCGATGTCGGCGGCGGGGCTGTTGCGCAGCAGGTCCGAGACGCGTTGCTGCAGCTCCGCGAGCAGCGAGGGAGGAGTCGTGTTCATGACGAAAAGTCTAGCACCGCGAAAGCGTTCCGGCGCATTCCCGGCTCCGACCGATGGCCGATGCAGAAGGTCCGGTCCATCCCGGTGCCGGACGCGGGCGGCACCGGACGGCAAAGCTACAATGGTGACCGGATCTTTGCAGGGGATGGATGATGCGCGTGCTGGTGATTCTCGACCCGCTGCCGTCGATCAGGACGTACAAGGACACGACGTACGCGATGATGGTGGAGGCGGCCGCGCGCGGACACCAGTTGCATGTCTGCGAACAGGGCCAGCTGTCCTGCGCGCACGGACGCATCCAGGCCGAGGCAATGCCGCTGCACCTGACCGGTGCGGGCGCGACCGGCGATCACGCCGGCAGTGCGGCGTCAGCCGACGGCGCTTCCTGGTACGAGACCGGTGCGCCGGTGCGCGAGCCGGTTGCCGCCTTCGATGCCGTCCTGATGCGCAAGGATCCGCCGTTCGACATGGAATACATCTATTCCACCTACCTGCTCGAACAGGCGGTACGCGAAGGCGCCCGCGTGTTCAACGATCCGCGCGCGATCCGTGACCACAACGAAAAGCTCGCGGTGCTCGAATTCCCCGAGTTTGCGGCGCCGACCCTGGTGACGCGTTCGGCCGCCGATCTGCACGCGTTCGTCGACGAGCATGGCGAGGCCGTCTTCAAGCCGCTCGACGGCATGGGCGGCACGTCGATCTTTCGCGCGCAGCGCGGCGACCCGAACCTGTCGGTGATCATCGAGGTGATGAACGGTTTCGGCGCGCGCACGGTGATGGCACAGCGCTTCCTGCCCGAGATCGTCGATGGCGACAAGCGGGTGCTGCTGATCGGCGGCGAAGTCGTGCCGTACTGCCTGGCGCGCATTCCGAAGGAGGGAGAGTTTCGCGGCAATCTCGCTGCCGGGGCGCGCGGCGTGGCGCGCGCGCTGTCGCCGCGCGATCGCGAGATCGGCGAAGCGCTCGCGCCGCAACTGGCGGCGCGCGGTCTGCTGCTGGTCGGACTCGACCTGATCGGCGAGCACGTCACCGAAATCAATGTCACCAGCCCGACCTGTTTCCAGGAGATCCGCGACCAGACCGGTTTCGACGTCGCGCGGCTGTTCGTCGACCGGCTGGAGGCGTCGCTGGCATCGTCTGCCGGCGGCGCACAGCGTGGCAGCGGATGATCGGGATTCTCGTCGTGTCGCACGAACCGTTTGGCAGTGCGCTCATCCGGTGCTCGCGGCATGTCTACGGACGGCTTGCGCCGCAACTGGCGGCACTCGACGTGGTCCCCGATGAGAGCCCGGAGGTAGCGCTGGCCGCCGGGCGCGAACTGCTCGCGCGCATCAACGATGGCAGCGGCGCCATCGTCCTGACCGATGTTTTCGGTGCGACGCCATCGCGCATCGCGCTGCAGCTGGCGGTGCCCGATCGGGTGCGGGTGCTGGCCGGCGTGAACCTGCCGGTCCTGCTCAAGGCGCTGCAGAACCGGCGCCTGCCGGTCGACGAACTGGCCGAGCTGCTGTGTGCGAGCGGCCAGCGTTCGATCTGTCTGGTCGACCGTATCGGGGATTGCGATGCCGACCCCGATCAACCGGGTGCCGGGCACGGATGACGCGCGCTGAAGTCGCCGTCGTCAACCGGCTCGGCCTGCACGCCCGCCCATCGGCGCGCCTGACGGCCACCGCCGGGCGCTTCCAGGCCGAGGTGTGGCTGTCAAAGGGCGATCGGCGGGTCAATGCGAAGAGCATCATGGGTGTCATGATGCTGGCGGCCGGATGCGGCAGCACGCTCGTCATCGAGGCCGAAGGCAGCGACGAGGCACAGGCCGTGGAAGCCGTCCGGGCGCTGATTGCATCCGGCTTCGGCGAGGGCGAGAGCGCGTGAAGCCGTCGTCCACGAGCGCAAGGCACCCGCTTTCCGGGCAGATGGGCGTTGCGGATGCCCGCCGTGCCGGGCGACGTGGCTGCGCCTTGCGCCTCGTCCACGCTTTTTCCGGCAAGCTTTCCGGACGCGGCCGGCGGCCGCACGCATTCTGAGCATGTTCAGTCTGCATGGCATCGGTATCGGTGGCGGCGTCGTCGTCGGCCGGGCACGCCGTCTCGAGCGCATCGAGCGCGACGTGCCGCGCCACCGGGTGGCGCAGGCGCAGGTCGCGCGCGAACTGGCGCGCCTGGAGACGGCCGTGGAAGTCGTCAAGGCCGAGCTGCATGAAGTGGCGGAGCAACTGCCGGAGAACGCGCCGACCGAGGCGCGGGCCCTGCTCGACGTGCACATCATGATTCTCGAGGACTCGGCCCTGCTCGAACCGGCACGCGAGGACGTGCGCGTGCGGCTGCACAACGCCGAATGGGCGTTTGCGGCGCAGGCCCGCCAGCTGACGGAGCAGTTCGAGGCCTTCGAGGACGAATATCTGCGCGAGCGCGGGCGCGATGTGCGTCAGGTTGCCGAGCGCGTGGCGCGCGTGCTCTCGGGCCTGCGCGCACCGACGGTGGCGGCCGAGGAGCCGCGCATTTACGTGGCGACCGACCTTTCGCCGGCGGATATGCTGTCGCTGCGCTCGGCGCTCGGTTTCGTTCTCGATCAGGGTGGCCCGACCTCGCATGCAGCGATTCTGGCGCGCGGCATGGACGTGCCGGCGGCGCTCGGCGCCAGCGCGGCGAGCCGCCTGATCGTCGACGACGACTGGCTCATTCTCGACGGCGAGCAGGGTGTCGTGATCGTGGCACCCGACGAGGCGATACTCGCCTGGTACCGTGCCCGGCAGGCGGACGATCTGCGTGCGCGCCGCGCCCTGCGCAAACTGCGCAAGGTGCCGGCACGCACGCTCGACGGCACGATGATCACCCTGTGCGCGAACATCGAGCGTCCGGATGAAGTGGCGGCTGCGCAGGCGGCCGGCGCCGACGGCATCGGTCTGTTCCGTTCGGAATTCCTGTTCCTGAACCGTCGCGAGCTGCCGGACGAGGACGAGCAGTACGAGGCCTATCGTGACGTGGTCCTGGCAATGGCCGGCCGGCCGGTGACGATCCGCACCCTGGACGTCGGCGCCGACAAGACGCTGGACCGCTCGGCGGGCGTGGCCGTGGTCAATCCGGCGCTCGGTCGGCGCGCGATCCGCTACTGTCTGGCGCAGCCGGCGCTGTTTCTGGCACAGCTGCGTGCCATTCTCCGGGCGGCGGCGCACGGGCCGGTACGTCTGCTGATCCCGATGCTGACGAACTGCCACGAGATCGACCAGACCATGCGTCTGATCGGCATCGCGCGTACCCAGCTGGACGAGCGCGGCGTGGCCCGGGGTGCCGATGTGCCGGTGGGCGGCATGGTCGAGGTGCCGGCGGCGGCGCTGTCGGCGCGGCTGTTCGTGCGCCGGCTCGACTTCCTGTCGATCGGCACCAACGACCTGACGCAGTACACGCTGGCGATCGATCGTGCCGACCACGAAGTCGCCGATCTGTATGAACCGTTCCATCCGGCCGTGCTGCAACTGGTGGCGATGACGATCCGCGCCGGCGTGCGTGCCGGCAAACCGGTGGCGGTATGCGGCGAAATGGCCGGCGACGCGGCGGCGACGCGCCTGCTGCTCGGCATGGGGCTGCGCGAACTGTCGATGCACCCGGCCAGCCTGCTGCGCGTCAAGCGCGAGATCCTGCAGGCGGATGTCGGACGTCTGCGTACGCGCGTCGGGCGTCTGCTGCGCGCCGATGACCCGATACGGCTGCGCGCCGGCGTCGCGCGCCTGACGAGCGGCGTCTGACGAGAGGCCCGGGGCGCTCCCCGGGACGAACCGGGCGGGTCGCCAGGGCGATAGCCTGGCCCGCGGGGCCGTACGAACGCATGGCCTGCCGCCTGCCGGTCGGTAGCCCGCCCGCCGCGTGGCGTCCTGTCAGGCGGCGTGCCGGCGTTCCGGCGCCGGCGGCTGCGGCAGGAGGGCGAAGAGCACGGCACCGGCGGCGAGCATCAGCGCGATCGTCGCGAAGGCAAAGGCGAATGGCGGCAGGCCGCGGGCCGCGGCCATCGATGCCGCCACGCCGGTCAGCCACTGCATCAGCGCCACGCCGAGAAACAGCGCCATCGTGAACAGCGACAGCGCGCGTCCGGTCATCGACGCCGGATAGGCATCGCGCACGTCGGCGTACTGCAGCACGCCGTAGCCCGACAGCACGGCGTAGACGATCGAGACCGCAATGTCGAAGCCGGGGTTCAGTGCCGGCGCGAGCAGGGCGAACGAGAGCGCCGACAGCGCCGTGCAGCCGAAGATCCAGCGTCGGCGCCGTGCATGACCCGGGTCGGCGCGGCCGAACAGGGCCGGGCCAAGCATCGACGCGACCGACACGGCGATGGCGACGTTGCCGCTGGCGACCAGACTGAAGCCGTAGTGATCGACCAGCAGAGGGCCGAGCCACAGTCCGCGCAGCGAGACGAAGGCGGCGTAGCTGACGGTGGCCAGGCCGAGAATGCCCCAGGTGTGACGCATGGCAAGCAGCGAGGCAAAGCCGCGCAGGGCAGCGCCGAGCGAGCGCTCCGTCGTGTCGCCTGCGAGAGACGCCGACGGTTGGCCGGACAAGGGGGCGGGTGTCTCGCCGTCGGGTGCAGACGCCCGGGCTTCACTGCCAGCCGGGGTGTCCGCTTCACGCACGAACCAGGCGATCGTCAGCCACGCGATCGTCGACAGGATCGCCAGGGCCAGAAAGCCGGCGCGCCAGGAAAACGCTTCGATGAGCCAGGCGAGCGGCGTGCCGGTAGCCAGCATGCCGACGCCGCCCACGCCCAGCACGATGCCGGACAACGAGGCATAGCGGGTTGCCGGGAAGCGTTGGGCGATGAATACCGTGCAGACGAGAAAGGCCGGCGCGCAGCCGATGCCGATCAGTGCCTGACCGGTCAGCAGCCAGCCGAAGCGCACGCTGAAGAAGGACAGCAGCGAACCGGCGATCGTCAACGGAAAGGCGAGCAGGACGGTGCGCCGTACGCCGTACAGATCGATGCCGATGCCCATCAGCAGTTGCAGCGCGCCGAAAGCGAAATGAAAGATGCCGGCGAAGATGCCCAGCGCCTGTGGGTCGAGATGGAATTCGGCCTGCAGTTGCGGTGCCATGATCGCCGCCACCGTGCGATAGGCCTGGCTGAGCGCGAATCCGCCGGTGAGCGCGATCAGCATCAGGCCGGCTGCGTTGTGCCCGCCGCGTTCACCCATCTTGCCGTCCGGCTTTCCCTGCAGCATCGTGCGTGGCTGTCTGTCGCTCACCAGCCACCGCCGCCACCGCCACCGCCGCCGCCACCGGAACCGCCGCCACCACCACCGCCGCCGCCAAAGCCGGAGTCGCCCGCGCTGGGCGCCGGCACGGAACTGGCAAAGGCGCCTTGCGCCGCGCCCATCGCCGCCGACATCGACGAACCGAAACCGCTCGAACCGGACCAGCCGTGGCCGCCGTGCCAGGCCGGTCGATAGCTGCCTTGCAGCGACTCGCCCGGATGGGCGCGGGCGAAAGCGGCTTCGAATGCGTGCGACCAGGGTTTTTCGAGGCCGAGTGCAATGGCGTACGGCAGCAGCCGCTCGAAATGTGCCGTCGTGATTTCCGGTGCGCCGGCCAGATTCATGCGTGCGCTCTCGGCGGTACGCAGATACAGCTCGAGCCCTTCGATCTCGTCCATCAGCTTGCGTCCGGCCACGGTCGGCGCGCGCAGCAGATACCAGAAGACGGCGTTGAGCAGCCCGAAACCGGCGATCAGGGTGATCGGGAACGCATTGGCCAGAAAGCCGTGCAGCCAGGCGGAGCGCAGATCCGACTCGAGCAGGATCGATGGCAGGAAGCGCGTCACGATGATGAACAGGATCACGGCAGCGACCGACAGGCGCAGAATGGCGATGGCCTTGGTTCTGGCATCGGACACCCGGAACGCCGCCCGCAGTGTCCGGGCCAGCATCGAGCCGGCGAAAAAGCTGATGAAGGCGGTGAAGATCAGCACGCCGATCTCGCCGTCGGTCAGCCGGCCGTAGCGCAGAACCAGCGCGATGCAGGCGCCTGTCAGCAACACGCCGAAGCCGAACCAGCCCCGGTTGCGCCGGAACCAGAGGCCGCGGTTGTCGCGTTCGATGACGTCGCGAAAGGCCGCTTCTGCCGCCGCCAGTCGTTCACCGCTCGCCCGGTCGATCACGGCCGAGCCGCCCTCGCTGTCGATCCAGCCCAGCAGTGAGCGCTCACTGGGAGTCAGTGGCGGAGTGTCATGACCTTTCGTGCCCACCTCCGTGCGCGTGAAGCGCAGGCCCAGGCTGTCGTCGAAAGTGATCAGTCCCTTCGTGGCCAGCGAGACCGCGGTAGCGGTCCACTCGCGCCAGCCGTGGCCCCAGCCCCACTGGCGCACATAGGCCGCCAGCGCCGGCGAGATGCCCTCGGGCGGATGAAAACGCGGAATGATCGTGCCCTTGGGCGGGTCGCGACCGACCGCGTTCCAGGCCGTCAGATAGAAGACGAGGACGGCGAGCAGGCCGGCCAGCGCAAGCAGCGAGCGGCCGTGATCGAGCATGGCCCAGCGCAGCTCCTGGCCGCGTGTCGGCGCGGTGACGACACCGTCGGGCAGCTGCACGACGATCGTAAAACCTTCGCCCCGGGCCAGTTCGCGTGTCGTCGCGAAATCGAGCATGCCGCCGGCGCCGGGACCGGCGCGCCAGTCGGTGCCGTGTTCGCCGTAGCGTCCGGTCCAGGCGACCCAGCGCACCGGCGCGGCATTGCCGGGCAGGCGGACCCGAGCGGTGGCGACGCCGATCGGGAACTGCCAGTCGTTGCCGGTGACGTTCCAGTTCAGTTCGACGTGATCCGGAAACCAGCGCAGCTGGCGACCGGTGCGGTAGCGCAGACGGTAACGATGCACGCCCACGGGCAGGAGCGTGCCTTCGTCGCCGATCCGGATGCGCACGCCGTCGGCGTTCTCGCGCTCGACGTGCGGCTCCGGCAGGCTGTCACGCTGCACGTCGAGAAGCTCGAACGATACGCGCCGGGTACGCCCGTCGGCGTCGGTGAAGGTGAGCGGGAAATCACGGTAGATGCCGCGCTGGATCAGGCGCTGCTCGGCGCGTACGGTGATGGTCTCGGTGACGATGAGGTCGCCGTTGGCCTGTACCTCGATGTCACTGTCGAAGGCATCGATCCGCTCGTCGGCGTGTGCCGGCGTCGGCCAGACCGTCAGGGCGATGACGCCCAGAAAGAGCGTGCAGACAGCGAGGAAAAGAGCGATCCGCCGGCCCGGCACGAGCGCATTCCCGATCATGGCTGTGTGCTCCGGGTCGCGCTCAGGAGCGTCCGGCCGGCGGCCTCGTCCCCGTGCCGAAGGAAACCGACGGCACTGCGCGGTCGCGGGCATCCCCGGTCTCGAAGAAATCGCGTTTGGTGAAACCGAAGCTGCCGGCGACGAGATTGCTCGGGAACGATTCGATCAGGACGTTCAGATCGCGCGCGGTGCCGTTGTAATAGCGCCGTGCCATCTGGATCTCGTTTTCCAGCGTCGCCAGCTGTTCCTGCAACTGCAGGAAAGTACCGTCGGCCTTCAGTTGCGGGTAGTTCTCGGCGACCGCGAGCAGGCGTCCGATCGTGGCCGACAGCATGCCCTCGATCGGTGCGCGTGCGGCCACGTCGCCGGCCGGGGCGGCACGGGCCTGGTTGCGCAGTTCAGTCACGCGCGTGAACAGGTCCTGTTCGTGCGTGGCATAACCGCGCACGGTCTCGACGAGGTTGGGGACGAGATCGGCGCGACGCTTCAACTGGACGTCGATGCCGCTCCAGCCTTCGGCGGCCATCTGCCGGCTGCGCACGAGCCGGTTGTAGATGAGTACCGCCCAGACGAGCAGTGCGAGCACAATGACGAGTACGACAACGGCGATCGAGCCCATCGCAGACTCCGGTCGAAATGGTGGACACGCGAACGATGACGGCGCCAGCGATCGAAAGGCAAGGGATCGAAAGACGGGCCATCGGACAGCGGACGATCGGCGAG
The DNA here is from genome assembly GCA_036844405.1 of Burkholderiaceae bacterium. Classification (GTDB taxonomy): domain Bacteria; phylum Pseudomonadota; class Gammaproteobacteria; order Burkholderiales; family Burkholderiaceae_E; genus Zeimonas. Next base: position 1,711 of record DAIUFU010000055.1, on the reverse strand, counting down.
AGTGCGGCACCACATCGACCGCGCCCGCGCCCGGCGAGGAAACAGGCGCAGTGTAGCGCCGCCGTGGCCGGAGGCGAACTGCGCGAGAATCGGCCTGTTTCGCTCCAGCGCATTCCGCCGCGCACGCATGCGGTGCGGCGGATGCAGTGCCGAAGGCCGGTGCGGGAGCGTCTGTCGGACAGGATTCGGGAAAGGGGAATGATCGGGATGTCGGGTATTTTCGTGAGGTTTTCCGGCGCAGGCGGGCCGCGCGCGCGGCGGATAGGGATGCGCGCGTGATGGTGGGCTCGAGCGCACCGCGCGCCGTCGTGCTGCTCAGCGGCGGCCTTGATTCAAGCACCGTCCTCGCGATCGCGCAGCGCGACGGCTACGAAGCGTCCGCGCTGAGCTTTCGCTACGGCCAGCGCCATGTCATCGAACTGGACAGCGCGCGCCGCATTGCGCAGTCGCTGGGGGTGAAGAACCACGTCGTCGTCGACATCGATCTGCGTGCTTTCGGCGGCTCGTCGCTGACCAGCGACATCGACGTGCCGAAGGATCGACCCGACGAGGCGATGCGTGCGGCAATTCCCAACACCTACGTGCCGGCGCGCAACACGATCTTCCTGTCGTTCGCACTGGCATACGCCGAAGTGCAGGGGGCCGCCGACATCTTCATCGGCGTCAACGCCATCGACTACAGCGGCTACCCCGACTGTCGCCCCGAGTACATCGCGGCGTACGAACGCATGGCCCGTCTGGCGACAAAGGCCAGTGTCGAAGGCCGGCCGCTGACGATCCACGCGCCGCTGGCGAAGATGAGCAAGGCCGATATCGTGCGCGCCGGCGTCGCGCTCGGCCTCGATCACGCGCTCACGAGCAGTTGCTACGATCCCGCTCCCGACGGGCGCCCATGCGGGCACTGCGATTCGTGCCTGCTGCGTGCCCGGGGCTTTGCCGAAGCCGGCGTCGAGGATCCGTTGCTGACCCGTTTCGCGGGCTGAACACCCGGTTGTCGCCGCCAGCGCCGGGCGGGGCATCCCTGCCTTGTGCACCGGGCCGACCGTTCGCCCAGGACCGACGGCACGGCCTGAGTGATCCGGTCGGCGTGCTGCGCTCGCATCAGGCGAGTTCGCTCGCGTCGATGCCCAGGGCGCGAGCGACGCCGGCGCCATAAGCCGGATCCGCCCTGGCGCAGTTGCGCGCGTGGCGCGCCTTGATCTCGTGCGGCGCATCACCCATCGCCCGGGCGGTGTTCTCGAAGAGCACCTGCTGCTGCGCGGGCGTCATCAGGCGAAAGAGCTTGCCCGGCTGCGAGTAGTAATCGTCGTCCTCGCGGTGATTCCAGTGATCGGCCGCGCCTTCGAGCGCCAGCGGCGGCTCGGCGAACCCGGGCTGCTCCTGCCATTCGCCATAGCTGTTCGGCTCATAGCCGAGCGTGCCGCCCTGGTTGCCGTCGACGCGCATCTGGCCGTCGCGGTGATAGCTGTGGAACGGACAGCGCGGTGCGTTCACCGGGATCTGGCCATGATTGACGCCGAGCCGGTAGCGCTGGGCATCGCCGTAGGAGAACAGGCGTCCCTGCAGCATCCGGTCGGGCGAAAAACCGATGCCGGGCACGATGTTGGCCGGATTGAAGGCAGCCTGCTCGACCTCGGCGAAATAATTGTCCGGGTTGCGGTTCAGCTCGAGCACGCCGACCTCGATCAGCGGGTAATCGCCGTGGAACCAG
>DAIUFU010000054.1:0-14090 GCA_036844405.1 Burkholderiaceae bacterium | reverse complement strand
CGTCGTCCGGGTCGGGCCTTTCCCGCACCGCATCGCGCCAGGACGGCCAGACCGAGCAATACATCAGCGTGATCAGGACCAGCGAGATCGGCGACATGATCATCGACCACAGGAAGGGGTGGGCCGCGAATGCGCCCTGCGCCAGACGCAGGAGGATCGAGGCGGAGAAGAGGATCGCAAACCAGCCGGTGGCATACACGAGAAAGGCGCGCCAGTTGCGCCCGACGGCCCACACGCTGAAAAACAGCGCTTTCCCGACCGTGATCCGGTGCCAGGCGATGAACAGCGGCGAATACCACATCGCCATCTGTACCGGCGCGTAGGCGGTGACGAAAGTGGCTGCCGCCAGCCACAGCGAGGTTTCGTTCACGGCAGCCGGCTCGATGTCGTCGATGTTGCCGATCGCCAGTTCCAGCAGGAAGCCGCCGTCGATTGCCGCCGCCAGCGCGAGCGCGGCCATCGTGGCTGCGGCGTTGATCGCACCGAGCATGGCCAGCGCGCGCCAGGCACGCCCGCCGTCCTCGCGAAAGGCGGCAAACAGCATCGACGGCAACGGGGTACCGCCTTCGTCCGTGGTGCGGATCGCGCGCATCAGGCCGACCATCAGCGCGGGCGCGAGCACCAGCGGAGCGACCGTTCCGACGAAGGGAACGAGCACCGTCAGGGACATCAGCAACAGGCTCAGGAAGGTGATCGCGACGAGGGCGACCGGCTGGCGCACGAGCACGCGGAACGCATCCCGTATCCAGTACCAGCCGGTACGCGCCGGCAGCAGGTGAATCTGCATGGTGGCTTCACACGTTACTCAGCGCAGCGCCGCTGCGACGGCACGATGCCGGCGCAACAGGTGTTCGAAATGGGCCGGGTCCTTCGGTGCGACGATTTCGGCCGGGCGTGGAAAATACCGGTCGAACAGACGCGATATCCAGAAACGCAGCGCAGCGGCGCGCAGCATCATCGGCCAGGCTGCGCATTCGGCGTCGTCGAGCGGCCGCACGCGCCGATAGGCGGCCATCAGGGCATCGAGTCGCCCGGCATCGAAGCCGTCGACATGGTCGCAATGATCCGCGCGCGGTCGGTCGGTCGGGGACAGGCACCAGTCATTGGCCGCCACGGCAAGATCGAAAAGCCAGTGATCGACCCCGGCAAACCAGAAGTCGATCACACCGCACAGCGGCGGTTCGGGCGCTTGCCCGGCGAAGAACACGTTGTCCCGGAACAGGTCGGCGTGCACGGCCGAGGCCGGCAGCGCGGAGGTGCTGGCGGCGAACGCCCGCTGCTGCTGCAATTCGTCGGCCAGCAACCGCGCCGGCTCCGGTTCCAGTCGTGTCAGCAGATCGGGTGCGACCGAAAGCTGCCAGTCCAGACCGCGCGGATTCGGCGCCTGGCCGGGGAAATCCGCTGCGGCCAGATGCATGCGTGCGATCGTCTCGCCCAGTTGCGCGCAATGGTGCGCCGCCGGCGCGTCCACGGCGCCACCGTCGAGCCAGGTGCACAGCGCCGCCGGTTTGCCCGCCAGCGTGGCGAGAACGGCGCCATCGAGGTCGGCGACCGGATCCGGGCAGGGGATGCCGCGCGCCGCCAGATGACGCATCAGATCCAGATGGAACGGCAATTGCGCATGCGTGAGCCGCTCGAACAGGGTCAGGACGAAGCGGCCGCGCGTGGTCGTCACGAAGTAGTTGCTGTTTTCGATGCCGGAGCGGATTCCTTCGAAATGCAGCAGCCCGCCGATCGGGTAGCGTCCGATCCAGCGCGTCAGCACATCGTGCTCCAGGCGCGTGAAAACAGCCATCCGTTATCCGGGCGTCACCGGCTTCGGCGCGCGCTCGTCAGTTTCCGGCACGTCGGGGCGTCACAGATAGAGCATGCGTTCGCGTTCATCGGCCGTGGGAACGAAGCCGCGCGTCTGGTAGAAGTCGAAGATCGCCTCGACCACCTGTGCCGGCTCGTCGATCACCTGGATCAGGTCGATGTCACCCGGCGAGATCAGTCCGTTGCCGAGCAGCTGTTCGCGGATCCACTGCAGCAGGCCGTCCCAGAACCCGGCCTGCATCAGGATGATCGGGATGCGTCGGCCCATGTGCGTCTGCACCATGGTCAGCATCTCGAACAGTTCGTCCAGCGTGCCGAAGCCGCCCGGCGCGGCGACGAAGGCAGTCGCATACTTGGCGAAGGCCACCTTGCGCGCGAAGAAATGGCGAAAATTGACCGAGATGTCCTGGTAGGGGTTGCCGACCTGCTCCATCGGCAGGCGGATGTTCAGACCGACCGACGCTGATTTGCCGCCGTAGCCGCCGAGGTTGGCGGCTTCCATGATCCCGGGCCCGCCGCCGGAGATGACGGCAAAACCGGCATCGGACAGGCGACGCGCGACTTCAACGGTGTTCTCGTACCAGGCGTGGCCGGGCAGGATGCGTGCGCTGCCGAAAATCGAGACGGCCGGCCGCACTTCGGCAAGGCGTTCCGTCGCCTCGACGAACTCTGAGATAATTCCCAGAATATGCCACGATTCGCGCGCCTTCAACGGTGTCGATCGCTCCGGGCTTTCGATCGCACGCAACTGCGGCACCTGCTTGCTGCTGGACATGTCCGAAAAAACGCTTCTGCTGGTTGACGGCTCGGGGTATCTCTATCGCGCGTTTCATGCGCTTCCGGATCTGCGCAATCAGTCGGACGAGCCCACTGGCGCGATTTACGGAATGGTGGCGATGCTACGGCGTCTGCGGGCCGACCGCAAACCGGACGGTTTCGCCGAGCCGACCTATGGTGCCGTCGTCTTCGACGCGCCCGGCAGGACGTTCCGCGACGACTGGTATCCGGAGTACAAGGCGAACCGCAAGAAGATGCCGGAAGACCTGGCGCGCCAGATTCCCGTCATTCACGAGATCGTGCGCGCGCTCGGCTGGCCACTCGTCATGATCGACGGCATCGAGGCCGATGACGTGATCGGCACACTCGCCGCGCAGGCGAGCGCCGACGGGACGAAGACGATCATCGCGACCGGTGACAAGGACCTCGCGCAACTGGTGGACGATGACGTCATTCTCGTCAACACGATGGCGCGCAACGCGGTCAACGGAGAATGGCTCGATCCGGTGGCGGTGACGGAGAAATACGGCGTTCCGCCCGAACGCATCGTCGACTGGCTGACCCTCGTCGGCGACACGGTGGACAACGTGCCCGGAGTCGACAAGGTCGGCCCGAAGACGGCGGTGAAATGGCTGACGCAGTACGGCTCGCTGGATGAACTGGTCGAGCAGGCCGGGTCGATCCGCGGCGTCGTCGGCGAAAACCTGCGCCAGTCGCTGGACTGGCTGCCGACGGCGCGCCGGCTCGTCACGGTGAAGACCGACTGCGAACTGGCGCCACAGGTGGAATCGATCGAGGATTCCCTCGTGCTTGGCGAGCCGGATCGGCAAAGTCTGCGTGAGCTGTTCGAGCGCTGCAATTTCCGCAGCTGGCTGCGCGAGTTCGACGCGGGAGCGAGGGATGCCCGCCCGGTCGGGCCGGGCCGCCCGGGCGGCGATGCGCCCGCCGGCGACCACGGGCACGATGACGGTGCCGCGGAGCAGGTTGCCGACCCGGCAGCGCCGGGCGACGCGGCGGTCGATGCCTCTGTTGCGGCGCCGGAGCTGCGCTACGAGACGGTGCTCGACGAGAAGCGCCTGGACTGGTGGCTCGCACGCGCGCGCGCCGCCGAACTGGTCGCGATCGATACCGAAACCACGTCGCTCGACCCGATGCGCGCCGAACTCGTCGGACTGTCGCTGTCGATCGAGCCCTTCGAAGCCTGCTACGTCCCGCTGGCGCATCACTACGCCGGCGTGCCGGCGCAGCTCGATCGCGCACTCGTGCTGGACAGGCTGCGCCCCTGGCTCGAGGATGAGCAGGCCGCCAAGGTCGGACAGAACCTCAAATACGATGCGCACGTGCTGGCCAACTGCGACATCCACCTGGCCGGAATCGCGCACGACACGCTGCTCGAGAGCTATGTGCTCGAGGCCCATCGCAGCCACGATCTCGATTCGCTGGCCGACCGTCATCTCGGCCGGCGCACGATCCGTTACACGGACGTCGCCGGCAAGGGCGTGAAGCAGATCTCCTTCACCGAGGTCGATCTCGATACGGCGACCCGCTATGCCGCCGAGGATGCCGACATCGCGCTGCACCTGCACCGCACGATGTACCCGCAGATCGCCGCCGATGCACACCTCGAATACATCTATCGCGACATCGAACTGCCGGTCTCGCGGGTGCTGCAGACGATGGAGCGCACCGGCGTGCTGATCGACGCCGAAGCGCTTGCACGTCAGTCGGAAGAGCTCGGCCAGCGCATGCGCGAGCTCGAGGCCAGCGCGGTCGAACTGGCCGGTGCGCCGTTCAATCCGGGCTCGCCGAAGCAGCTCGGTCAGGTGCTCTTCGAGCAGCTCGGCCTGCCGGTGCTCAAGCGCACGGCGGGTGGCGCGCCGTCGACGAGTGAGGATGTGCTCGAGCGCCTCGCACCCGATTACCCGTTGCCGCGCATCGTGCTCGACTGGCGCTCGCTGGCCAAGCTGAAGGGGACCTATACCGACAAGCTGCCGAAGATGATCGATCCGCGCAGCGGCCGGGTGCACACCCGTTTCTCGCAGGCGGTGGCGGTCACTGGCCGGCTGGCGTCGAGCGATCCGAACCTGCAGAACATTCCCGTGCGCACGGCCGAGGGGCGCCGCATCCGCGAGGCCTTCATCGCGCCGCCGGGCGCGAAGATCGTCTCGGCCGACTATTCGCAGATCGAGTTGCGCATCATGGCGCACATCTCGCGCGACGAAAACCTGCTGCGCGCATTCGAGCAGGGCCTGGACGTGCACCGGGCGACGGCGGCCGAGGTCTTCGGCGTCGACCCGGCCGACGTCAGCTTCGAGCAGCGCCGCTACGCCAAGGTGATCAACTTCGGTCTGATCTACGGCATGAGCGCCTGGGGGCTGGCGGCCAACCTCGGGATCGAGCGCAGCGCGGCCAAGACCTGGATCGATCGGTATTTCGACCGTTATCCGGGCGTGGCGCGCTACATGGAGGAAACCCGGGAGCGCGCGCACCGCGACGGCTACGTCGAGACCGCGCTCGGGCGGCGCCTGTGGATCGCCGAGATCAACAGCCCGAACGGCCCGCGCCGGGCCGGCGCCGAACGGGCGGCGATCAATGCGCCGATGCAGGGCACGGCGGCCGATCTCGTCAAGCTGGCGATGATCCGCGTGCAGGAATGGATCGTGCAGGAGCGGCTGCGCGCGCGGCTGATCCTGCAGGTGCACGACGAACTCGTGCTCGAGGTGCCCGACGAGGAGATCGATCTCGTGCGCGAACACGTCCCGCGCTGGATGTCGGGCGTGGCGACGCTGGCGGTGCCGCTCGAGGTGGAATGCGGAGTGGGCGCGAACTGGGAACAGGCCCATTGAGTTCCACGACCCTGCTGGCGATCATCGTTGCGACGCTGCTCTCGGGAGCGGCGAGCGTGCTGGCGGCGGCCTGGCTGTCGCTGTCCCTGCTCGCCGGTGCCGTGCATCGCCTCGTCAGCCTGTCGGCGGGGCTGCTGCTGGCGTCGGCGATCCTGAATCTGCTGCCCGAGGCCTTCGCTTCCGGTGCCGACATGCACACGCTGGCCTGGGCGCTGCTGATCGGCATCCTCGCCTTCTTCACGCTCGAAAAATTCGCCGTCCTGCGCCACAGCCATCATCACGAACAGGATGGACACGGGCACCATCCGGGACACGATCAGGCCGAAGCCGGCCCGGGCGGACTCGTCGTGCTGGTTGGCGACACGATCCACAACACGGCCGACGGCGTGATGATCGCCGCAGCCTTCCTGGCCGATCCGGCGCTGGGCTGGATCACGACGGCCGCGATCGCCGCGCATGAGATTCCGCAGGAAATCGGCGACTTCATCGTGCTGATCAATGCCGGCTACACGCGCCGGCGCGCGCTCGTCTACAACCTGCTGAGCGGCATGGCGGCCGTGCTCGGTGGCATCGTCGGCTATTTCGCGCTCGGCCACGGTCACGCACTGCTGCCGTACGTGCTGGTCGTGGCCGCGGCCAGCTTCATCTACGTGGCGCTGGCCGACCTGATTCCCGGACTGCACCGCGAGACGCGCCGCGACGGCGACTGGTTCGGCCAGTTCGCCCTGATGATCACCGGCGTCGCGGTCATTGCCGTCGTCTCGGTATTCGCGCACTGACCGTCACTGGCCGGTGACGGTGCTGCGCCGGTGCCCGTTCAGCCCGGAACGCGTGAAGCGATCGGCCGCGCCCGATCGCTTCACGCCTTGCTCAGACGCACAGCCTCAGATGCACAGCCGGTCGACGAGTTGGTCGAAGGCGACCGGGTCGAAGTGCGTGTTGTCGTGGCGGATCAACTGCGGATATTGGTCCGGGTCGGGGTCGAAGCGGCGCTGGCGGTATTCATCCCAGTGTTCGAGCTTGTAGCGGTCGTTCGGGTGGGCGCGGGCGATGATGCGCTCTTTCGCGATCTGCTCGTCGAGGTCGATCCAGACGACGGTGATCCGGGTCGCTGCCGGCATGTCGAGCGCCCGTGCATCGAAGACGCGATGCGAGCGCACTTCGCGCGAAAACGGTCCGACGAGCACGGTGTTGACGTTCAGGGAAAGATTTTCCCGCGCGATGTCGAGCAGGCCGTGGTATTCGGCATCGCGCAGATTCGCCAGGTAGACCGGGCTGTCGCGATCGTCCGGATTGCCGGTGAGCAGGCCCATGACATTGGCGCTGTAGGCGCCGTAGACCGTGTCCTTGTCGAGCATGCAGAAGCTTTCGCCGGTGCGCGCGTGCAGCATCGGTACCGCGCGCCGCGCCAGCGTCGTCTTGCCCGTGCCGGCGTGGCCGGTGAAAAAGAGCAGGCGGGCCATCGTTTCAGTTCCCGTCCGCACGGCCGCGGCACGCGTCGGTCTGGGTCATCCGGTTCATCTCCATGTCGCTTCCGTCGGTTTCGTCTGGTATACGTTCTTCCGGTACAGTATCAAAGTAAAATCAGTATCTTCATGGACCCTTCGACTCCGTCTTCCGCGTCGCCTTCCACCCCGGAATCCTTCGAACGCGCCGTCGCTGAACTCGAGCAGATCGTGCAGCGCATGGAAAGCGGCACGCTGTCGCTGGAGGAGTCGCTCGATGCGTATCGGCGTGGCGCCGCGCTGGTGACCTGGTGCCGCAGGTCGCTGGCGGACGTGCAGCAGCAGGTGCGCATTCTCGAAGCAGGCCTGCTCGAACCGTTCGAACCGGAGGATGGCCCGGCCGCATCGGGCGGAGCGGCGCGCGCGGCCGGAACCCGGATCGCCGATGAATCTGCGGATGATGAACGAGATTACTGAAGTACAGGCTCCGGTGTCGCGCGCACCGCGTGGGTGGCGCGCATCGCCGGAACAGCGGTTTCACGACGCGCGGACGCCGGCAACCGGTGCAGCGCGGTGGTCGGCGTGCTGACCGGTGCGGCGGTTGCCGCCGCCGTACGTGCGCCGGCGTCCGGCAGTCGGGTTGCGCCGGCGGCATTCGACGAGTGGGTGCGGGACACGCGGGCGCGCATCGAGCAGGCGCTCGCCGGGACGCTCGCAGCCGCCGACGCCCGGCCGGCGCGCCTGGACGAGGCGATGCGTTATGCGGTCCTTGGTGGCGGCAAGCGGATTCGCGCGCTGCTCGTGCACGCTGCCGGCGCGGCGCTGGGAGCGGCGCCCGAGGCGCTCGACCACGCGGCCAGCGCAGTCGAGCTGATTCACGCCTATTCGCTGGTGCACGACGACCTGCCGTGCATGGATGACGACGTCCTGCGCCGCGGGCGGCCGACCGTGCACGTGCTGCATGGCGAGGCCCTGGCGATGCTGGTCGGCGACGGGCTCCAGGCACTGGCCTTCGAGACGCTCGCGCGCAGCCTCGAGCAGGGTGTGCCGGCCGATGTCGTCGTGTCGATGGTCGCGACGCTGGCGCGTGCCGCCGGCGCGGCCGGCATGGTCGGCGGGCAGGCGATCGATCTCGCCTCGGTCGGAGTCGAACTGGATGCGGACGCGGTCGAGGACATGCACCGGCGCAAGACCGGCGCCCTGCTGTCCGCGTCGGTGCGGCTCGGCGGTGCCTGCGCCGCCCGGCAGGCGGGTGGGGGCTCGGCACCGCAGGGCGGCGCTGCGCCGGCGTCATCGATGACGGCACTCGAACGCTATGCCGGGGCCATCGGACTGGCCTTCCAGGTGGTCGACGACATTCTCGACGTCGAGGGCGATTCGGCCACGCTCGGCAAGACGGCGGGCAAGGATGCCGACGCCGGCAAGCCGACCTTCGTGTCGGCGATCGGCCTGGAGGGCGCACGCGCGCTGGCCGAGCGTCTGCGTCTGCAGGCGCATGAGTCGGTGGCGGAGCTCGGCGCACGTGCGCAACTGCTCGCCGCGCTGGCCGACCGGATCGTGCTGCGCAGCGCGTGAATGGGAAAGCGGGAAAGCGGGCGCAAGAAATGAGCCGGAAATCCTGATGTCGGAAGCCGATTTCGCCGGCCCCCTGTTGTCGACGATCGACGACCCGGCCGATCTGCGTGCGCTCGATCGCGCCCGGCTCGGGCAACTGGCCGACGAGCTGCGCGCATTCGTGCTGGAGTCGGTTTCGCGCACGGGCGGACACCTGTCGTCCAATCTCGGCACGGTCGAGCTGACGATCGCATTGCATTACGTCTTCGACACGCCGCGTGACCGTCTGATCTGGGACGTTGGTCACCAGAGCTACCCGCACAAGATCCTCACCGGGCGGCGGGCACGGATGGCGGGCCTGCGCCAGCTCGACGGCATCTCCGGTTTCCCGCAACGCAGCGAGAGCGCGTATGACGCGTTCGGCACCGCTCATTCGTCGACGTCGATTTCGGCCGCACTCGGCATGGCGGTGGCGGCGCGCAATGCCGGCGGCGCCCGGCGCTGCCACATCGCGGTGATCGGTGATGGCGCGATGACGGCCGGCATGGCCTTTGAGGCGCTGAACAATGCCGGCGTCACCCCCGACGTCGACCTGCTCGTCGTGCTCAACGACAACGAGATGTCGATCTCGCCGCCGGTCGGCGCGCTGAATCGCTATCTCGCGCGCCTGCTGTCGAGCCGCTTCTACACGAAGGCGCGAGACATGGGCCGGGCCGTGCTGCAGACCGTGCCGCCGCTGCTCGAATTCGCCCGCCGGCTCGAAGGACACGCCAAGGGTTTCGTCGCGCCGGCGACGATGTTCGAAGAGTTCGGCTTCCATTACGTCGGGCCGATCGACGGGCATGACCTGGACAGCCTGATTCCGACGCTGCAGAACCTGCGTGATCTGCGCGGCCCGCAGTTCCTGCACGTGGTCACGCGGAAAGGGCAGGGCTACAAGCTGGCCGAAGCCGATCCGGTGCTCTACCACGGCCCGGGGCGCTTCGACCCGCGCGAGGGCATCGCGGCTTCGGCACCCGCGCGCCGGACGTTCACCCAGGTCTTTTCCGACTGGGTCTGCGACATGGCCGTCTCCGACCCGCGCCTGATCGCAATCACGCCGGCGATGCGCGAGGGCTCGGGTCTGGTCGAGTTCGAGAAGCGCTTCCCCGATCGCTATTTCGACGTCGGTATCGCCGAGCAGCACGCGGTGACCTTTGCCGCCGGGCTCGCCTGCGAAGGCATGAAGCCGGTGGTGGCGATCTACAGCACGTTTCTGCAGCGCGGCTACGATCAGCTCGTGCACGATGTCGCCCTGCAGAATCTGCCGGTGGTCTTCGCCCTGGACCGGGCCGGCATCGTCGGGGCCGACGGGGCAACGCACGCGGGCGTGTACGATTACGCCTTCCTGCGGTGCGTGCCCAATCTCGTCGTGATGGCACCGTCTGACGAGAACGAATGCCGGCGGCTGCTGACGACGGCGTTTCACCATGACGGACCGGCAGCGGTGCGCTACCCGCGTGGCGCCGGAATCGGCGCCACGGTGTCGGACGATCTCGTTCCCCTGCCGATCGGACGTGCCGAAGTGCGTCGGCGCAGTTCGCGTCCGGCCTCGGCGGGCGGCCGGCTTGCATTGCTGGCATTCGGTACCATGTTGGCACCGGCGCTGGAAGCAGGCGAGGCACTCGATGCGACGGTAGTCGACATGCGCTTCGTCAAGCCGCTGGATATCGCCCTGTTGCGCGCGCTGGCGACGGATCACGAAGCGTTCGTAACCATCGAAGAACACGTCGTGATGGGGGGCGCCGGCAGTGCGGTGGCAGAGGCGCTCGCCGGGGCGGCGATCGTGCTGCCGCTGCTGCTGCTCGGCCTGCCGGACCATTCGGTCGCGCAGGGAGAGCAGAAGCAGTTGCTCGCGCTTCTGGGACTCGATGGTGCCGGCATCGAAAAAGCCGTGCGGGCGCGCTTCGACGTGCGGCCGGCCACCGGGCCGGCCCCGCGACTGGTGGCCAGCCGTGCCGGCTGAGACCTTCGGCCGGACGGCTCCGGCAGCCGGCAGGTGCCGGTCGCGCCAGGCGCAAAGCGGATGACCAGGTGGAGAATGCGATGAATGTTCGTGACGGCGGAGTGCTGGTGGCAGACGCTCCGCTCGCCGATGTACAGGCCAGCCGCGATCTGCGGCAGATTCCGATCCAGCGGGTCGGCGTCAAGGGCCTGCGTTATCCGTTGCGCTGGCGCACGGCCGATGGCGAACAGCCGGCCGTCGGCCATTTCGGCCTGTACGTTGCCTTGCCGGCCGAGCAGAAGGGCACGCACATGTCGCGCTTCATCGGCCTGCTGGAAACGCGTCTGGCGCCAGAGGCGCCGGCGATGGACGTGAGCGCTCTGCGCTCGATGTTCGACGAGATGCTGGTCCTGCTCGAAGCCGAGGCCGGACGCATCGAGGCGCGGCTGCCGCTGTTCGTGCGCAAGCAGGCACCGGTCTCGGGCGTGCACAGCCTGATGGATTACGAGCTGTCAGTTGTCATCGACGGCGGTCATCCGGGCGATGCCGCGGACACGGCTGACGGCGCAACGGCGGACGGCATTGTCACGACGATGACCGTCGTCGTGCCGGTCACGAGCCTGTGCCCGTGCTCGAAGACGATTTCCGACTATGGCGCGCACAACCAGCGCTCGCACATCACGATCTCGGTGGTGAGCAGCGAACCGATCGACCCGGGCGAGATCATTGCGCTGGCCGAGGCGCAGGCATCGAGCGAACTGTACGGTCTGCTCAAGCGCGTCGACGAGAAATACGTGACCGAGCGCGCCTACGACAACCCCAAGTTCGTCGAGGATCTGGTGCGGGATGTCGCCGGCGCCCTGCGTGCCGATCCGCGCATCCGGCGCTTCGTCGCCGAGGCCGAGAACTTCGAGTCGATCCACAATCACTCGGCACTGGCGCGGATCGAAGGTTGAGGCGGTCGTAACGATCCGGGCTGCAAGGTGCTTGCGCCCGGAATTTGCCGGGTGAATGACTCTTCATCATGGCGTTGCATTGCCCGCCCCGATCACATCGACAATCTGTGGCATCACCAGTCTGGTCGCAGTTTCTCCCTGTTCAATCGCCACGGCTGCCTGGTCGAAGTCCATGGCGCCAATTCCCGCGAGCCGGGGGCGGATCACCACATCTGCGGGATCGCCCGCCAGCCGGCTCTGCGTGATGCGCACCTGCATGATATTCAGGCTGGTCACGAGGACACCGAGCATTGAGCGATTGACCGTCTGATCGGCGCGCAGTGTCGTCGAGGCGTCACGTTCGCCCCCGGGCCACCAGCTGAAAAACCCCGCCTTCGGCGGCGGCGCGGCATGTACTTCCGTCGACTCATCGGGGCGTACTCGCGCTGCACCGGCACGCCGTCCGATCAGATCCCAGTTCAGGTCCACGGCAATCACGACATCGGCGCCCATCGCGCGGCACAATGAAACCGGTACCGGATTCACCAGGCCACCATCGACCAGCAGATACCCTTCGTACTGTGCGGGTGTGAACAGGCCCGGGAGGGCAATCGAAGCACGCACCGCATCAATCACGGAACCCTCGCGCAACCACACCTCGCGCCCCGTTTGCAGCTCGGTTGCCACGCAGGCAAACGGTATGGACAGCTTCTCGATTCCCTCGTCATTGAAACGCTGGCGAAAGAAGTCAACCAGGCGCCGGCCTTCAAGCAGGCCGCCGGACATGTTGAAGTCCATCAACGCCAGGATTCCCTGCCAATCGAGCTTGCGCACCCAGGACTCCAGCCAGTCCAGGTGTCCTGCAGCGTGTACGGCCCCGACCAGTGCGCCGATCGAGGTGCCGCAGACCATGTCCGGCGGGTAGCCTGCGGCTTGCAAGGCACGGATGACGCCAATGTGGCTCCAGCCGCGCGCCGAGCCGCTGCCCAGGGCAAGGCCGACCCTGGGGCGATGATCGGGCAACATGCTCATGACCCTCTCCGCTTGCGTTTCATGACAGACTCCTGCCCTTTCCGGGGCTCAGTTTGCCAAAAAATCCGCTCTCGGAGCTGTCCGGGTTCGCCAAAGCAGATCATCGTCAAAGCGGGCCCCAGCCCCGGACAGGACTGATTCAGGCAAGCAGGTCATGTTGGCATCGGGTCGTTCATCGAATCGCGCGCAACCCGCTCCCGCAAGACAGGTTTCGCCGATTCCGCGGCCCGAAGCCCTGGCAATCAGCGAACGATCCGGGTCAGGATACCCGGGCAGTTTCCGCCGCCGACACACGCAGTGCCTGTGCCGCGGCCACGACGACTGCCGCAATACGGCCGACGTCCCGCAGTTGCACGATGCTCCAGCCCGCCTTCTTCAGCAGCTCGTAGTGCGAGCGGATGCAGAAATGGCATTTGCCGACCGCCGAGGCGGCCAGCGCAAAGGCCTCGAAGCGTTCGCGCGCCACGCCGCCGTGCGTCGCATAGGCCTGCATGCGCAGCTCCGGGCGTTGCTGGCTCAGTTCAGGATCGGCGGCCATTTCGACGTACGGGTACCAGGTGTTGTTCATGGCCATCAGCGCCGCCGCCGACAGCGCCGCCTGAACATCGATTTCCTCCATCGACTCGCTGAAGGCGTCGATCAGTTCCTGGTTCCCGGCGGCATAGGCGGCTGCCAGCGCGCAGCCGAGTGCATCGGCCGGCGCCAGGCTGGAGCGCTGCACGACGGCGTCGAGGTTGAGCCGGATGTCCTTTGCGTAATCGGGAATGCGCGCCCGTACGGTTTCGAGTCTGGTTGACATGGGAATGCTCCGTAGCGAAGAGGGGTCGGTTGTCCCGTCATCGGCCGGCATGACACGGAATCGCGAACGCATTCGGAAGTCCGGCCGGCCACCGACGACGGATCGACAGGCGTGTCGGCGTCAATGGGCGGGATCGTTGTGCGGGATCGTCTGTCCGGCGCAGGGACGCTGCCGGATCCGTCAGCGGGATCCGGCCACAGTCCGCTGGACTTACAGCGTGTCGCCGCCGACCGAGCGGTTGCACGGGCACAGCTCGTCAGTCTGCAGTCCGTCCAGGATGCGCAGGGTCTCTTCCGGGCTGCGGCCGACGTTCAGGTTGTTCACCGTCACGTGCTGGATCGTGTTGTCCGGGTCGACGATGAAGGTCGCGCGCAGCGCCACGCCCTCGGCCTTGTCGCGCACGCCGAGCTGGTCGATGAGCGCACCGGTCGTGTCGCCGAACTGCCACTGGCGCAGGTTCTTCAGATCGGCATGTTCGCGACGCCAGGCGAGCTTGACGAATTCATTGTCGGTCGAGCCCGAGAGCACGACCGCATCGCGTTCCTCGAACTGGCCGACCAGCTGGTCATAGCCGACGATCTCGGTCGGGCAGACGAAGGTGAAGTCCTTCGGGTAGAAATAGATGATCTTCCACTTGCCGGGGAACGACTGTTCGGTGATCTCTTCGAACGCGCTGGTGCCGTTCTCTTCGGGCAACTGGAATCCCGGCTTGACGCCGGTGACGCGGAAGGCTTCGAGTTTGTCGCCAACGGTTTTCATGAGCTTGCTCCTTTCTTTCGGTTTTCGATGGAAATCGGTTTCGATCGGTATAAGCGGGTGGATCCGTTCACGGGCCCACCCCTGGAACCGGTTCGCCGACCGGAGCGCGTCCGGTCGCGATGGAAGGAGTATCGGTGTGGGGTA
>DAIUFU010000053.1:10396-14223 GCA_036844405.1 Burkholderiaceae bacterium | reverse complement strand
CACCACCGAGGTCGGCGTGATCTCGCTCGGCGGTCTGGTCTACCAGGGTTCGGTACGCGTCGGCGGCGACAAGTTCGACGAGTCGATCATGAACTACATCCGCCGCAACTACGGGATGCTGATCGGCGAACCTACTGCCGAGGCCATCAAGAACACCATCGGCAGCGCCTTCCCGGGATCCGAGATCAAGGAAATGGAAGTGCGCGGGCGCAACCTCTCCGAGGGCATTCCGCGCAGTTTCACGATCACCTCGAACGAGATCCTCGAAGCGCTGACCGAACCGCTCAACCAGATCGTGTCCGCCGTGAAGATCGCGCTCGAGCAGACCCCGCCGGAACTCGGCTCGGACATTTCCGAGCGCGGCATCATGCTCACCGGCGGCGGCGCACTGCTCAGCGACCTCGACCGTCTGCTCATCGAGGAAAGCGGCCTGCCGGTCCTCGTCGCCGAAGACCCGCTGACCTGCGTCGTGCGTGGCTGCGGCATGGCGCTCGAGCGCATGGAAAAACTGGGCATGATCTTCGCGAACGAGTGAACGCCGTGCCGCGGTTCAGCGCCCCGGTCCGGACGACGGACGCGAGCGGCACCCCGTGAACCGCAGCCCGCCGCCATTCTTCAAGCAGGGGCCGTCCGCCAACGCGCGACTGGTGTTCTTTTCGCTGTTCGCCATCGTCCTGCTCGTGATCGACTCGCGCATGGACGTGCTCGAGCGCATCCGCCAGGCCGTCGCCACCGTGATCTACCCGGTACAGCGGGTGCTGCTCGTGCCACGCGATCTGCTCGGCACCGGCCGGCAGTACATCGGCGACATCGGCAGCCTGCGCGAGGAGAATGCCGATCTGCGCCACCGCGCGACCGCGAATGCCTGGACCCTGCAGCAGAACGAGAAGCTGAGCACCGAGAACCGCCAGTTGCGCCGTCTGCTGGCCATGCACGACCGGGCGGTTCCGCGCTCGACGGTCGCTGAAGTGCTGTACGACACCCGGGATGCGTTCTCACGCCGTCTGGTGCTCGACAAGGGCTCGCAGCAGGGCGTGGCCGCCGGTCAGCCGGTGATCGATCCCGAAGGCGTCGTCGGCCAGGTCACGCGCGTGTATCCGCTGTCGAGCGAAGTGACACTGATGACCGATCACGCCTCGACCATTCCGGTCGAACTGCGCCGCACCGGCGAGCGCTCGCTGGCCTATGGCGGGTCGATGACCGGCACGGTCGAGCTGCGCTACCTGCGCAGCACCGCGGACGTTCGCGCCGGGGACGAAATCGTCACCTCGGGGCTGGATGGCGTTTTCCCCGCCGGCCTGCCGGTCGGCGTCATCCGTTCCGTCGACAGTGCCGGTTCACCCTTCATCCGCGCCATCATCGAGCCTGCCGCTCGCGTCGAACGCGCGCATCTGCTGCTCGTGCTGCTGGTGGCGCAGACGCCGCCACCCGACAGCGGACCGCCGCCGGACAATGCGCCGGAAGGCCCGCCGGCGGAAAACCCGGGGTGATCCCCGGCGCCGCCGGCCCGCCACGCAACGAACGAATACAGCACTCCGCACACGAACCGACTCGCCAGAAAGGGAACGCAAGCCATGCAGATGTCGCCGGAATACCTGCTGCTGCCGGCAAACCGGCCGTTCATCCTGTTCACGATCGTTGCTGCCTTCCTGTTCAATCTGCTGCCCTGGGGACATCTGGCCGGCGTCCCCGACCTGCTCGCGCTCGTGCTCGTGTTCTGGAACATCCACCAGCCGCGGATGGTGGGAATCGGCATCGCCTTTCTGGCCGGCCTGGTGATGGACGTGCACGATGGCGCACTGTTCGGCGAGCACGCGCTGGCGTACACCCTGCTTTCCTATGGCGCGATCACCATCCATCGTCGCGTCCCCTGGTTTCCGGCTGGCGGCCAGATGCTGCACGTGCTCGCGCTCTTTCTGCTGATGCAATGCGTGGTGCTGCTCGTACGTCTGGCCATCGGCGGCTCCTTTCCCGGCTGGCCCTGGTTTGCCCAGAGCCTCAGCTGCACGCTGTTGTGGCCGCTGGCCAATGCCGTACTGCTCGCACCGCAGCGGCGCGCCGTCGATCGTGACGAGAATCGCCCGATCTGATGCCGGCACGATCGTCACGGCAAGGGCTGCACCCGGCGCATGACGGACGCCGTTCATGACCGAGATGCGCAATCCGGAACGGGATCTGGAGCGCCTGCGGACGCGACTGGCCGTGGCCATGCTCGTCGTCCTCGTGTGCTTCGGCCTGCTCGGCGTGCGCTTCTGGTGGCTGCAGGTCCACCGCTACGCATCGTTTCGCGCCCAGGCCGAAAACAACCGCATCGCACTGATTCCCGCGCCGCCACCCCGCGGTCTGATCTTCGATCGCAACGGCGTCCTGCTGGCGGAAAACATCTCCGCCTACACGCTCGAACTGCGCGCCTCCGCGATCGCGGATCTCGACGGGACCATCGATGCGCTCGGGCGCATCGTCGAGATCTCCGAAAGCGAGCGGATGCGCTTCCGGCGGCTGCTGCGCGATGCCCGCCGTTCGGAAAGCGTGGCACTCAAGACCCGGCTGAGCGATGAGGAAGTTGCACGCCTTGCGGTTCAGAGTTACCGCTTCCCTGGCGTCGAGATCCGCGCACGTGCGTTTCGCAGCTACCCGTTGGGCGACACGGCGGCGCATCTGCTCGGGTACGTCGGACGGATCTCGAAAAAGGATCTCGAATGGCTGGACGACCAGAATCTGCTGGCCGGCTATGCCGGTTCGACCCACATCGGAAAAACCGGCGTTGAACAATCGTACGAGCAGGCCCTGCACGGCCTGGTCGGCGCCGACGAGGTCGAGGTCTCGGCGGGCGGACGGGTCGTGCGCACCCTGTCGCGCACGCCTCCGGTGCCAGGCGCCAACCTGGTCCTGTCGATCGATGCCCGCCTGCAGAAGCTGGCCGAAACCCTGTACGGCAACCGGCGCGGCGCGCTGGTGGCGATCGAACCGGCAACCGGCGCGGTGCTGGCGCTCGTCTCGCGCCCCGGTTTCGACCCCAATGTGTTCGTCGACGGCGTCGATCCCCAGACCTGGCAGGGGCTCAACGAAGACCCCGACCACCCGCTGCTGAACCGCCCGCTGCGCGGCGCCTATCCGCCCGGATCGACCTACAAGCCCTTCATGGCGCTGGCGGCGCTCACGAGCGGTGCGCGCTCGCCGACGGACACGATCTTCGACCCGGGATACTTCCAGCTGGGCAACCATCGCTTCCGCGATTCGCGTCCCGGCGGCCAGGGAACCGTCGACCTGCGCAAGTCGATCGTCGTCTCGAGCGACACGTACTATTACAAGCTCGCCTATGAGATGGGCGTCGATCCGATCCACGACTTTATGAAACCATGGGGCTTCGGTCAGCTCACCGGCATCGACCTGAAGAACGAAAGCGCCGGCATCCTGCCGTCGACGCAATGGAAACAGCGGCGCTTCCGCCAACCCTGGTATCCGGGCGATACACCCTCGATCGGTATCGGTCAGGGCTACAACGCCTTCACCATCCTGCAACTGGCGCACGCGACGGCGACACTCGCCAATGACGGCGTCGTGATGACGCCGCACGTCGTGCAGGCGGTCGAAAACCCGGAAACTCATGTGCAGGAGCGGATCGGCACGCAGGCACGGGCGCAGATCGCGCTGAAACCCGCCCACCTGAAACTGGTACGCGAAGCGATGGCCGAAGTGAACCGCACCGGAACCGGCCGCACGGCATTCGTCGATGCGGGCTATGTAGCTGCCGGAAAAACCGGAACGGCGCAGGTCGTCGGCATCCGGCAGGATGAGAAATACGATGCCTCGAAACTCGACGAACG
>DAIUFU010000053.1:0-10296 GCA_036844405.1 Burkholderiaceae bacterium | reverse complement strand
TGATCACGATGCATTCGGCAGCGCTCGACTACGACGGGCGCATGCTCGATCACGCACGCAATCTGTTCCTGGCGTTTTCGGTAATGTGGCTGGCAGCAAACATTCCACTCGCGTGGATGCAGCGGGTCGCCCTGCCAGCCTGGATCGTCGGTGTGATCCTGCTCGTGGCCGTGGCTCTTTTCGGCGATGTCGCCAAGGGCGCACGCCGCTGGCTCGATCTCGGCTTCATGCGCGTGCAGCCGTCCGAACTGATGAAGATCGCCATGCCGCTGACGCTCGCCTGGTGGTTCCAGAAACGCGAAGACGTCATCGACTGGCGGGACTTCCTGGTCGCTGCCGTGCTGCTGCTGATCCCGCTGGTGCTGATCGCGCGCCAGCCGGACCTGGGCACGGCCATTCTCGTCGCAGCCGCGGGCTTCTATGTGATCTGGTTTGCCGGCCTGGGCTGGAAAGTGATCGTGGGCGGAGTGGTGCTCGTTCTGGCTTCGAGTCCGATCGTCTGGACCTTGCTGCACGAATACCAGCGCCAGCGCATCCTGATGCTGATTGATCCGTCGTCGGACCCGCTCGGACGCGGCTTTCACGTCATCCAGTCGACCATTGCCGTGGGTTCGGGCGGCATCACCGGCAAGGGCTGGATGCAGGGTACCCAGGCGCACCTCGAATTCGTGCCGGAACGCACGACCGATTTCATTTTTGCCGTCTTTTCCGAGGAATTCGGCCTGATCGGCAATCTGGTCCTGCTGGCCATCTATCTGCTCGTCATCGGCCGCGGCCTGATGATTGCCGCGCACGGCGCCAATCTGTTCGCCCGCCTGCTGGCCGGCGCCATCACGATGGTTCTGTTCACCTATGCCTTCGTCAACATCGGCATGGTCTCCGGCATCCTGCCGGTGGTGGGAGTTCCGCTGCCGATGATGTCCTATGGCGGCACGGCCATGCTGACGCTGGGCATCGGGCTGGGTCTGCTGATGAGCATCGCCCGACAGAGACGACGCCGGCTGCAGGACGCATGAGAACGGGTATGAATGATTGCCTCACCCATTCCGGGCGCTTCCCGAGCGCCCCGGCCCTCAATCGGTGCGGGCCGACCGGGACAGGCGCCAAAGCGATCCGGAGCGCCTCACCAGACCAATGAAGGTGAACAGCCAGGCAGTCAGGGCCGCGTACAGGAAGACCGTCGGCACGGCATGCAGGAAGCCGAAGTCCAGCGCACGCTCCAGTTCGTGTGTGGCGACGGCATACATGCCCAGCGGAAAGACCGCTCCCCAGTAGGACGTGTCGTAGTGGACCGGATACCGGCACCAGCCGTAGCGCCACAGACCCAGCAGCACGAGCATCGGGATCCACCAGGTCGCGGTCGCCCAGTACAGGACCGTGATGCCCTTGAGGAAAGGCAGCAGCGACTGCAGGAACGGCGCCTCGGGTGCGTTGAGCACGAGCAGCGCACCGGCCAGCGTCGAGATCGCCATCGCACCCATGTTGATCCAGTATGGCGGCGTGAGGTCGCCCGGCGCCATGTACAGGAAAGTGTAGCGATAGAAGATCAGCGTCATCACCCAGCCGTAGAGCATGCCGCCCCACAGCCACATCGACAGCGCAAAGAAATTGAGTTCGAGCTTCCACGGCTGGCCGGTGTGCACGGCCAGTTGCGCCGCCAGCACGGCCACCGCCTGCGTGGCGACGATGGCCAGCAGCCAGATGCCCGACAGACCGCGCTGCAGTGACGGCTTGCGCGCACGCACCGTGAGCGCCAGAAAGACGGTGTAGGTGAGTGCGGCCCAGAGTGCAACGGCGATCACCCACAGGATCAGGGCGACACGCGGATTGCCGGCCAGGACGTGAAACTGCACGCCGAGCACGCCGGTGGCGGCGACCATCGTGAAGAACCCCGGGGCGCGCGCATGCGAGGACAGATCCTCGACGACGCGCGCCGGATGGTGCACCGCCCGCAGGGCATGAAACGCGCACAGCACGACCCAGGCAAGAATGTTCAGCGCGAACAGTGCCTTCGCCAGCTGTTCCCAGCCCTGCTGATACGACGAGATCGAAACGATCCCGGTGGCCATCACCATGGCGAAACCGGCCGGCGGAAAGTCGGCCAGGAGCCCGCTCTGCTTAACGTTCAAGATCGGCGGCGCCTCATCCGGACCGCCGACCGCTGCGCGGCGGCGCGCAGCGAAACCGACAGGAAATGCGCAGCGAAGGGCTGTGCACGTTCGTCAGCTCGACGACAGACGTGCCGTCGCCTGGATCTCGGTGCCGGCCAGTGCCTTCGAGACCGGGCAACCGGCCTTGGCGGCCTGCACATGCTTCTGGAACTCTGCCTCGGTGATGCCGGGCACGTCCGCGTCGAGCGCGAGCTCGATCTTCGTGATGGCCGGCCCCTCGCCGAGATGCACCTGCGCAGTCGTGCGCAGATCTTTGGCCGGATGTCCGGCCTGCTCGAGCAGCAGTGACAGATACATCGAAAAACAGCCGGCATGTGCAGCGCCGATCAGCTCCTCGGGATTGGTCCCCGGCGTGTCGCCGAAGCGGGTGGCAAAACTGAACGGCCCCTCGAAGGCGCCGCTGCCAAGCTTCATCCGGCCCGAACCTTCCTTGAGCGTGCCTTGCCACGAGGCGGATGCATTGCGAACAGTCATGTCGTTCTCCTTTCTGACAACGAAAATGGCAGGATCGGCCTGGCAGCCCGACTTCCAAATTCCCCCCCGGGCAGTTCAGAAGTCTGCCACCTGCAGCAGGATCTTGCCGATGTGACGCGAAGACTCCATCAGTTCATGGGCGGCTCGTGCATCGGCCAGCGCGAAACGCTCGAAAATCACCGGGTGCAGCTGCCCCGACCCGAATAGTGGCCAGACGTGCTCGCGCAACTGCGCTGCGATCCGCGCCTTTTCCTGCGCCGTGCGCGGGCGCAGCGTCGAGCCGGTCCAGTGCAGGCGCTTGACCATCAGCAGCGTGCAGTCGATCTCGCAGCGCGCACCGCCAAGAAAGGCAATCTGCACCAGCCGGCCTTCGACCGCCAGTGCGCGGAAATTGCGTGTCACGTAGTCGCCGCCGACCATGTCGAGAATGAGATCGACGCCGCGCCGCGAAGTCAGCGCACGCACGCGTTCGACGAAATCCTCGCGACGGTACTCGATGGCCGCAGCCGCACCGTAGCGCTCGCAGGACCGCGCCTTTTCCGGGCTGCCGACCGTCGTGTAGACGGTCGCGCCGCGCGCCCGCGCGAGCTGGATGGCCGCCAGGCCGATCCCCGACGAGCCGCCGTGAACGAGGAAGTGTTCGCCCGCCTGCAGTGCGCCGCGCTCGAAAACATTCGTCCAGACGGTGAAATAGTTTTCCGGCAGCGATGCCGCCTGCGCCAGGTCGAGACCGGCCGGCACCGGCAACACCTGGCCGGCCGGAGCCACGGCGTATTCGGCATAGCCGCCGCCATTGACCAGCGCACAGACTTCATCGCCCACGCGAAGCCCGGTGACATCCCTGCCGATCGCCGCCACTTCGCCCGACACTTCCAGCCCGAGGACGGGGCTGGCGCCCGGTGGCGGCGGGTAACTGCCTTCGCGCTGGGCAACATCGGGACGGTTGACGCCGGCCCAGACCACACGGATCAGCACCTCGTCCGCCCCGGGCGCCGGCACCGGAGCTTCGCTCAGGTGCAGCACGGACGGCGCACCGCCTTCACCGTGCGTGATCTGTTTCATTCGGGACGGAAGCGCAATCATCGGGCGAGCAATATCCGCATCGGGACAGCCGCATCGGAGGTCCATGCGAAACTGGTACCGTTTCTTCTTTCCACCACCAGGCCCGGGACCGGAACCTGCAGATGAACACGATACACAATTCGGTCGGAGGGGACTACGCATACCTGCGCGGAGGAGCGGCGTTCTCCTCGGCGGTCGTTGCGCTGCCCGGCTTCGAGATCGTTCGCGTGCGTTTCGCGCGCTGGCTGCCGCTGGCGGACGGCTTCGATGCGATCGCGGCCCACCTGCGCCAGGCGAAGCGACCGCTTACCGCCCTGTGTGCCGCGGAACTGCGATCGCCGCGCCCGCTGTCGCTCGACGGGTTCGGCGACTTCAACCGGTCGTATCTCGACGTGCTCCGGGAATGGGGTCTGCTCGCCAACGAAACCGGAACCGTACCCGTGGCCCGGTGCAATGTCTGTCCGTCGCACGATGCGCCGTCGGTACCGTCGTTTCACGCTTTCAGTTACACCGTGCCCGTCGGTGCCGTGCACAGCGGATCGCTGACCACTTCCGGTCATGCTTCCGATGCGCCGGCGCCACGCAGTTTCGTTCTGTCCGGTTTTGCCGACTGGCCCGAAGGAGCAGCATTCCCGGAAGGGATCATTGCCCACGGCGACACGTCGGCGCACGGTCTCGAACGCAAGTTCGCTTTCGTGCTGGACGGCGTCGAACACAAGACGGCGGAGCTGGGCGTACGGATGGATTCCATCACCGGCGTACAGATCTATACGGTGCACGATTTCGGTCCGCTGGTCGGTTCGTTGTTCGCCACGCGCGGCCTGACCCGGATCGGACTCGAGTGGCAGGTCAGCCGCCCACCGATCGACGGGCTCGAACTCGAGATCGACGTGCGCAGCGTCCGGCGCGAACTGGTGATCGATTGAACGTTGCCGACGAACTCGTCGCTGCCGCCCGTACCCTGTCGCGCTCGGCGGCGCGGCTGCGTTTCGCGCCGCCGATCGTGCACGTGTACAACCCGCTCGACTATGCCGGCGCGATGCACGAGGCCTATCTGCACCGCTTCGGCAGCACGCCGAAGCGCGTGCTTCTCGTCGGCATGAATCCGGGTCCTTTCGGAATGATGCAGACCGGAGTGCCGTTCGGCGAGGTCAGTGCGGTGCGCGACTGGATGCAGCTCGAGGCGCCGCTGGGGCGTCCGCATCACCAGCACCCGAAGCGCCCGATCGAAGGCCTGGCGTGCCGACGCAGTGAGGTCAGCGGTCAGCGCGTATGGGGCTGGGCGCAGTCGCGCTTCGGCTCGGCCGACGCATTTTTCGAGCACATCCTGATCGTCAACTACTGTCCGCTCGTGTTCCTGGCCGAAAGTGGCCGCAACTGCACGCCCGACAAATTGCCGAAGGCCGAGCAGCAGGCACTGCAGAAAATCTGTGATCGCCACCTGCGCCGGGTATTTGCCGTGCTTGCCCCGGAATATACGATCGGCATCGGCGCCTGGGCGACACAACGCCTGCATGCGCTGTTCGACTGCAGGCGGGGCAGGACGCCGCACATCGGCCGGATCCTGCACCCGAGCCCGGCCAGTCCGCTGGCCAACCGCGACTGGGCCGGACAGGTCGATGCGCAACTGCAGGCACTGGGCGTGCTCGACCGGTTCCCCCGCTACCATCGGCCGGCAAACGAAGAGGCGGGGGTAGACACCGCCGCCGACCCGTCTCCTCCGGCTGCAGCGGCTCCCGTTCGGGCTCGCCGCAGTCCGTCCGGCAAACGCAGCGGGCCGAGCGAACCGGAGGGGCAGACATGATGGACGCGCATTTTCCCGACTTCGATCTCGGCGAGGACATTGCTGCGCTGCGTGCCGCCGTCGCCCGCTTCAGCGCAGGCGAGATCGCGCCGCTGGCGGCGGACATCGATCGCAGCGACGCCTTCCCGATGCCCCTGTGGCGCAGACTCGGCGAACTGGGCGTGCTCGGCATCACGGTGGCGGAAGAATATGGCGGCACCGATCTCGGCTATCTCGCCCACATCGTCGCCATGGAGGAAATCTCGCGCGGCTCGGCCGCGGTGGGGCTGTCCTATGGCGCGCATTCGAAT
The DNA here is from genome assembly GCA_036844405.1 of Burkholderiaceae bacterium. GTDB lineage: Bacteria > Pseudomonadota > Gammaproteobacteria > Burkholderiales > Burkholderiaceae_E > Zeimonas. Next base: position 4,495 of record DAIUFU010000053.1, on the reverse strand, counting down.
CTGTGCGTCAACCAGATCCACCGCAACGGCAGCGAAGACCAGAAGCGCCGCTACCTGCCGGGCCTGGTTTCCGGAGCCGCCATCGGTGCACTGGCCATGTCCGAGCCCGACGCCGGCTCGGACGTCGCCTCGATGAAGCTGCGCGCGCGCCGGCAGGGCGATCGCTGGATCCTCAACGGCACCAAGATGTGGATCACCAACGGCCCCGATGCCGACGTGCTGGTCGTCTATGCGAAAAGCGACCCGGACGCCGGCGCGCACGGCCTGACGGCCTTTCTGGTCGAGAAGGGTTTCACCGGCTTTTCCGTCGCGCAGAAGCTGGACAAGCTCGGCATGCGCGGCAGCCACACGGGCGAACTCGTCTTCGACGACTGCGAGGTGCCGGCGGAAAACGTGCTCGGACAGCCCGGCGAAGGCATCCGCGTCCTGATGAGCGGGCTCGATTTCGAGCGCGCCGTGCTCGCCGGCGGGCCGCTGGGCATCATGCACGCGTGCCTGGACGTCGCCCTGCCGTATGTCCACGAACGCCGGCAGTTCGGCCGGCCGATCGGCGAATTCCAGCTGATGCAGGGCAAGCTCGCCGACCTGTACACGACCATGATGGCGGCCCGCGCCTGGGTCTACGAGGTCGGCCGGCGCTGCGACCGCTCGCGCACTGGTGCAGTCGATGCACGCAGTCTGCGCAAGGACGCCGCCAGCGCGATCCTTTACGCTGCGGAAAAGGCAACCTGGATGGCCGGCGAAGCGATCCAGTGCCTGGGCGGCAGCGGTTATCTCAATGAATCGGCGGCCGGTCGCCTGTGGCGCGATGCCAAGCTCTACGAGATCGGCGCCGGCACGTCGGAGATCCGCCGGATGCTGATCGGACGCGAACTGTTTGCCGAAACCGCCCGGCAGCGGGGGCACGGATCATGAGCGCTGCGAACGCGGAGCGCGAACGGTCGATTGCCATCGCCGAGGCGATGCGTATCGGCTTCGACCGCCACTACGCACTGTCGCGCTACATTGCCCAGCAGGCCAAGGCGCGCTTCGAGCGCGGCGACTGGCACGGCATCCGCAAGCTGGCGCGCGACCGCATCGCGTTCTACGACACGCGCGTACGCGAGGCCGTCGACAAGATCCGCACCGATTTCGGCCTGAGTGCCAGCGGCCGGCAACTGATCGATGACCGTCTCTGGCAGAACGTCAAGCGCGAGTACGTGCGGCTGCTGGCCGGACACTTCCAGCCGGAGCTGGCCGAGACCTTCTTCAATTCGGTATGCTGCAAGATCCTGCACCGCTCGTACTTTCACAACGACTTCATTTTCGTGCGACCGGCCGTCTCGACCGGCTATCTCGAAAGCGAACCGACGAGTTACCGCGTCTATTACCCGCTGGCCGAAGGCTGGCGCGATGCGGCGCGACGCATGATCGTCGATCTCGGCCTGGCCTGTCCGTTCGTCGACATCGAACGCGATCTGACCCTGATCGGACAGGTCGTGCGCGAACACCTCGGCAGAAATTTCCAGCCGGCCAGCGACTGTCAGCTGCAGGTATTGCGCTCGCTGTTCTTTCGCAACAAGGGCGCCTATCTGATCGGACGCTTCATCAACGACGGCGAACTGCTGCCGTTCGCCGTGCCGATCCTGCGCAACTCGCGCGGCCGGCTGTACCTCGACGCGATCCTGCTCGGCACCGAACAGATCGAGCCGCTGTTCAATTTTGCGCGCGCCTATTTCATGGCCGACATGCCGGTGCCAAGCGCCTACGTCCAGTTCCTGTCGACACTGATGCCGACGAAGCCCGAATCCGAGCTGTACACGATGCTCGGCTTCCACAAGCAGGGCAAGACGATCTTCTACCGCGACCTGCTGCATCACCTGAAGCATTCGCATGACCGCTTCGTGATCGCCCCGGGCATCAAGGGGCTGGTGATGCTCGTGTTCACGCTGCCCTCCTTCCCGTATGTCTTCAAGGTCATCCGGGACAAGCGCTACAAGGAGGTGTCGGCCGAATTCATCCGTTCGCAGTATCAGCTCGTCAAGGCGCACGACCGCGTCGGGCGCATGGCCGACACCTGGGAATACTCGGGCGTGCCATTTCCGAAAGACCGTCTCGACCCGCACCTGCTGGCCGAACTGCGCAAATACATTCCGTCGCTGCTCGAGGACGAAGGCGATTCGGTGCTGATTCGGCACCTGTACATCGAACGCCGGATGGTGCCGCTGAACATCTATCTGGAAAACGCCGATCCGGAACAACTGGAAGCGGCCATCATCGAATACGGCGACGCCATCAAGGACATGGTGGCGGCCAACATCTTCCCCGGCGACATGCTGTACAAGAACTTCGGCGTGACGCGTCACGGCCGCGTCGTCTTCTACGACTACGACGAAGTCGCCTATCTGACCGACTGCCATTTCCGCCGCATTCCGGCACCGCGCACGCCCGAGGACGAGATGTCAGCCGAACCCTGGTACGCCGTCGGCCCGCACGACGTCTTCCCGGAGGAATTCGGCACCTTCCTGCTCGGCAATCCGGATATCCGCGCGGCATTCATGAAACACCATGCGGAACTGCTCGAGCCGCAATACTGGCAGGTGCGCCAGAAACGCATCCGCGAAGGCCGCCTGGACAACGTCTTCCCGTATGCCGACGAGCTGCGCCTGCGTCACCGTATTCGCGCAGACGGTGCCGATCATGCACAACCGGTGACGGCAGCTCCCTGAATTGGTTCAAGCGCGAACCTCTGCTGCTGTGCAACAATGCAGCAGCGACGCTCCTGTGACTACGTCAACATTCCCGGGAGTGTGATCGCCGGTTCTGAGTACCATTACGGTACAGGGCTGTGCACGTTCCGACTCCAGGGCGCGCCGACCCGCTTCAACTCAGGAGATTTTCGAATGAACGACCCCGTCGTCATCGTATCCGCCGCGCGCACGCCGATCGGCGCCATGATGGGTGAACTCTCGAGCCTGGCAGGCCACCAACTGGGTGCCATTGCCATCCGGGCCGCCGTCGAACGCGCCGGACTGAAACCGGAACAGGTCCAGGAAGTGATCATGGGTTGCGTGCTGCCAGCCGGCCAGGGCCAGGCACCGGCACGTCAGGCCACGCTCGGTGCCGGCCTTCCAATGTCCACCGGCGCGACGACCCTGAACAAGGTCTGCGGGTCCGGTATGAAAGCGGCGATGTTCGGCCATGATCTGCTCGTCGCCGGCAGCCAGGAAATCATTGTCGCCGGCGGCATGGAAAGCATGAGCAATGCGCCCTATCTGCTGCTCAAGGGCCGCGGTGGCTACCGCTACGGGCACAGCACGGTCTTCGACCACATGGCGCTCGACGGACTCGAGGACGCCTACGACAAGACGCCGGCCGGCGGCGGCAAGGCGATGGGCCAGTACGCCGAGGACTGCGTGGCGAAATACAGCTTCACCCGCGCCGAACAGGACGACTATGCGATCGAGTCGACGCGGCGTGCGGTGGCCGCCAATACCGACGGCAGCTTCGAGTGGGAAATCACGCCGGTGACGATCAGCGGCCGCAAGGGCGACACGACGGTCACGCGCGATGAAATGCCGTTCAAGGCCAATCCCGAGAAGATTCCGACGCTCAAGCCGGCTTTCCGCAAGGACGGCTCGGTCACGGCGGCCACCTCGTCGTCGATTTCGGACGGCGCCGCCGCTCTCGTGCTGATGCGCGAATCGACCGCACAGCGCGTCGGCGCGAAACCGCTGGCCCGTATCCTGGCGCACGCCACGCATTCGCAGGAGCCGCAGTGGTTCACCACCGCGCCGGTGGGTGCCATCGCGAAGCTCTACGAGAAGACCGGCTGGAATTCGAAGACGGTCGACCTGTACGAGATCAACGAGGCGTTCGCCGTCGTGACGATGGCGGCCATGAAGGAACACGGGCTGCCGCACGACAAGGTCAACATCCACGGTGGTGCGGTCGCGCTCGGCCACCCGATCGGCGCCTCGGGCGCGCGCCTGATCGTCACCCTGCTCGGCGCGCTGCGCAAGACCGGCGGCAAGCGCGGCATTGCCTCGCTGTGCATCGGCGGCGGCGAAGCGACGGCACTGGCGGTCGAGATGGTCTGAAGATGCGCAGCGCGCTGGTCATCGGCGCCTCGCGCGGCATCGGTTTCGGGTTTGCGCGCCAGTACGCCAGTGACGGCTGGCGCGTCACCGGAACGTACCGCTCCGAGGCCGACGCCGACCGACTGCGCGCGATCGGTGTCGAGCCGCTGGCGCTCGATGTGCTTGCGGCCGACGCGCCGCAACAGCTGGCGGCGGCACTGACTACAGCCGGCGGTTCGCTTGATGTCGCGATCATCAATGCAGGTATCCACGGTCCGCAGCATCTGCGGATCGGGAATCCGCCTGGGGTGGCAGACTTCGATCTCGTCATGCACACGAATGTGTACGCGCCGATGCGTCTGCTCGGGGTGCTCGCCGGTCCGGTCGAGGCTGCGAGGGGCACGATCGCGCTGCTGAGCAGCCGCATGGGTTCGGTG
>DAIUFU010000052.1:5191-14676 GCA_036844405.1 Burkholderiaceae bacterium | reverse complement strand
CGTCGGTGCGCGCCCGGCCGTGCAGAAGGCGGTGCAGGAAGAAAGCTGAGGCTCAATAATGCAGCTCGGCCACGCTCAGTTCATCGTCGGCGGCCGGCCAGGTGCGCACGGCAATCCGTTCGTCCTGGAATGCCGCCACAACGGTGCGTGCCGGGCCCGGCGCCAGCGTCAACGTCACCTCTGAAACGCCCGGTACACCGGGAGGCACGCCCGGCAGCGCGGCCCCGTCCAGGCTCATGCGCTGCCGCTGCGGATCGAAATAGCCGCGCGGACGCGTCATTTCGACGACGGCGCCCGCGCCGCGCTGCGCGTCGGTGAGTGACGCCGGCCTCATGTTCACCAGTGCGGACGAACGCGGAAAGGCCGAACGATAGATGTGCGTGACCGCATGGCCGGAGGCCGAGACGACGAATTCGTACGGGACATCCGGCCGTGCCGGCATCGGCCCCCAGCGGCCGTCGGCACCCGTCGTGGCGGACCAGACCGGGGCACCCAGTCGCACGCCGGTCGACGGCGCCGTTTCGTACACCTGCACGTTCACCCCGGCCAGCGGCTGATTCGTGCCCGGCTGGAAGATGCGCCCGTCGAGCACCGGTGCCGGCTCGGCCACGATCGCCGTGTGTACCGGCCACTCTCCGGTCAGGAACTGCCACATGTAATCGAAGGCGCGCGGATCGAAACCGGCTTCCCGATGATCGACCGGACCGAGCACGATGTTGCGCGCGCCGCGCAGCGCCGGACTGCGCGCATCGATGCCGGTCGGCACCCCCGGATGACCGAGCCAGGCGCCATCGGGCTGCGCGTACTTGTCGTTGCCGTCGGAGCGCAGCGTCATCCATTTCGGACCATCGGTCACTTCCAGTCCGCGTTCGCCGCGCGGCGCATTCAGCGCCGACAGGAACGGGCCGCTGCCGTTGAACTCGCTGCCCGGCATCAGCGGACCGACCCAGATGCCGTGATTGGGTGTCGCCGCCAGGATCACGTGCGAGACCCGGGCGGCACCGCCACCGTTCTCGATGTAGTTGCGGATCGCATTGCCGCCGCGGGAATGCCCGATCAGCACGACACGCCGCGTCCCCGTGCGGGCCAGCACCCGTTCGACCTCGGCGGCCAGCCAGTGCATCTGCTCGTCCGTCGATGAGCGTCCCGGCTGTTCGACGGAATCATCGTCGCGCGCGTACGGATACGGAAAATCGATCGCGAAGAGCCGGTCGTGCGGCCAGCCGTTGGACTCGAAGCGCCAGAAGGTCGTCGTCCAGACCGCCGCGTTGTCGCCATTGCCGTGCACGAACACGATCGCCGGCCAGCGCTCGCCGCCCGGCACGAAAGCGGCGCATGCGCCAAGCAGCATCAGCACCCCCGAAAACGCCAGCAAACGGCCCCACAGGAAGCCGAAGACCGGCCCGGCACGAAAGACGGATCCCCGATGCCGGTCCCCGCCGGACGCCGGGTCACGCCTTGCCGTCGTCTCCTGCCACATCACGCACACTCCCGCGATCTTCTTCATGCGGCAAGCGTAACGCAACCGGCAGCGAAATGGCCTTCCGGCGGCGGCCGCGGAACATGCGGATCAGCGCAACTGGCGCAGGCGTGCAGCGGAAATGCCGGAAGCCGTCGGCGCACGCGGGCGCCGCAGCCAGGTGGCCAGCGGCCACGCGAGCACCAGCACGGCGGCGCCCAGCGCCACCGACAGCGCCAGCAGCAGGAACCAGTCGACGAAATACGCCAGATCGCTCCAGGCCGCACCGGTCAGCCCCGGCAGCAGCACCAGAGCGGCAAGTGCCGCGAGCACGGCCAGCACCCATGCCGGACGCCAGCCCCGGCGCCAGTGTCCGCGGCGCGCCAGGAACAGTGCCAGCACGACGGCGAGCACGTAGGCCAGCACCCATCCCGCATGTTCGACGAGGGTTTCCCAGACGACGTTCACTGCCATCCACAGTTCGGACATGATCGCCCTCCCGATTCAGATACGACCGCGCAGCATCGCCAGATACATCGGCTCGAGCATGTAGCGTTCCATCACCCAGGCGGCCCAGCTTTCCTGCAGCGGATCAACAAAGGGCATCGACGGTGTCAGCCGCCCTTCGTAGTCGAATTCGACCAGCATCGCCGAGCCTTCGCGCAGCAGCAGCGGGCACGAGGTGTAGCCGTCGAAGCGCAGGTGCGGTTCGCGCCCGGCCACCGCGTCGACGACGTGCGCGGCCACGATCGGCGCGCTTTTCTTCACCGTCGCCGCCGTCTTGCCGCGCGGCGTGCCATTGATGTCGCCGACCCCGAAGACATTCGGGAAACGCCGGTGCTGCAGGGTCGCCGGGTCGACTTCGAGCCAGCCGCCGGCGGCAAAGGGACCGTCCTGCCAGGCCAGTTCGCTGTCGCGCACCGCATCGACCGCGCGCATCGGCGGCACGACGTGCAGGAAGTCCCAGGGCATCTCCGTGCGCTCGCCTTCGGGGGAAGCGAAAGTCGCCCGTCGTGCTCCCGGATCGACCGCGACCAACCGGCTCAGATAGTGCGTCTGCACGTCGAGCGCCTTCCAGCGCGCGAGCACGGCGTCATTGACGACCGGCACCCCGAAAACGGTATCGGTCGGCAGCGCGGAGTGGAACTGCAGTTGCGTGCGCCCGCGGGTGCCTGCGCGGCGCAGCAGGTCATCGAGCAGGAACGTCGTCTTCAGCGGCGCTCCGGCGCACTTGAGTGGCGTCGACGGCAGTGTCAGCACGGCGTCGCCGCCCGTGCTGCGAAACGCATCGATCGCCGCCCAGGTGGCCGCAGCCGCCTGCGGCCCGGCGTAGACACTGCCCAGGCCATTGCGCCCGATCGCCGCCACGTCCATGCCCTCGATCTGCGCGTAGTCGAGATGCAGGCCCGTGGCCACCACCAGAAAATCGTAGTCGATCGTCCGTCCGCCGGCGGTCTCGACACGCTGCGCATGCGGGTCGAACCCCGCGACCGCTTCCCGCACCCATTCGACCCCGGCGGGCATGAACGCCGCATTGTCGCGGCGCACTTTCGCCATCGGCCAGAGCCCGGTGGCGACCAGCATGTAGCCCGGCTGATAGTTGTGCTCCGTCTTGCCGTCGATCACCGTGATGCGGGCGCCATCGAAGGCTTTCGCCAGCCGACTGGCTACCGCCAGCCCGCCGGCGCCGCTGCCGGCCACCACGATATGCGCCTTCGTTCGCATCGGCGCCGCAGTAGCAGCGGAGGCCCTCACTGCCAGAGGCAGACCCGCACCTGCCAGAGGCAGACCCGCACCTGCCAGCGGCAGACCCACACCGGCCAGACGCAGCCCAGCACCCGCCAGCGCCGCCCGGACGAGCCACTCCCGGCGGCCGGCACTGTGCGGCCCGCGCGTCGTCGATCGTGCATTCATGTCGTCTCCTCCTGATCGCGGTCACCGCCCGACAGCAGCTACCGTGCCATGCACCGGAATGCTGACCGTCGCACAGGCATTCAAAGCGATTATATACCCCAATAGGTATATGACAAGGCGGGTCGATGCTTGCGGGAGCGATCCGCTACACTGCCATCGGACGTTCCGAAACCGTTTCGACAGGCCAGCCGGGTTGCAGTCCCGGAAACAGGCAACAATGGTTGGCGTTCCCGGGAAACCGGGCGGTGCACGATAGCCGCCGCGTCCACGGTTCCCCGGCCACCGCTGGTCGCCGCACGTTCCGGCCGGCATCCCGTCCCGACCTGCTGCCCTGCCGTGCCGCCCATTCCTTCCGCGCAGCGCCCGACGCACCCGATGCTGGCTCTGGTCGTGACGTTCTGTGTGCAGATGCTCGCCAGTTTCGTGCTCGGCACGCCGGCGGTGCTGGCGCCGGTCGTCGCGCCCGAGATCGGTTTCACGCCGGAGCGGGTCGGGCTCTTTGTCGGTGTCGCCTATCTGATGGCCATGCTCAGCGGCCTCTGGAGCGGCCACGGCGTCGCCCGGCTGGGCGCCGTCGGCCTGAGCCAGGTAGCAATGCTCGCCTGCGCGCTGGGCGCCTTCGCCAGTACGGCGGCCACGGTCTGGTTGCTGTTCGCCGCGGCGATCGCCATCGGCTGCGGCTACGGAATCATCAATCCGGCCTCCACGATCCTGCTCGAACACCACTCGCCGGGCAAGCGCCGATCGCTGTTCTTCTCGATCAAGCAGACCGGGGTGCCCATGGGTGTCGCGCTGGCCGGACTGCTGATGCCCTGGGGCCTGACGCAGATCGGCTGGCAGGCTTCAGTCGCACTGGCCGGACTGGTCTGTGCCGTCACGAGCCTTGTCCTTTTCCCCGGGGTGCGGCGGCTGCGCACTCCGTCCGTGCGTACGGCAGCGCTACGGTCGGCCAGCGCGGCGCACGGGCAGGTGGACGATGCGACCGGGGTGCCGGTCGGAGCGTCAGGCCGGTCGCAAACCCGGGCGCCCGGGATGTCCGGCTCATCCGCCGGAGCGGAGGATGCGCCGGCAGTCGTCCGCGCCGGTCCGGCCGCGCTCTGGCTCGTGCTGCGCGATCCGGTGCTGCGTCGCCTGAGCCTCACGTCGCTGACCTTTGCCACCACGCAGCTCGTCTTCCTGACTTTCCTCGTCTCGCTGCTGAACCTGCAGCTCGGCCACACCCTGGCCTGGGCGGCCGGCATTCTGGCGGCGGCGCAGGTCGTCAGCACGATGGCACGGATCGGTCTTGGCTACGTCGCCGATCGCTGGCTCGACGCGGCGCTGCTGCTCGGCCTGCTCGGGCTGGCGATGGCCGCTTCGCTCGTCGGGCTGGCGCTGCTGCGTCCGGGCAGTGCCGACTGGGTGGTGCTGGCCGCCGCGACGTTCTGTTCGGCCACCGGCATGGGCTGGAACGGCGTCTATTTCGCCGAGCTGGCGCGCACCGCCCGGCGGCGCGCCGATCTCGCCACCGTCGCCGGCGCGTCGCAGTTCTTCACGTTTGCCGGCAGCATGCTCGGGCCGGTGGTGTTCGCCGGCATCATCCGCGCCGGCGGCTCGTGGAGTCTGGGCTTCGCCCTGTTCGCCCTGCTGCCGGCTGCTTCGGGTGCCGCCCTGCTGCGCGCCTGGGCGCGCAGTCGCTGACGCGGCGCATCCCGACAGCCTCCTCTGACAGCCCCTTCTTCCCGGCAGCCTCCCGCCGTCGGCGGCCCGCCGACAGTGTTCAGAGTTCTTCTTCGAGCACCGCACCGAGCCGGCGCAGCAGGCTTGCGCCGTCTCCGCTCCAGGCGCTGCCATGCATGCAGGCGAGCACCCGCGGCTCGAGTTGCGCCAGCTTTTCGATCAGCATCGGCGTCTCGCGGCCGTAGGCATAGAAATCCGTCTGGTAGCGATAGGCCTCGCTCGCCCGGAAGATGTCTTCCTTCGTGATCGGCGTCTCGCCCGGCCCACCCTGCGCGAACAGGTCGCCGCAGAACAGGATCCGGCGCTTGGGCTCGTACAGAAAGCCGCACTCGCGGCCGTGCGGCAGGTGCGGCGTCGAGATCCAGACGAGCTGGTGCCGTCCGGTGCCCAGTTCCTGCCCGTCGCGCAGTGCGACCGCCTGCGCGTCGTACTGGTCACGCGCCCAGCTGCGCGCCGCCAGTTCGCTGCACACCGGACGCGCCTTCGGCGCCGCGGCGAGGAACTCGGCCATCGCGCCGCACTCGTCCGCCTCGACGTGCGAGAAGCCGATGTAGCGCAGCTGGTCGACGGGCATCACTTTTTCGATCTGCTCGCGCACCTGCGCGAACATCCGCCGCGGCCCGGTGTGGAACAGCAGCGGCATCTCGTCGACCAGCAGGTACTGGTTGTACGAAAACCCGCCCGGGAAGACGTCCGCGCCAACCGGTACGTTGATCCGGAACAGTCCGGCCGAGATTTCCTGGATCGACGCCGCCGGGCTGTCGCTCATTTGTTCCAGAGTTGCGCGCATCGAGTGCTCCTGGGCGATGGGAATCGTGTAACGAGAAGCAACGATACGCATTCCGGGATCGCCCGCGGTCAAAACCCGGTCGCGAAGACCGGATAATCTCCTGTCCGCCTGGTCAGGCGAATACCCGGTCTGTCCAGTCAACCTGTCCGGCCTGTGCACCGGAGGATGACACCCACGGCGCGGCGTTCGATCACGCCGCAGCCCGTCAGGCAGCGCGATCGAACGCCTCGGTCAGCGTCTGCACGGTACGCTCGACGTCGGCCAGCTTGTCCAGACCGAACAGGCCGATGCGAAACGTCCGGAAGTCCGCCGGCTCGTCCACGGCCAGCGGCACGCCGGCAGCGATCTGCACACCGGCCTCGACCAGCTTGCGCCCCGAGTGGATGTCCGGATCGTCGGTATAGGCAACGACCACGCCCGGTGCCTCGTAGCCGGCCGCCGCCACCCCCGGATAGCCCTTGTCGGCCAGCATCGTGCGCACGCGTTCGCCCAGGCGCCACTGGGCCGCGCGCGCTGCCTCGAAACCGAATTCACGCGTCTCGTCGAGTGCCGCGCGCACCGCCAGCAGGGCGTCGGTCGGCAGCGTGGCGTGATAGGCATGCCCGCCGTTTTCGTAGGTTTCCATGATCTGCAGCCACTTGCGCAGATCACACGAGAAGCTCGTGCTGGTGGTCTCGTCGATGCGCCGGCGCGCCTCCTCGCCCAGCATCACGAACGCGCAGCACGCCGGTCCGCTCCAGCCTTTTTGCGGCGCACTCAGCAGCACGTCGACGCCGATCTCCTGCATGTCGACCCACAGGGCACCCGAAGCGATGCAATCGAGCACGAACAGCCCGCCGACCGCGTGCACGGCACGCGCCACCTCGGTAAGGTAATCATCGGGCAGCAGGATCCCGGAAGACGTCTCGACGTGCGGCGCGAACACCACTTCCGGGCGCTCGCGCTCGATCGTCGCCAGCAGGCCCCCGATCGGCGGCGGCCCGAACGGCGCTTTCGGCCCGGACCCGGCACCCTTGATGCGTGCCTTCTCGACCAGGGTCTGCGCCGTGATGCCGCCCATCTCGAAGATCTGGCTCCAGCGGTAGCTGAACCAGCCATTGCGGATCACCAGACACTTGCGGCCGGTGGCGAACTGGCGGGCCACCGCTTCCATGCCGAAGCTGCCGCTGCCGGGCACGATGATTGCCGAGCGTGCGTGATAGACCTCCTTGAGCGTGCCCGAGATATCGCGCATCACCGCCTGGAACTTCTGTGACATATGGTTGAGCGCGCGATCGGTGTAGACGACCGAGTATTCGAGCAGGCCATCGGGATCGACATCGGGCAGCAAGCCGGGCATCCTGTTTTTCTCCCTGGAATTCGAGGTAAGGCGGTCGGCCTGATGGACGGGTCCGGACCGCATCGCGAGCGCAACATTGTGCCCCGTCATGCCGGTTCCGTGCACGGCGGTGCAATGCAAACAGGGGGAAGATCGGCTGTGACGGGGCACAGCCCGCCCGATGATGCGCCGATCAGGCGCTACGCAGCGTCGCTGACGGCGGTTCCCCGTACCGGGCCCGGTAGTCGGCCGCAAAGCGGCCGAAATGCGCGTAACCCACGGCCAGTGCGATGTCGGTGACCCGGGTGCCGGCATCGGCGCCGAGCAGTCGTTCGCGCGCCTGCGCCAGACGCTGCTGGCGCACGAATTCCAGCGGGGTCATCTCCCGGTGGCGCCGGAAACCGGCATGCAGTGTGCGCACACTGACCCCGAGATGACCGGCCAGTGCCCCGACGCCCCCTTCCAGCACCGGGTCGGCAATGATCATCTCCTCGGCGCGGCGCACGAAGGACGGCGCCGGCGCGCGCACATCCCGGCGCAGGGCCTCGCTGTAGTTGTGCGGCTGCACGAGCAGCAGCGTCGAGATGAGCGTTTCTTCCAGCGCCTGCCGCCCGGTCGCCGAACCCAGCCAGGTCGAGTCCGGCGTGAGCCCGGTCAGCACGAAGCGGATCAGTCCGTTCCAGGTGGCACCATCCCGGCTGTCCAGTTCCAGCCCGGGCCGGAACTCGACCGGGCGCGAAGGCGCGTAGCCGAGCAGTGCCGCCAGCCGGCGGTCGAGCGCCGGCCGCGAGATCTTGATCGACAGCTTGCTGCAATCGTCATCCCACTGCGTCTGCATCGGCTGCATGCACGATTGCACCGAGGCGACGTCCGGATGCGATACCAGTTCCCAGCGCCGGGTACGGATCGTGGAACTGCCGGCCAGCGGCATGCCGACGAGGTAGAAGTCCTCGAGGGCCCCGGGGTCGAGTCGCACGGCCGCACCGTAGCGGGCGTAGAGAAGCACGGTGTCGCCGAGTTCGACACTGCGGCAGCACACGTCCAGCCGCGCGCGCTCGTGCACGAGGTGCAGCGCGTGCGGCGACAGGATCCGGCAGAGATGGCGGCGTGCCTCCTCGAGATCCGTCGTCCGGAAGGATGGAAACCCGGCCAGGGGACTGTCGATCTGCATGAATCGGCGCAATCCGGACAGGAAACGCGCAATCCGGATAGCGAAACAGTGGAACTGTCCCGAAGATTGCCATGAATCCCTGGTGCACCAGCGCCCGGATCCGGTTCGGTCATGGCTATCGGGAACCGGCGATCTCCCCCGGGCGCAAAGAAGGGACACAGGCAGGGACACGGAAGAGGGACGACATGGCATCGGCGGCAAGTGAAGCACTCGCGGTACTCGAAGCAAACGGCATCGGTTGCATCTTCGGCAACCCGGGCACGACCGAAGTCCCGTTTCTGGATGCCAGCGTCTCGAGCGGCATCGATTTTCATCTGTGCCTGCACGAAGGCGTTGCGGTCGCCATGGCCGACGGCTATGGGCGGGCCACGCGCAGCACCGGCGTCGTCATGGTGCACACCTCGGTCGGCACCGCCAACACGCTGGCCAACCTCATCAATCTGCGCAGCGACCGTTCGCCGCTGCTCGTGATCGCCGGCGACAAGGACGACCGCCTGTCGGCCCGGGGCTGCTTCTGCGAAGTACCCGACCTGCCCGGACTGGTGCGCCAGGTAACCAAGGAAGCCTGGCGGGTGACGCTGCCGGAGAAATTGCCCGAACTCGTGCTGCGCGGCCTGAAGGTGGCGGCTGCGCCCGCGCCCGGCCCGGTCTTTCTGGCCGTGCCCGAGAACTACATGGCCGCCGAACTCGATGCCGGCTTCGTCGGCCGCGACCGGCGGCGTGCCGACCGGGTCACGCTGCGCGCCCATCCGGAGGAGCTCGCGCGGATCGTCGAGGCCCTGGGCAGCGCCGAGCGCCCGCTGATCATCGCCGGCAATGGCGTCGGTGCCGGATCGGCCCTGCCCCTGCTCGTCGATCTCGTCGAACGACTCTGCATTCCGGTCGTCGGCGAGGAAGTGTTCACCACCAACGCGCTGAACTTCCCCACCGACCATCCCTGCTACCACGGCAATTTTTCCGCGCAGTCGGCGGTGGTGGCCGATGCCGACGTCGTCGTCGCCCTCGGAGCGCGCCTGTTCATGGAATACGCGTGGCCGGAACAAGCCGCGTTGCATCCGGGCATCCGCCTGCTGCAGATCGGCGCCGACGCGGACGAACTCGGCAAGATCTATCC
>DAIUFU010000052.1:3422-5091 GCA_036844405.1 Burkholderiaceae bacterium | reverse complement strand
ATGCAGCGGATGCAGCCGGTGCGCCTGCTGCAGCGGATGGACGAGATCCTGCCGGAAGACATCGTCATCGTCGACGAATCGGTGCTGTCGAAGTCGATGATGCAGTCGCACTTTCGCCTGAGCGGCCAACGCGCCTATTTCGGCACCTCGGGCGGCGGACTCGGCTGGGGCATACCGGCCGCCGTCGGCGTGCAACTGGGCATGCCGGGGCGACGCGTCGTCGCCTTCGTCGGCGATGGCGGCGCGCTGTTCAACATCCATGCCCTGTGGACGGCGGCGCACCTGGGCGCACCGGTCGTTGCGGTGATTATCAACAACGACGGCTACATGGCGGTACGCCGTGGTCTCGGTCAATTCGACCGGACGGCACAGCAGGCGAACTGCTTCCCCGGTTCGTCATTCTCGATGCCGACGATCGACATTCCGATGATTGCGCGCGGATTCGGCGTGCGCGCTTTCACGGTGCGCTCGGAAGAGGAACTGGTCGACGCACTGCGCATCGCGCTCGACTCGGGCCAGCCGTCGGTGATCGACGCACACGTCGTTTCGTCCCACTATTACTGACGGCACGGATGCGGCAAGGATGCGATACGCCCGCCCCGTCCGTGAAACCGTCGGCGGCTGACCGTCGGACGTACCCCGCCGATTTTCCCGGATCCGTGCCATTGCAAGAGCCCTGGAGGAGAACTGTCATGCGAAGAACCCTGAATCACGGCTTTCTGTTCGCGGCGCTGCTGCTTCTTGCGCTCGGCCTGCGCGCACTGCCGGCGACGGCCGCCTCGACGACCGATGCAAACCGGGCGGCCGCACCGGTCAAGGTCACGGTCGGCGTATTGAATGTCTCGGACACCGCCCCCCTGTTCCTGGCCATCCGCGAGGGCATCTTCACCCGTCACGGCCTGTCGGTCGAGACGACGCCGGCACCGGGCGCGGCACAGGCCACCTCGGGTCTGGTCTCCGGGGACATGCAATTCGCCTTCGGCAGCTACGTGCCGTTCATCCTGGCGGCACAACGCGGCGTGCCGCTGCGCCTGGCCGCACCGGCCGACAACGTCAACAACGACTTCAGCCGGATCGTCGTCGCGCAGGACAGCGCCGTGCGCAGCACCGCCGATCTCGCCGGCAAGCGCGTCGCCGTGTCGGCCCTGATCAATTTCGGCACCCTCGGCATCCAGGAGGCACTGAAGGCCGCCGGCGTCGATCCGAAGCAGGTCACCTTCGTCAGCTTCCCCTTTCCGAACATGCTGTCGGCGCTGGAACACGGCCAGGTCGACGCCGCCTGGCTCGTCGAGCCCTTCCTGACGCAGGCACGCGATTCGGGCAAGACGCGCGATCTCTTCGACCCGTTCGCGGGCACCATGCAGGACGTGCCGGCGGCCGGCTACATGATGTCCGCATCGTGGGCCAGGGCAAACGCCGACGTGGCTGCCCGTTTCCGCCAGGCCATGGCCGAAGCGAGCAAACGCGCCGCCGGTGATCCGGCCGCAGTGCGTGCCGCCATTCCCACCTTCACGAAGATTCCGGAAGCGATCGCCACCCGCATCGGCCTGCCGGCCTACACGGCGGAACTCGATCGAGCGAGGTTGCAGCATCTGTCCGATCTGATGAGCGACAACGGTCTGCTCCCGGGCCATTTCGACACGGCGGTGTTCTTCGGTGACTGAAGCCA
>DAIUFU010000052.1:0-3322 GCA_036844405.1 Burkholderiaceae bacterium | reverse complement strand
CCGCCGGCACGGCCGCACGCGTCGCATCGTCGGCGTCGTCCTCGTTCTGGCACTGGCCGAATACCTGACGCGCTCGGGCCTGACCGATCCGCAGTACGTGCCGCATGTGTCGACCGTGCTGAAACGGATGGTCGAACTGTGCGTGGACGCCGATTTCCTGCGCCAGACGCTCGATACCGTGCAGGCCTGGCTCCTCGGCCTCGCACTGTCCGTCGTGGCCGGGGTCGCGCTCGGCTTCGTCATCGGTTCGAACCGCTTTCTCGATCGATCCTTTCGCGCGCTCTTCGATTTCATCCGCCCGATTCCGTCGGTCGCGCTGATCCCGCTCGGCATGCTCGTGCTCGGCCAGGGCCTGTCGCTGAAGCTGGCCCTCGTCCTCTATGCGGCGATGTGGCCGATCCTGTACAACATCGTCTCGGCCATCCGCGCCATCGACCGCGTGCAGCACGACACGGCGCGCGTCTTCCGCATCGGCCGGCTGCAGCGCTTCGTGCACGTCTTTCTGCCGTCGACGCTGCCGCATCTGGCGACCGGCATCCGCGTCGCCTCCCCGATCGCGCTGGTGCTCGCCATCAGCGTCGAGATGCTCGGCGGCAGCCGCACCGGCCTGGGCGTCTGGATTCTCGACGCCAACACCGGTGCCGGGCGCGCGGACCTGGTCTTCGCCGGCACCGCGATCGCCGGTCTGCTGGGCGCATTGAGCAACTGGGCGCTGGCGGCGACCGAACGCCGGCTGCTGCCCTGGCATCCGGCCTGGCGAACGGGAGCCGAGCGATGAGCGCCGCCATGAGCGCAACCGCGGCCACGCCGGCGCGCGCGCAGCGCTGGCATCTGTCGCGCGCCTTCGTGACGCACGTCTGGGTGCTGGTCGTGGCCGCCATCGCCTGGGAGGCGGGTGCGCGCTCGGCCGGGGTCTTCTGGTTTCCGCCACTGACGACGATTCTCGAACACGCGCAGCAACTGTGGTTCTCGGGGCCGGCCTCCAGCCTGTGGGTGACGCCGGGCTTCGTCACCGACGTCCTCTCCAGCCTGCAGCGCGTCGTCCTCGGGCTCGTGCTGGCGCTGATCATCGGTGTATCGGCCGGAACGCTGATCGGCCTGCTGCCGCGCGCCGGCGACTACCTCGATCCGACGCTGCAGTTCATGCGGTCGGTGCCGCCGGTGGCGCTCGTGCCGATCTTCATGCTCCTGTTCGGCATCGGTTCGGGCATGCGCATCACGCTCATCGCCTTCACGTCGGTGTGGCCGATCCTGCTCAATACCGTTGCCGGCGTGCGCGCGGTCGAACCGCTCTTTCACGCCACCGCACGTGTCTTCCACATCGGTCTGCGCCGGCGTCTGCTCGAGATCGTGCTGCCCGCCAGCGCGCCGCTCATTCTCGCCGGCCTGCGCGTGAGCACCGCACTCGGGCTGATCGTCATGGTCCTGTCGGAAATGGTCGCCGCCACCAGCGGGATCGGCTATCGCCTGATGTTCGAGCAGCAGAGCTTTGCCCTCACCAATATGTGGGCGTGCATCGTCCTGCTGGGCGTGATCGGTTACCTGCTCAACGCCATCGTCACCGTGATCGAGAAGCGGGTACTGCGCTGGCTGCCCGGAGAGCGGGAAGAAAAGACATGAACAGACGAGGCAAGCCATGAGTGCGCAGGAATCTTCCGTCGAACCGCTGCGCGCACTGCTGCGCGTGGAGAATCTCAGTCACGCCTATGGCCGCGGGCCGCAGGCGCCACTGATTCTCGACCGGATCGGCTTCGAGGTGCGACGCCGGCAGATCGTTTCGCTGGTCGGGCCGTCCGGCTGCGGCAAGACGACGCTGCTCTATTCGATCTCGGGCCTGCTGCAGCCCACCGACGGCCAGGTGCTGCTCGAAGACACGCCGGTACGCGGCATTCCGCCCGGCCTGGCGATGGTGTTCCAGGACTACAGCCGTTCGCTCTATCCGTGGATGTCGATCGAGCGCAACGTCGACTTCCCGCTGGCTGCCGCCGGCCTGGCGCGCGGCGAACGCCGCACGCGCATCGACGAATGCCTGGAAGCCGTCGGCCTGCGCGGACACGAAGCCAAATATCCGTGGCAGCTGTCCGGCGGCATGCAGCAGCGCGCGGCCATTGCCCGGGCCATCGCCTGCCGGCCCGATCTGCTGCTGATGGACGAACCGTTCGCCTCGGTCGATGCGCAGACGCGCGAGGATCTCGAAGACCTCGTGCTGTCGGTACGCAAGCGCTTCGACATGACGATCCTCTTCATCACGCACGACATCGACGAGAGCGTCTACCTGTCGGACCGCGTCATCGTGCTGTCGAAATCACCGACCTGCGTGCAGGATCAGGTCGAAGTGCGCTTCCCGCACGAACGCGACCAGATCGGCACGCGCAGCCATCCGGAATTCGGCGTGCTGCGCGCGCACATCGCTTCGTTGATCCGGGGCGCCGGCGCAGCAGTCCGGCAGACCGAAAGGCAGGCGGTCACCGCCGGCATCTCCTGATGGATACCGGCACCGCCGCACCCGCGCCGCCCGCACCCGCTGCGGCACACAAACACGCTCTCCCGGCCGGCGCGGGAAGCTCGTCCGCGAAGGCCCCGTCCGCGGTTCAGCCAGGCTCGCCGATCGCGAGCGTGATGTCGCCCACGTGTTCGATCCGGCCGGCCAGCCGGTCGCCGGGGACGACCGGGCCGACGCCTTCCGGCGTGCCCGTATAGATCAGATCGCCAGGCTGCAGATGGTAGTAGCACGACAGATCGGCGATGATTTCCCGGACGTTCCAGATCATCCGGTCGAGGTCGGACTGCTGACGGATCTGCCCGTTGACGGAGAGTTCGATCCGGCCGGACTCGAGCAGGCTGCCCGGCATCGGCACGATCTCGCTGATCACGGCGGCGTTCTCGACATCCTTGGCAAGATCCCACGGATGGCGCTTCTCGCGCGCCGCACGCTGCAGATCGCGGCGCGTCATGTCCAGCCCGCAGGCATAGCCGTAGACGTGCGCCGGCGCATCGGCCGCCGCGATCTGCCAGCCGGCCGTGCCGATGGCGACGACGAGTTCCATCTCGTAGTGAAAATCGCTGGTTTCGGGCGGGTAGGCGATCGTCGCTCCCGACAGCACCAGCGCCCGCGTCGACTTGGTGAAGTACATCGGGCGCTCGGCGCTCTTGTCGACGGAAACGCCCATTTCGGCCGCATGCGCCAGATAGTTGCGCCCGACGAAGAACAGGCGATGAACCGGCAGATGGCGCTCGTCGCCGCGTACCGGCACGGACGGAACGGCGGCCGGCTCCCACAGGTAACGGATCGGGTCTGACATGCGGATTTCCAATGCAATGA
>DAIUFU010000051.1:11464-15093 GCA_036844405.1 Burkholderiaceae bacterium | reverse complement strand
ATGACCTCGGCCATCACTTCTTCTTCGAGCGCGCGGTGACGCTCCTCGCTCCACACGTCGCGCACGATCAGATGATTCTTCAGGCGGATGACCGGATCGCCCAGCGGCCAGGCGTCGGACTCGGTCTTCGGCCGGTAGGCGGCCGGGTCGTCGGACGACGAGTGCGCGCCGACCCGGTAGGTGACGTGCTCGATCAGCGTCGGGCCGCCGTTGCGCCGCGCCCGTTCGATGGCCCAGCTGGCGACGGCGTGCACCGCCAGATAATCGTTGCCGTCGACGCGCAGTGCCGGCAGGCCGAAGCCCAGGCCGCGTGCGGCGAACGTGCCCGAGCCGCCACGCGCGATGCCCTGGAAGGTCGAGATCGCCCACTGGTTGTTGACGATGTTGAGCACGACCGGCGCGCGGTAGGTCGAGGCGAAGACGAGCGCCGCATGAAAATCCGATTCGGCCGTCGAACCGTCGCCGATCCATCCGGCGGCCACGCCGGTGTCGCCGCGGATGGCCGACGCCATCGCCCAGCCGACGGCCTGCGGAAACTGCGTGCCGAGATTGCCCGAGAGCGAAAAGAAGTCGTGCGCGCGCACCGAATAGAGCACCGGCATCTGCCGTCCCTTCAGCGGGTCGCGCTCGTTCGAGTAGATCTGGCACAGCATGTCGAAGATCGGGTAGCCGTCGGCGATCAGCAGGCCCGCCTGGCGATAGGTCGGGAAATTCATGTCGCCCTTGCGCTGCGCCTTGCGAAACGCGCAGCTGACCGCTTCCTCGCCCATGTGCTGCAGATAGAACGAGATCTTGCCCTGGCGCTGCGCCATCAGTGCGCGCACATCGAGCGCGCGCAGCATCAGCATGTCGCGCAGGCCAGCAATCAGTTGGCTATCGTCCAGCAGCCCGGCCCACGGACCGACCGCGTTGCCCTGGCGATCGAGCACGCGGATGATCGAATAGGCGTGCTCGCGGATGGATTCAGCGTCGACGTCTACCGGCGGCCGGTCGACGGCCCCGGCCGCCGCGATCTTCACATTGGAAAAATCGGGCGGGTCTCCCGGCCGGACAGCCGGTTCGGGCACGTGAAAGCGCAGCCGCGCAGATTCGGTCATGATGACGGATGACCTCCTTCCGGGATCCGGTGGAAGCCGGACGTCGACCCGGTAGCCCTGATCGTGCCAGAAAAGGAAAGACCCGGGACCCGTCGGGGGAGAAGGGCGCGGATGGATCCGGATCGACGAATGAGCCTCGCGCACGCGCTGGATCGTCTCGCGCACGCGACAGAGAGAATCGCGCAAGCGCTCAGGCGCCTCCTCTCCCTGCAGCGCGGCGAACTGGCGCCGGTGCTGCTCTCCGGCGCCTGCTTCTTTTGCGTGCTGACGGCACTGATGCTGCTGCGCCCGGCGCGCGATGCGCGCGGCATGCAGCGCGGCATCGAGGCCGTGCGCTGGCTGTTCGTCGGTACCGCACTCGTCACGCTGCTCGCCAATCCGGTGTTCGGCTGGCTCGTCAGCCGCTTCCGGCGCCTGCGCTTCATCGCCATCACGTACGTCTTCTTCGCGCTCAGTCTGACCGGCTTCTTCCTGCTGCTGGTGCTGGCGCCGGCGGCCATCGGCCAGACCAGCGGCCAGGTGTTCTACGTCTGGTTCAGCGTCTTCAATCTCTTCGCGACGATGCTGTTCTGGGCGCTGATGGCCGACCGGTTCACGCTCGAGCAGAGCAAGCGCTTCTTTGCGCTGATCTCGGTCGGCGGCACGCTCGGCGCGATGTTCGGCCCCTGGCTGGCGTCGCTGCTCGCACGCCCGCTGGGCACGCCGGCCCTGCTGCTGGTCTCGGCCGGCTTCCTGCTCGTCGCACTGCTGCTCGCCAGCCGGATCGCACGCGGCCAGGACGCGGCCACCGCCGGCACCAGTGGCTCCGCGGCCGCCGAAAACCGCGCAATCATCGGCGGCAGCGCCTGGCAGGGCATCGGCGCGGTCTTTCGCTCACGCTATCTGTCCGGCATCGCCGTCTACGTCATCCTGATGAGCATCATGGCGACGCTGATCTATTTCACGCGCCTGCAGATGGTTGCAGCACTGGGCGACGACATGGATCTGCGCACGACGGTATTCGCGCGCATCGACCTGATCACGCAGGCGACGACGCTGCTGCTGCAGGCGCTGTTCGCCGGCCGGTTGATGCGCCGCTTCGGCGTGCCCGTGACGCTGACGCTGCTGCCGGTCACTGCCGCACTTGGCTTCGCCGGACTGGCGATCGTCGGCAGCCTGGCCATGCTGATCCTCTTCCAGGCTGCCTTCAGCGCCGTGCAGCGCGCACTGGCGCGACCGGCGCGCGAGACGCTGTATACGGTCGTCGGCCGGGCCGACAAGTACAAGGCCAAGGCCTTCATCGATACTTTCGCCTATCGTGGTGGCGATGTCGCCGGCGCGCAGATCGAGGGGCTGGCCGCACGCCTGGGCACCGGCCTCGCCGGGCTGGCCGGCGTCGCCATCCCGCTGGCGTTGGTCTGGGCGGCCCTCGGCCTTTGGCTGGGGCGGCGACAACAGCGCATTGCTCCGGAAACGACGGCGAATTTCACTTCGAAAGACAGGATTCCGACATGATTTCACGACGCGATTACCTGACCGCAGCCAGCCTGGCCGGCCTGGCGCTGGCCGTCTCCCCGCGCGCGCTGCGTGCCGCCGGCAAGGGCGACGATGACAGCGAGCGGGCGCTGATCACGCGGCGCATTCCGGGCACCGGTGAGCAACTGCCGGCCGTCGGTCTCGGCAGTTCGGCCTCGTTCGCCCGCATCGCCGGCGAAGGCGATACGGCAACCGTCGGCGCATTGCTCGAAGTGCTGGCGCGCACGCCCGGCGCGGTCTTCGATACGGCGCCGAGCTACGGCGCGGCCGAAAAGGTCGCCGGCGATGTGGCGCGGCAGCGTGACTTCAGCAGGCAACTGTTCTGGGCGACCAAGGTCAACGTCGCCGCCGGCGGACGGGATGGCGGACGAGCCGATCCGGCCGCCGCACGGGCACAACTGAACCGCTCGATCGAACGCGCGGGGAAAAAGGCGGTCGACCTGATCCAGGTGCACAACCTGGGCGACGTGCCGACGCAGCTCGCGCTGATTGAGGAATATCGCGCCGCCGGGCGAATCCGGTACACCGGCGTCACGACCACGAGCCCCGGACAATATGCGGCGCTCGAACAGATCATGCGCAGCCACCGGCTCGACTTCATCGGCGTCGACTACGCGATCGACCATCGCACGATGGAAGAGCGGATCTTTCCGCTGGCACAGGAGCGGAACATCGCCGTGCTTGTCTATCAGCCGTTCGGTCGTACCCGCCTGTGGCGCAAGGTCGACGGACATCCGTTACCGGACTGGGCAGCAGCGTACGATATCGCCACCTGGGGACAGTTCTTCCTGAAATTCGTTCTCGCGCATCCCGCAGTGACTGCCGTGACGCCGGCAACCAGCAATGTGCGCAATCTGGTCGACAACCTGGGCGCCGCCACCGGCCGCCTGCCCGACGCGCAGGGCCTGCGGCGGATGATTGCGTACATCGACTCGCTCTGAGGCCTGCTTCCCTGTGCGCCCTCCCTTCTTTCCCTTCTTTCCCTTCGTTCCGTTCTCACCTACAGGAAAACCGACT
>DAIUFU010000051.1:0-11364 GCA_036844405.1 Burkholderiaceae bacterium | reverse complement strand
TCCCTTCTTTCCCTTCTTTCCCTTCGTTCCGTTCTCACCTACAGGAAAACCGACTACCGATGAGTGACGAGACCAAACGCCGCGTTGTGCTGTTGCTCGGACACCCCGATCCACGCCCGGAGCGGCTGGGCAACGCGCTCGCGCAGGCCTATGCCGAGGGCGCCGAACAGGCCGGACACACGGTGCGCCGTGTGGAGATCGGCAAACTCGACTTCCCGCTGCTGCGCTCGAAGGATGAGTGGACCTCGGGCAGCCTGCCCGAATCGCTGCAGACGGCCCAGGAAGCGATCCGCTGGTCGCAGCACATTGTCCTGTTCTTTCCGCTGTGGATGGGCACCATGCCGGCGCTCGTGAAAGCCTTTCTCGAACAGGTGCTGCGCCCGGGATTCGCCGTCCAGACGGACGAACGTCAGCAGTGGCGCCGCGCGCTGGCCGGACGATCGGCACGCGTCGTCGTCACCATGGGGATGCCGGCCAGTCTGTACCGCTGGTATTTCCTGGGACACGGCATACGCGGCCTCGAACGCAACGTGCTCGCGACCTGCGGCCTGAAACCGGTGCGCCAGACGCTGATCGGCATGGTCGACGGCAGCAGCCGGCGCCGACACGATCGCCATTTCCGCAAGATGCGCGAACTGGGCCAGCGCGCGCTCTGACCCGTTCTCAAATCTCCAGCGGGTCCACGTCGAGCTGCCAGGCGACCGGCGCCGGGATCCCGCGCAGCACGGCCAGCCACTGCGCGAGAAACCGGTGCAGTGGCGGGCGGCGCGCGGCCTCGACCAGCAACTGCGCACGCTCGCGCCCCTGCAGACGCGTCATCGGCATCGGAATGGCATCGAACACGGTGACGCCCGCTGCCCCGGCGCCGGCCGCCTCGGCCTGTTCGCGGGCCTGTTCGAGAAAGGCGAGTGCCTGCGCCAGCTCCTTTGCCTCGGCGCGCAGCATGGCCTGGTAACGCCAGGGCGGCAGGCCGGTTTCACGCCGTTCGGCCAGCTGCCGGTCGGCAAAACCGGCGTAGTCGTGGCGGGCGAGAAACGCGAACAGCGGATGCGCCGGAAAGCGTGTCTGCACCAGCATCCGGCTGGACAGCCCGCTGCGGCCGGCACGCCCGGCCACCTGCATCAGTGTCGCGAACAGGCGTTCGGGCGCGCGAAAGTCGGCTGCGTACAAGGCCGCATCGACGTCGAGCGCCACCACCAGCGCCAGCCGGCGGAAATCATGTCCCTTGGCCAGCATCTGCGTGCCGACCAGCAGGTCGACGTCGCCGGCATGCGCCGCATCGAGCACTTTCTGCGCGGCGCCGCGACGGCGCGCGACGTCGCGATCGAGGCGGGCGATCCGCGTTCCGGGGAACAGCTCGGCCAGCGACTCTTCCAGCCGCTGGGTACCGCGCCCGAGCGCTTCCAGGCCGGCATTGCCGCAATCGGGGCAATGTCGGGGCACCGGCGTACCCGAGGCGCAATGATGACAAAGCAGCCGGTAGCGCCGCGGCCCCGGTTTCGCGTGCGCCGCGCCATCGGACGGATCGAGGCGATGCAGCACCCGGTAAGCCGAGCATTCCGGGCAGCGGCTGAGCCAGCCACATGATGGGCACGTCAGCACCGGCGCATAGCCGCGGCGGTTGACGAAGACGAGCGCCTGACGGCCGTCTGCCAGCACCTCGGCCATCGCCTCGATCACGCGCGGCGCCAGCGAGTGCTGCAGCTTCGTGCCGCTCGGGTCGACGCATTCGATCCGCGGCAGCGGCGCTCCGCCGATCCGTTCGTCCATCGTCTGCAGCCGGTAGCGGCCGCGCCGGACCGCGTGCCAGGTCTCGAGTGACGGCGTGGCCGAGCCGAGCACAACGGGAATGCCGCGTTGCGCGGCGGCGGCAATGGCCAGATCGCGCGCCGAGTAGCGCACGCCTTCCTGCTGCTTGTACGACGCATCGTGTTCTTCGTCGACGACGATCGCCGCCAGCGCCGGCAGCGGCGCCAGCACGGCCAGACGCGTGCCGAGCACGACACGCGCGCGCCCTTCGACGGCGGCCAGCCAGTGTGCGGCGCGATCGGCGTCGCCGGTGTCGCTGTGCAGCAAGGCTATGCGCTCGGCCGGAAAGCGCTGCCGCAGCTGCGCGAGCAACTGCGGTGTCAGCGCGATCTCGGGCACCAGCAGCAGGACCTGGGCGGCGACATCGCGACCCAGCACCGATGCGAACCAGCGCAGGTAGACCTCGGTCTTGCCACTGCCGGTGACGCCATGCAGGACATGCACCGCATGACCGGCGACCGCCTCCCAGGCCTGCAGTGCGGCACGCTGGGCGGCGCCCGGTTCGGGGCCTGGAACGCCGGCCGCCGGCCCCGGCACGAGAATCGGCGCCGGGCCTGCCACCGTATCTGTCAGCGGCCGGTACTGCCCACTGCTTTCGGCGGGCACCGCGTGCACCTCGGCGCTTCCGTCTTCCCCGGTTTCCTCGCTGGCAGCACGCGCCCGTGCCGGCGGTTCCTGCGCGGCTGCCCAGCGTTTGCGCGCCCGATCGAAAGCGGTGGTCCGCGACCGGTTGCCGCTGCCCGGCGAACGCAGCGTGCGCAGCAGTTTCGGAATCGCCGAAATCGCTACTTCGCCGATGCCGCGATGGTAGTAGCGGGCGGCAAAGGCGACGAGATCGAACCAGGCCTGCGGCAGGCGCGGCGCCCCGGTGAGAACGGCTTCGACGTCGCGGATGCGGTCCGGATCGATCGGCGAGCGGTCGCTCAGGCCGACGACCAGTCCGATGCGCCGGCCGCGTCCCCAGGGCACGACAATCCAGTCGCCGACGTGCACCGGCGCCAGTGCCGCGGGCAGGGCATAGTCGAAATGCGGGGCGTCCAGACGCGTCAGCGGCACGTCGATCGCTACATGCAGAAAAGCGCCGTCCGCACAACCCTGATGAGAATTTGCTTTAACTTCGGACCTCAATCACACGGGTTCAAAGAGCTTTTCCAAGTCGTACACAAAACCTGTGGATAAAACTGTGAATAAAGTGTCGACAGTGGGTACAAATCCGCAATCCAGCAGCACCCGAGGTCGGTTGCCTATCTATTAGGCAAACTAAAACCGTTATGAATCAATTGCTTGGAAAAATCGATCGATTCCGGCAGAACCGGCACCGAAGCTATGGACATTCGCCGGCTTCTGTGCATAAGTCAGTGGTCACCATCGACGACAGGCCCGAAAAACTCGCCCGTTCGCGCCGGTTGCACGGTCGGCGGGCGCACCTGCCGCGCACGCGGAGAATCCTCCGGATGCACGGTGCCGGGAGCGCCCGAAATCACCTGCCGCGCCGCCTCTACGCCCGGCGGCCCGATGGCTGCAGGCGTTCAGCCGCCGTGGAAACGCCGGCTGTACGAATGCACGGTGTCGACGAGCGCCGAGACGTTTTCCGGCGGCGTGAACTGCGTGATGCCGTGCCCGAGATTGAAGACATGGCCCGAGCCCGGCGTGGCGGCACCCCAGGAATCGAGCACGCGCTGCGCTTCCGTGCGCACCGCCTGCTCGCCGGCCAGCAGGGCGATCGGGTCCAGATTGCCCTGCACGGCGCAGCGCGCACCGATCTGCTCGCGTGCCCGCGCCAGATTGACCGTCCAGTCGACACCGACGGCCGAGCAGCCCAGGCCGGCCAGATCATCCAGCCACAGGCCGCCGCCCTTGGTGAAAACGATGGACGGCACGGCTTCGGCGGCCCCCTGCGGCGGGCGCAGCGCACTGAGCACGCGGCGCATTGGTTCGAGCGAAAAGCGCTGGAAAGCGCCATCGGCGAGCGCACCGCCCCAGGAATCGAACAGCATCACCGCCTGCGCGCCGGCGTCGATCTGTGCATTCAGATAGGCGGCCACGGCTTCGGCGTTGACCGCCAGAATGCGCTCGAGCAGGTCGGGGCGCTCATAGAGCATTTTCTTCACATGACGGAAATCGCTGCTGGCACCGCCCTCGACCATGTAGCAGGCGAGCGTCCACGGGCTGCCGGCAAAGCCGATCAGCGGCACGCGCCCGGCCAGCGCGCTGCGGATCGTGCGCACGGCATCGGTCACATAGCGCAGTTCGTCGGCCGGGTCCGGCGCCGCCAGGGCAGCGATCGCTTTCTCGTCGCGCAGCGGCCGCTCGAAGCGCGGCCCCTCGCCCTCGGCGAAATACAGCCCGAGCCCCATTGCATCGGGGATCGTCAGAATGTCGGAGAACAGGATGGCGGCGTCGAACGCAAAGCGTTCGAGTGGCTGCAGCGTGACCTCGCAGGCCAGTTCCGGGTTCTTGCACAGGGCGAGGAAACTGCCGGCCCGCTTGCGGGTCTCCTTGTATTCCGGCAGGTATCGTCCGGCCTGGCGCATCAGCCAGATCGGCGTGTATTCGACCGGCTCGCGCCGCAGCGCGCGCAGGAAGGTGTCATTGGCGAGTTTTTCCATGCGCCGGATTCTAACCGGGCGGGCGATACACTGGCGCCGTGCACATCCGGAAGGGGAAGGGGGACACCATATGGACGGGAATGAAACCGGCCGGCAGGGAGACGATCTGCCGTTTTCGGTCGCCGACTGGCGCCGCCTGCTGCTCACCCTGCACGAAGATCCCGACCGGCCGGGGCTGCGCGAGACGCCGGCCCGGGTAGCGCGCGCCTGGCAGCAGTGGACCGCCGGCTACGAGCAGGATCCGGCCGACATCCTGAAGGTCTTCGAGGATGGCGCCGAACGCTACAACGAACTGATCGTCGTGCGACGCATTCCGGTCTACAGCCATTGCGAACATCATCTGGCGCCGTTCTTCGGCACGGCCACTGTCGGCTATGTGCCCGACGGCCGCATCGTCGGCCTGTCCAAGCTGACCCGGCTGGTTGACTGCTTCGCCAAGCGCCTGCAGGTGCAGGAGCGGCTCACGCGCCAGATCGGCGACGCGCTGATGACCCATCTCGCACCCCAGGCGGTCGGCGTCGTCATCCGCTGCCGGCATCTGTGCATGGAAAGCCGGGGCATCCGCGCAATCGGCGAGGAAACGGTGACCTCGGCCATGCTCGGCGAACTGCTCACCAATCTCGGCATGCGCACCGAACTGCTCGCGCTCGATCGCTGACCGGCGCTCACGGTGCTGGTGACCCTCGGGCGCCAGGCGCGCTGGGCCCTGCCGGCCGGGGTATTCATCGGCGTGGCGATCCCGGCGCTGGCGGCGCTGGTGCGCCCCCTGCTCACGGCCGCCGTCATCGGCACGCTGGCCACGGCGCTGCTGCGGCTCGACTGGCAGCAGATGGCGGTGGCCGCCCGCCGTCCGCTCCAGCCGGCGCTCTTCGTGCTGTGGATGCTGGTCGCCTCGCCGCTGCTGGTCTGGGCGCTGACCGGCATTGCCGGACTCGATGCCGAACTGCGTCAGGTGCTGGTGCTGCAAAGCGCTGCGCCGCCGATCGGTTCGGCGGCCGTCTTCGCGCTCATCCTCGGACTGGACGGCATCGCCGCCGTCATCGGCACGGTCACGACGACGATGCTGCTGCCACTGACGCTCACGCCGGTGGTCGGCGTGCTGCTGGCCGGCAGCGGCCTGCAGATCGATCTGGTGGTCTTCTTCCTGCGCGTCAGCCTGCTCGTTGCGCTGCCGTTCATGCTGGCCGCGCTGGTGCGCCGCGCCGCCGGCAGCGCGCGCCTGCTGCGCCATGACGAGGCGCTCGGCGGCATCAACGTCATCCTGCTGCTGATCTTTGCCATTGCGGTGATGGATGGTGTCACCGCCCGCCTCGTCGCGGATCCGGTCTACATCGGCCGCCTGCTGCTGACGGCCTGCATCGCGACGTTCCTGCTGCACGCCGCCGGCTGGGCCCTGTTCCGGCGCACCGGCTTTGCCAACGCCTGGACCTGTGCGCTGATGAGTGGCAACCGCAACGTCGGCCTGATCCTGGTCATCACCGCGGGTACGGCCGGCGATGCGTTCTCGCTCTATACCGGCGTCGCGCAGATTCCGATGTATTTCGCGCCGCTGCTGATCGGGCCGTTCCTGCGCCGCGGACGCGCCCCGGAACGGTGAAGCCGTCTTCGGCTCCCGTTCCGCCCGCAGGACGAGGCTCGGGTACGGTCGATGGCCGCGAACGTTCCGGGGCTACGGAAGCTCCGAAGCGAATTTCCCGTTGATGACCGGATAGGGAACGGCGTCGGCGCCGAAGCCGAAGGTCCCCTGGCTGCGGATCTCTTCCACCGCCCGCTCGAAGGCGCCGAGCGCCGCCCGCGTCAGCGAGCTGCCGACACTGATGCGACGCACGCCGAGCGCGCCCAGTTCGGCCACGCTCAGCGGCAACGCGGGCGAACCCATCAGCACGTTCAGCGGCCGGTCGATCGAGCGCAGGATCTCGACGATCTGTTCGCGGCTCGTCAGACCCGGCGCGTAGAGCACGTCGGCACCCGCGTCCTGGTAGGCCTGCAGACGCCGGATCGTGTCGCCGAGATCGGGATTGCCGGCGAGAAAATTCTCGGCGCGCGCCGTCAGCGTGAACGGAACGTCGAGTGCATGCGCCGCCTCGGCAGCTGCCCGCACACGCTCGACAGCCAAGCCGAATTCATACTGCGGCCGGGCATTGCGCGTATTCGTATCCTCGATCGAACCGCCCGCAGCACCGGCTTCGGCAGCCAGCCGGATCGTCGACGCCGCACTTTCGGGATCGTCACCGAAGCCGTTCTCCAGATCGGCGCTGACCGGCAGTGCAGTCGCCTCGGCGATGGCGCGCACGTGCGCGATCGCCTGTTCGCGCGTGATCCGGTTGTCCGGCAGACCCAGCGCCCAGGCACAGCCCGCGCTCGTCGTCGCCAGTGCCTCGAATCCGGCCATGGCGAGCAGGCGCGCCGTACCCGCGTCCCACGGATTCGGAATCACGAATACACCAGCGCGTGCATGCAGCGCACGCAGCGCTTCCGCCCTGCGTTGCCGGTCGATTGCGATCGTCATGGCTCCCATCGTAGTGATCCGGAACGAAAAGCCGCCGGACACTCTTCCCGGCAGCATGGGCTTCGATTACGATGTGGTCGAAATCGGTTTGAGACTGAACAATAAACCGGATCGTCGATGACCGGCCCGGCTTCACGGGCCCGGGGCTGACTGCACGAGCCCAGCGGCAGTGCCGGTCACGAACGTTCCGGCCAGCGACGGGAGGAGAAATCATGGCAGGCCCGCGCTCCGCAGGGTCAGCGGCAAAGGTGCCCGTGATCGCCGATCTGGCGGCGATCATCACCTGGCTCGACCGGCATGAGCGGCTCGTGCGCGTGCGCTCGGAAGTCGATCCGGTGCACGAGCTGGCCGGCATTGCCGCCCGCTTCGAAGGCCAGCCGCAGGCCGTGCTGTTCGAACGGGTGCGCGGCAGCCGCTGGCCCGTCTTCACCGGCCTGTACTGGTCGCGCGAGCTGCTGGGCGCCCTGTTCGGCCGCGGCGAGCGCGAACTGCCGCAGCATGTTTCGCAGTGCATCCGCGACTGGCAGCAGCAGCCGGTCGCCCCGGTGGTCGTCGACAGCGGACCGGTCCTGCAGGTCAGCGAGAAAACCGTGGACCTGGCCAGACTGCCGGTCCCGGTGCACGCCGAGAAGGACGGTGGCCCGTATTTCGATGCCGGCGTCGTCATTGCGCGCGACCCGGAAACCGGTGTGCGCAACGCGTCGATCCAGCGCTTCCGGGTCGTCGGTCCGGACCGGCTGGCGATCAACATCGATGCCGGTCGGCATCTGGAGACCTATCTGGAGAGGGCGGCGGCACGTGGCGAAACCCTGCCGCTCACGCTCAATGTCGGCGTCGGCCCCGGCCTGCATTTCTGCGCCGCCACGCCGGCCGAGGCGGCGCCGATCGACAGCGACGAACTGGGCATCGCCAGCGCCTTTCACGGCCAGCCGCTGCAGCTGGTCGCCGGCACGGTCTCGCCGGTCGAGATGGTGGCGCACGCGATGTTCGCGCTCGAATGCGAGATCGTGCCCGGCGAAGTGCACGAGGAAGGCCCGTTCGCCGAGGTCACCGGCTATTACGCGAGCGTTGCGCCGCGGCCGCTCGTGCACGTGCGTCGCGTGCACCGTCGACGCCAGCCGGTCTTTCACACGATCCTGTCGGGCGTCGAGGTGTTCAACTCGGTCGGCCTGCTCGGCGAGGCGAACGTGCTCGCACTGCTGCAGAAGCAGGTGCCTGGCGTGCGTGACGTCTGGTTTTCGCACGGCGGCAGCGGCTTCTATCACGCCATCGTGCAGATCGCGCAAAAGCGCGCCGGCTGGGCCAAGCAGGCGCTGATGGCGGCCTTCGCCGCCTTTCCGCCGCTGAAGATGGTCACCGTCGTCGACGAGGATGTCGACATCCGCAACCCGTCGGATGTCGAGTGGGCGATGGCCACCCGCCTCGATCCGCAGCACGGGATCGTCCGCATTGACCAGGCCTTCGGTCACGGGCTCAATCCCACTTTCCCGGACTATCTGGGCAGCAAGGTCGGCTTCGATGCCACGCGGCCGTTCCCGCACACACCCGCCTGGGACCGGGCACGCGTGCGCGAGGTCATTCTGGAGGACCATGACATCCGGCTGCCGGGCAGGCAGAAAGAGGCCGGATGACGGCAGGAGAAGAACCGGCCGACAACAGAGCGCGGCCGCAGATGAACGAATCCGCACCGGCACGGAACTGTGCCGATCGCCGGATGTCCATTTCAAGGCAGGAGACGAAACGATGAAATTTCCGAAACTGGCGAAGACCTTTCTTGCGGCACCGCTGGTCGCCGGCGCCTTCGCGCTGGGCGTACCGGCACAGGCGGCCGAGATCACGCTGACCTATGCCTTCTTCGCGCCGGCCGGCACCTTCCCCGGCAAGCAGATGCAGCACTGGGCCGACGAGCTGACGAAGCGTACCAACGGCAAGGTCGCCGTCAAGACCTTCCCCGGAGCGACGCTGCTCGGCGCGCGCGAGATGTATGACGGCGTCGCCAAGGGGGTCGCCGATATCGGCCTCGGCTCGCCGTCCTACGATCCGGGCCGCTTTCCGCTGACCTCGGGCGCATCGCTGCCGGTGGGCTTCCCGAATGCCCTCGTCGCCAGCCGCGCACTGTGGGAGGTGACGAAGGAATTCCAGCCGAAGGAGTACGAGAACTTCAAGCTGATCACGATCTTCGCCGGCGAACCGGGTTACATCCAGTCGCGCACACCAGTGCGCAACGCCGCCGATCTGGCCGGCATGAAGCTGCGCGCCGCCGGCACCGGCGTGCCCGTGCTGCAGGCGCTGGGCGCCGCGCCGATCGGCATGCCGATGCCCGACGTGCCGCAGGCCCTGCAGACCGGCGTCATCGACGGCACGATGACGTCACGCGAGATCCTGCAGGACTTCAAGCTCGCCGGCATCACGAAATACGTGACCGACTATCCGACCGTCATCGTCAGTTTTGCCGCCGTGATGAACCGCAAGCGCTGGGACAGCCTGCCGGACGACGTCAAGAAAGTGATCGAGGAACTCGGCCCGGAAATGGCTTCCTGGACCGGCAAGTACCACGATCAGGAAAACGTCGAGAAGGCGCTGGAGTGGTCGAAGCAGACCCACGGCCTGGAAATCGTGTCGCTGGACGCGGGCGAGCGCGAGCGCTGGGACGCGAAGCTGGAGCCGATGGTCTCGCAGTGGATCACCGAGATGAAGGCGAAGGATCTGCCCGGCGAGGCCTATCTGAAGCGCCTGCGCGAACTCAGTGAGCAGTATTCGAAGCAGTGAGCATCATCCGGAGCATCGATACCGTCGCCCGGCTGGCGGACCGCCTGCTGGCCGCTGTCGCCGGCCTTGCGCTGATCGTGATGATGTTCTTCACGGTCGCCGACATGGTGCTGCGCGGCATCGGCCGGCCGCTGGCCGGCTCGTATGAGGTGATCGGCTGGCTGTCGGCAACCGCCGTGGCGCTGGCGCTGGGCTACGCCCAGCGCCATCAGGGCCACGTCGCGATCGATCTGGTCGTCACGGCCCTGCCGCCGCGGGTACGGGCCATCGTCGATCTGCTGGTCATCCTCGCCTCGCTGCTCCTGTTCACCGCCACCGGCTGGTACGTCGCCCGCTACGGCATCGTCCTGCACGAGACCGGTTCGCTGTCGGAGACGCTCAAGGCCATCGTCTATCCGTGGGTCTATCTCGTTGCTCTGGGCTGCGCCGGGCTGGCACTGGCACTGCTTGCCGACCTGCTGCGGGCCGTGCCACGCGCGTTCGGCGCCGGTCAGCCGGCCGACCGCTGAAGCGGCAGACGGCACGACCGGCACCGCAACCGCTCCCGGAACTTCACCCGATACGGCATCCATGGATTTCACTCTCGTTGCGATCATCGGCCTGATCGTCATGTTCGCGCTGATGGCGCTGGGCATGCCGATCGCCTTTGCGATGCTGCTGGCCGGCGTGCTCGGCAATGCCTGGCTGCTGTCACCGGAAGCGGCCACACACCTGCTGGCGACGAACGTCTGGGACCAGTTCTCCTCCTACGGGCTGAGCGTCGTGCCGCTGTTCGTCCTGATGGGCCAGTTCGCCTTCCGTTCCGGCACCACCGAACGCCTGTATGACGCCGCCTACAAGTGGTTCGGGCGTCTGCCCGGTGGCCTGGCCAGCACGACGATCGCCGCCAGCGCGGGCTTCTCGGCGATCTGCGGATCGAACTCGGCGACGGCGGCGACGATGGGAACGATCGCGCTGCCGCAGATGCGCCGCTACGGCTATGACCGCGCGCTGAGCACCGGTGCCGTGGCCGTCGGCGGCACGCTGGGCGTCGTTATCCCGCCCAGCGTGGTGATGATCGTCATCGCCGTGCAGACCGAGCAGTCGCTGCTGCGCCTGTTCCTCGCCGGCATCATTCCGGGCCTGCTGCTGACGGCGCTCTTTCTGGGCACCGTGCAGTGGATGTGCAAGCGCAATCCCCGCCTCGGGCCGCCCGGCCCGGCGACGCCGTGGTCGGAGAAGATCCGTTCGTTGTCGGGCGTGGCCGAGGCGCTGGTGCTGTTCGTGCTCGTCATCGGCGGCCTGTATGTTGGCTGGTTCACGCCGACCGAAGCCGGAGCGGCGGGTTCATTCGGTGCGCTGGTCATCGGCCTGGTGCGGCGCAAGCTGTCCTTTGCCAGCATCGTCCAGGCAACGACCGAAACGCTGCGCATCTCGGCCATGGTCGTGCTGCTGATCACCGGCGCCGTCCTCTTCGGCCGCTTTCTCACCGTTTCGCGCCTGCCATTCGAACTGGCCGACTGGGCCGCATCGCTGCCGGTGCCGGCCGGCGTGATCCTGCTCATCGTCGCGCTGATCTACCTGGTCGGCGGGGCATTGATGGACGCGCTCGGCTTTCTCGTCGTCACGATTCCGATCTTCTTTCCGCTGGCCACAGCGCTCGGTTACGACCCGACCTGGTTCACGATC
>DAIUFU010000050.1:0-15321 GCA_036844405.1 Burkholderiaceae bacterium | reverse complement strand
ATGGTCGAGACTTGTTACACTCGTCCTTCCTAGGCGTCCTTTCTGCGCACTATCAAACCGTGGGAAGAAGAGAAGCCGTGATTTCCGGCTTTTTTTTTCGGTTCCGGATAGGCGAGCGAAGCCGTCTCACTAACGAGTGACGAGCCGGTCGTACTCGTCATGGCTGCCGATCCAGAACCAGACGACACCATCGATGACATCGACGCCAAGCGCGCGAAAGTGAAGCCCGACCCGGACTGACCTGAAACGCCCAACCTGTTTGAAGTGCAACGAAGGATGATTCGGATCGCTTTTGAGTAGCTTGTAGTTCCTGTCGGCAAGCCGTTGCACGGGAAGGGGAAGCGTTTTGTAAGCTTTCCAGAACGCCGGCGTGGCGAAATGCTTCACAGACCGGTTGTACTACCGGAAGCATGCGCCTGCAGCGCCTCGTCCGCCAGTGCGTCCAGCTTGCCCGCGGCTGCATCCTGCCCGATCTGGCGATCCCATTCATCCGCGTCGAACCGGGCGTACCAAGCACGGAAATCTGCAAGCTCTCGCGGCGAAAGCCTGGAAATATGATCCTTGAGCTGTTGAATGTCACTCATTCGTCCAGTCTAGCAGAGGCGCGCTATTGGACAGCTCTCAACGTAGCCCCGGGCGACGGCAAGCGTCGTTTGATCTGGATGCTTCCCAAAACGATGCCGACCTGATGGCGTGGGAGAGAACTGCGGGCAGGATCATCGGCAAGACCGACGGCTACACCGTTGTCACGGCCGCCGCCCACGGCCTGCTGTCTGCCCCAACGCTCGAGTGTGTGGCGGTGGATCTCATCGAGCCACCAGGGTGTCACCGCCGATGTAAAACTGACCCAGTTCCGCTGCAAGCCAGTATCACCGAGCATGCTAATCCAGTTCGATCTCTACCTTAGCCTCGAGACTCCGGAAACTGGCGGAAGAGAGTGGGAGTCGAACCCACCCGGGACCGCCTGGCGGCCCCTCCCGGTTTTGAAGACCGGACGCCCCACCGGGGTGCGATCTCTTCCTCAAGCATGACGAAAGCGCGTGTGCAGGGTCCTGGACGCTGTGCGCGCTTTCACGCATTTTCGTGCGCGCCTTCTCCTTCTGTCTGCATTTCATCGACCACCCACAGACGGGTTTCGCTGCCGTCACGCAGCAGGTGGTCGTCGCGCACCCGGCGAGTGTAGCCAACCCGGTCGAAGAATTCGAGGATGTGGATGGCGATCTTGCGTCCGCCGCCGATTTCGTCGCGCAGGGCGGCGGCGCGGGCGGCGCCGTGGCGTGCGCACAGGGTCTGCACGCGGGTGGCCAGGTCGGCGACGGCGGCGGCGGTGAAATAGTGGTCGTGGGCGACCGGGTAGGTCTGGCCGACGCGGGCGACGCGCCGCATCAGGCTGCGTACGCTGTCTTCGGCCATGCCGGTGAGTCGGGCGATGTCGCGCACGCGCGGCGGGTTGTACGGGGTGGCGTCGAGCAGGGGCTTGAGGATGCGCCACAGGTCGGCGGCGGTGGCGGCCAGCGTGGCGCGGTGCGTCGGCAGGTGTAGCCAGCCGCCGCTGCTGGCGAGGTCTCCGGTGGCCAGCAGTTCGCTGACGAGGCGGTCGAAGGCGGTGCGCGGCAGTGTCGGCAGGGTCAGGCGGCGCAGCCGGTCGCGTTCGATGCCGATCACGTCGGGCATGCGTTCGTGTTCGGCGCGTGCGGCTTCGAGCAGGCGCGCGTGCAGGCTCGACCAGTTCTCCGGCGAGAAGACGAGGCGGCCGGCGTCATCGTCGACGGCGGTCAGGCCGGCTTCATCGAGCAGGCGCTGTGCCGCGGCCTCCGACAGATTGCTTTCCAGCGCGTAGCGGTCGAAGTTCAGGCCGGCCGGCTGGCGTGTCAGTGCGTGCAGTAGTGCCGGTTGCGGGTCGTCGAGTTCGCGCAGGCGCAGGTAGTCGAGCCGCCACGGTGCGCGCTTGTAGCGTGCCGGCGGGAAGATGTCGAGCACGCGCCCGCCGCCCAGCGTGTGTGTGGCCGACTGGTTGCGCACGATGAAGCGATCGCCCCAGAGTACGCCGATCGGCCGTTCGACGATGATTTCGGTGAGCATGGCGGCGCCGGGCGCCAGTTCCTCGCCTTCGAGCAGCGCAATGCGTCCGAGCACGTCGGCGGCGCCCAGGTGCACGTGTACCGGCATCCAGTGACGGATCGGATGCGGGCTGGCCGCCGGTACGCGCAGGCGCGCATGAAAACGGGTCACCGGCGCATGCAGTCCGGGTGCCGTGACCCACATGCCGCGCGCGATGTCGTCCTTGTCGAAAGTGCCGGCGAGGTTCAGCGCCAGCCGCTCACCGGCATGGCCGCTGCGCGCCTCGCGATCCTGTGCGTGGATGCCGCGCACCCTTGCCGTCAGGCCGGGCGGAGTGATGACGACGGTATCGCCGACTTCGACCGTGCCGCTGAAACCGGTGCCGGTGACGACCAGGCCGATGCCGCGCAGCGTGAAGCTGCGATCGATGGCCAGGCGGAAGCCGCCATCGCTGGTTCGGTCTTCCTGGCGGTCGGCCTGCGCGAGCAGATAAGAACGCAGCTCATCGACACCGCTGTCGGTGCTGGCCGAAACCTCGAAGACCGGCGCCGTCTCGAGTACCGTGCCGGCGACGGCTGTGGCGACTTCGGCGCGGGCTTCCTCCTGGCGTTCCGGCGTGACGAGGTCGATCTTGCTCAGGACGATGGCGCCGGTATGCAGCCCGAGCAGGTCGACGATGGCCAGGTGTTCGCGCGTCTGCGGCATCGGACCGTCGTCGGCGGCGATGACGAGCAGCACGTGGTCGATGCCGCTGGCGCCGGCCAGCATGTTGTGCACGAGCCGTTCGTGCCCGGGCATGTCGATGAAGCGCAGCCGGCCATCGTCGGCGTAGGCGTAGCCGAGATCGACGGTGATGCCGCGCTGTCGCTCCTCGGTCAGGCGGTCGCAGTCGACGCCGGTCAGCGCGCGCACCAGCGTCGTCTTTCCGTGATCGATGTGACCGACTGTGCCGATGATCATGACCGTGCCGCCTGCGGATTCAGGTGCCTGAGCTGCGCACCGAAAGCCGCTTCGTCCTCCGGCCGCAGACAGCGCAGATCGAGGCGCAGCCGCTGCTCGCCGATGTGGCCGATGACCGGCATCGGCAGCCGGCGCAGCGCCTCTTCGAGCCGGTGCAGGGCAGCGCCGCGCCGGCCGCGTGCGCGCGCGACCAGTGCCATGCTCGGCAGGCGATCGACCGGCAGCGAACCCGAGCCAATCTGCGAGAGCACCGGTTCGATTGCCGCGTCGAGCGGCCAGCCGGCCAGCGCCTGTTGCCAGACGGGCAGCAGGCGCTCGGCCTGCGCCTGGATCTCCGCTTCGGTGCGGGTCAGCAGGCGCACAGTTTCTAGGCGCTGCGGCAGGCGTTCGGGGTCGCGGTAGAGTGCGAGCGTCGCTTCGAGTGCGGCCAGCGTCAGCTTGCCGACGCGCAGCACCCGCTTGAGCGGATTGCGCCGCAGCCGGGCGACCAGTTCGCGCCGGCCGACGATGAGGCCGGCCTGCGGGCCGCCGAGCAGCTTGTCACCGGAGAAGGTGACGAGATCGGCACCGGCGGTAACCGACTCGCGCGCCGTCGGTTCGTGTGGCAGACCCCATTGTTCGAGTGCGACGAGGGTGCCGCTGCCCAGATCAACGACGGCGGGCAGGCCGTGTTCGTGTGCAATGCGCACCAGCACCGGCTCGGGCACGGCGGCAGTAAAGCCCTGCACGGCGTAATTGCTCGTGTGCACTTTCATCACGAGCGCCGTGCGCGGCGAGATCGCGTCCTCGAAGTCGTGCGCGTGCGTGCGGTTGGTCGTGCCGACCTCGACCAGTTTTGCGCCGGCGCGACGCATGATGTCGGGGATGCGGAATGCGCCGCCGATCTCCACCAGTTCGCCGCGCGAGACGATGACTTCACGGCGCCGGGCCAGTGTGTTGAGGAGCAGAAAAACGGCCGCGGCATTGTTGTTGACGATGGTGGCCGCTTCGGCGCCGGTCAGTTCGCACAGCAGTTCCTTGACGACGTCGTCGCGATCGCCGCGGCCGCCGTGCGCCAGGTCGTATTCGAGCGCGCACGGTGCACGCGCCGCGCGCACCAGCGCCTCGATGACGGATTCCGGCAGCACCGAGCGCCCGAGATTGGTATGCAGGACGGTGCCGGTCAGGTTGAAGACCGGCTGCAGGCGCGCGCGCGTACGCGCTTCGATGTGCTCGCCGATGTCGGCCAGCAGCGCCTCGTGCGTCGGCAGGGCGGCGCCATCCTTCACCATCGCGCGTGTCTGCGCGAGCACTGCGCGGACGGCATCGGTGACCACCGCGCGGCCATGCCGGTCGATGGCTGGCTGCAAGGCGGTGTTTTGCAGCAGTCGGTCGACCGGCGGGAGCTGGCTGAGCGGAGGTCTGGTCGTGTCGTTCATGCTTTCACCCGGACCGGGCAGAAAGGGTGGGGGAGTGTGTGCAGATCCTGAACCCTGCTAGACCTCCCCGGGCACGAGCAGCAGATTCGGTCCGCTGCGCGAGTAGCCCGAGGCATCGACGAGGATGTCGAGCGCGAGCGTTGCCAGATCGTCGGCAACCGCGTCGACGGTGGCGTTGCGATCACGCCGCACGATTTTCAGATAGCACTTGCAGGTCTCGCAGACCTCGGCCTGCACGAGTTCCTCGCTGCCGTCGATGTGCCGGTAGCTGACGGCGTTTTCCGGGCCGTCGCAGACGCTGCACTTGACGCGCGTGAGGTTCCATTGGGTGTTGCACAGCGAGCAGTGCAGATAGCGCAGGCCGGGGACGTCGTCGCAGGCGCCGATCACGCTGATGACCGGCAGTCCGCCGCAGCACGGGCACACGCCGGGCACGTCGATCGGCGTGATCGCGGTCGTGCCGGCCTGTGCAGCCATTTTCGTCCAGTAGACCTGCAGCGCGGCGGCCACGAAGGGCAGCTTGTCGGCGTGTTCGCCGTAGAGCTCGGTGCCGAGCACGCGCGCGGCCAGCCCCTCGACGGCGTCGTCGTCCATTGCCTGCAGTCCCTCGATCGATCGGGCAGCCGCCGGGCTGGCATGCGCCGCGACTTCGCTCAGGATCGTTCGCAGCGCATCACGCCACAGTGGTTCGCGCGGCCAGCGCTGCGCCGGGATCGGCGGCATGCGGTGCTCGCGTGCCATCGCCAGCGCCGGCTCGTCGGGCAGGGCTACGGCCGGCAGCTGGTCAGCGGCCTTTTGCTGCGCGTCGGCCAGATGGCCCATGAACTGCAGATAGTCGTCGAGCGAATGACCGGGCGCCAGCGCGGCGAAGCGACGTCCGCGGTGGGCGAAAATCGAGCCGACGTCCGGCGCAATCACGCGCGGCGGATCGCCAGTGGCTTTCGGAATCTGTCCGGGTTGCAGCAGTTTCGTCATGGTGAAAAAAGCCTGCGGGCATCGCTGCCCGCAGGAAAGTGGCCGGGATAGGGAACAGTAGCCCCTTTTTTTCTATTTTCCGGTCATCTCCCGGTACCAGGCACGGTGATGCTGTCGCGCCCAGCCACGGCTGACGGTACCGGCCGTCATGGCCCGGATCGAGCCCTTGACCCAGATGGCGGCGTAGATGTGGATCATGATCGTGGCGATCATGATGAAGGCGAACAGCGCGTGCACGACGACTGCCACCCGCCGCCACTCGGCCGACACCGAGAACCACGCCTGCCAGATCATGAGTCCGGAGATGACCAGGAAGATCATGCTGATCACCGACCACCGGAACACCATCTTCTGGCCGGCGTTGAACTTACCCTGTTCCGGCAGGTTCTCTTCGCGGCCGCCCATCACGTCGCCCAGCCGGGACATCCACTCCTTGTCTTCCTTTGTCCGCTTGTTCAGTCCGCGGAAGCGGAAGTACATGAACAGGAAGAACAGGGCCATGAACACCCCGATGTAGGGATGCAGGATGCGCGCCCAGGTGCCGCCGCCGAAGAGCTGGTTCAGCGGCACGAAGGCCGGGTGGAAGAAGGACAGGCCGGACAGCGCCAGCAGCACGAAGCTGATGGCCACGATCCAGTGATTGGCGCGTTCCTGCGGCGTGAACCGCGGCAGGTCTTTCGGATTGCGGATCATTGGCTGGCCTCCTTCTCGGCTTCATCCTCGCTTTCTTTCGAGACCTCGTTCGGACCCTTCATGACGTAGTGCAGCAGGCCGCCGAGTGCCACCGCACCGAGCACGAGCGATGCGATCGGTTTGGTGACGCCTTTCCAGAGCGTGAGCAGCGAGCTGTTCTTCGCGTTCTTCGGCAGCCCGCTGTAGATCTCCGGCCGATCGGCGTGCTGCAGCACGTACATGACGTGCGTGCCGCCCACGCCGGCCGGATCGTACAGACCGGCTTCGCTGTACCCGCGCTCCTTCAGGTCGGCGATGCGCTCGCCGGCATAGTCGATCATGTCCTCCTTGGTGCCGAACTGGATGGCGCCCGTCGGACATGCCTTGACGCAGGCCGGAGCCTGGCCGACGGCGACGCGATCCGAGCACAGCGTGCACTTGTAGACCTTGTCGTCGACCTTCGACATGCGTGGCACGTCGAACGGACAGGCGGTGATGCAGTAGCCGCAGCCGATGCAGCTTTCCTGGTGAAAGTCGACGATGCCGTTGGCGTACTGGACGATCGCGCCCGGTGACGGACAGGCCGTCAGGCAGGCGGGCTCGCCGCAGTGCATGCAGCCGTCCTTGCGGATCAGCCACTCGAGGCGCCCCTGTTCCTCGATCTCGGAATAGCGCATCACCGTCCACGAGTCGGCCGTCAGGTCCATCGGGTTGTCATAGACCCCGTAGTTGTTGCCGACCTCGTCGCGGATGTCGTTCCACTCCATGCAGGCTGCCTGGCAGGCCTTGCAGCCGATACAGGCCGAGACATCGATCAGTTTTGCGACCTGTTGTGTTTCACGGATCGTCGGCGGGGGAGTGGTCGTTGCCGACAGCCGCTTGATATCGAGCGATTGCAGTGCCATGACTTCTCCCTCAGATCTTCTCGATGTTGACGAGGAACGCCTTGTACTCCGGCGTCTCGCAGTTCGGATCACCCACCGGCGGCGTCAGCGTGTTGGTGAGGAAGCCCGGCTTGGTCAGGCCGGTATAGCCTGAGGTCAGCGGGATGCCGATGGTGTGGACCTTCTTGCCGTCGACGTCGAGAACGCGGATCCGCTTGGTCACGACCGCCACCGCCTTGATGTAGCCGCGGTTGCTCTGCACCCGGACCCGGTCGCCCGCCTTGATCCCCTTTTCCTTCGCCAGCACTTCGCTGATCTCGACGAAATGCTCGGGCTGCAGGACGGCGTTGATCCGCGCGTGCTGGGTCCAGAAGTGGAAATGCTCGACCAGCCGGTAGGTGGTGGCGACGTACGGGAAGTCCCTGGCCGTGCCGAACGCCTCCATGTCGCCGGCCAGCACCCGCACGACCGGATTGCTCCTGGCCTTCGGGTTGTCCGGATGCATCGGATTGCGATCCAGCGGCGACTCGTACGGCTCGTAGTGCTCGGGGAACGGACCTTCGGCCATCGCCGGCGCGAACAGGCGTGCCACGCCCTCCGGGTTCATGATGAACGGCATGACGTGTTCGTCCGGCCGGGCGTTGGGCCGCATGTCCGGGACGTCGTTGCCGCCCCAGGCACTGCCGTTCCACCAGATGCCGGCTCTCGACGCATCCCACGGCTTGCCGGCCATGTCGGCGCCGGCGCGGTTGTAGAGAATGCGCCGGTTGGCCGGCCAGGCGAAGCCCCATTCGAGCGTCTGGCCGAGACCGGACGGATCGTACGGGTTGCGCCGTGCGGCGAGGTTGCCCGCCGGCGACCAGCAGCCGCCGTAGAGCCAGTTGCCGCAGATCGTGCTGCCGTCGTCGCGCAGCTGGGCGAAGCCGCTCAACTGCTCGCCGGCGCGCACCAGGACCTTCGACGGATCGTTGGGGTCCGTCAGGTTGGTCCACGCCTTGCCGGAGTACTCCTTGACCAGCTCCTCCGGCGAGGGCTTCTCCGGAATGCGGTGGGGCCAGGTCAGGTTCAGGATGGCGTCGGGAAACTTGCCGCCGTCCTTGCGGTACATGTCGCGCAGGCGCAGATGGATGGCCGCCATGATCTCGGTGTCGCCGCGCGACTCGCCCGGGCCGTCGGAGGCCTTCCAGTGCCACTGCGAGGTGCGCCCGGAGTTCGTGTAGCTGCCTTCGTCCTCGGTGATGACG
This sequence comes from Burkholderiaceae bacterium, assembly GCA_036844405.1. Classification (GTDB taxonomy): domain Bacteria; phylum Pseudomonadota; class Gammaproteobacteria; order Burkholderiales; family Burkholderiaceae_E; genus Zeimonas. The sequence goes on along the minus strand of DAIUFU010000050.1, from coordinate 7,107 downwards.
TTACACGGCAGGCGGAACACCTCGGTCTGGATCGACGCCGGATCGACGTCGTTGAACTCGCCGTGGTTCTTCCAGAACTCCGACGTCTCGGTCGGCAGCGGATCGATGATGACGAGGTATTTCAGCTTGGCCAGCGCGTCGCCGATCTTGCGCTTGTTGGCTACCGATGCGAGCGGATTGAACCCCTGACAGGCAAAGCCGGTCATCTTGCCCTGGTTCATGTACTCGAAGATGGCCATCGCATCGTATGGCTTGTCCTTCTTCGGGATCCAGTCGTAGCAGTAGTCGTTGCCCGCCGTGGCCGCGTCGCCGTACCAGGCCTTGGTCAGGCTGTTGAAGAACTTCGGAAAGTTCTGCCAGTAGTTCATCTGGCCGCGGCGCAGCGGCTTGGGCGTGCCCCGGGCCAGATAGGCGGCGGCCGTGCGGTCGCTGTCCATCGGTGCGGTCAGGTAGCCCGGCAGCACTTCGGAGTACAGGCACATGTCGGTGATGCCCTGCACGTTGGCGTGGCCACGCAGTGCGTTGACGCCGCCGCCGGCGCGGCCCATGTTGCCCAGCAGCAGCTGGATCATGGCCATCGTGCGGATGTTCTGCGAGCCGACCGTGTGTTCCGTCCACCCCAGCGCATAAAGGATGGTCATCGTCTTCTCGGGCCCCGCCGTCTCGGCGATCATCCCGCAGATCTTGAGGAAGTCCTCCTTCGGGGTTCCCGTGATCTGGCTCACCAGCTCGGGCGTGTAGCGCGAGTAGTGCTTCTTCATCAGCTGGAAGACGCAGTTCGGGCTCTGCAGCGTGTCGTCCATCAGCGCATAGCCTTCGCTGTCCTTCTGGTACTGCCAGGACGCCTTGTCGTAACTGCGCTTGTCTTCGTTGAAGCCGCTGAAGACGCCGTTATCGAGGCCGAAGCGGGGGTCGACCAGGAACGCCGCATTGGTGTAGTTGCGGACGTACTCGTGATGAATCTTGTCGTTCGTCACCAGATAGTTGATGACGCCGCCGAGGAAGGCGATGTCGCTGCCGGCGCGGATCGGCGCATAGAAATCGGAAACGGCAGCCGAACGCGTGAAGCGCGGATCGACGACGATCAGTCTCGCCTTGCGATCCTTCTTCGCTTCGACCACCCATTTGAAGCCGCAGGGATGCGCTTCGGCGGCATTGCCGCCCATGATGATCACCAGATCGGCATTCTTGATGTCGACCCAGTGGTTGGTCATGGCGCCACGCCCGAATGTCGGACCCAGACTGGATACCGTGGGGGCGTGTCAAATGCGGGCTTGCGTATCGAGTGCGACGACTCCCCAGGCGCGCAGGGTCTTGACGGTGATGTAACCGACTTCGTTCGACGAAGCCGACGAGGCGAGGAAACCGAAGCTGTCCCAGCGGTTGACGGTCGTGCCCTCGGCGTTCTTCTCGATGAAGTTCGCGTCGCGGTCGGCCTTCATGTGCTTCGTGATGCGGTCGAGCGCGTCGTCCCAGGAAATGGGCTTCCACTCGTTCGAACCGGCTTCGCGCACTTCCGGGTGACGCAGCCGCTGCGGGCTGTTGATCATGTCGATCAGGCCCGAGCCCTTCGGGCACAGCGTACCGCGGTTGACCGGGTGATCCGGATCCCCCTCGATGTGGAAGACCTTGGCCTTCGCGTTTTTCGCCTTGTCGCCGAGCGAATACACGAGCAGGCCGCAGCTGACCGAGCAGTACGGACAGGTGTTGCGCGTCTCGGTCGCGTGCGTGAGTTTGAATTCCCTGACTTCCGCCAATGCGGCTGTGGGAGAGAAGCCCAGCATCGCGATGCTGGATCCCCCAAGCCCGGCGGAGCAGATCCTGAAGAACTGCCGCCTGGTGACTTCCACGATGTCTCCTCCTCTGCGGGTTTTTCGCCTTTCGATCCGGCGAATCCTTTCTCGGCGTCGCGAGGGCGGCGCCGTTCAAGCCTTTGTCAGGAGTGCGGCGTGTCGTGCAGTCGTCTGTCACGCATGCCGTCTTGTCGTTGGTTGGGCCCTGCCGTTTGTTCCGTGTGATCTCCGTCCGACTGGTCGTGTGCCGGATGCCGCGCCGGCGTTCCGGTGCCTTGTCTCATGAACCCGCTGCCGTGCCGCGTTCTCTCGGGCTTTCCGCCAGCGACCATCCGGTCTGTCCGGTTTCTTTATAGTCGATGCATCTTCTGATGTAAAGGCCGGCCGAGGGGGGGGTGGGGCAGGGGTTCAGCGCGCGCGAAGCGATCGGGCGTGGCCGATCGTCGCCGGTGTGCTCAGCCGATTCTCATGCCGGGCCGGGCGCCCGTGTCGACGTCGAGCAGCCACAGCCCGGCGCTGTCATCATCGCCCGAAGCCGACAGCACCATGCCTTCGGAGACGCCGAAGCGCATCTTGCGCGGCGCCAGGTTGGCGACGACGACGACCATGCGCCCGACCAGCGCCGCCGGATCATAGGCGGCGCGGATGCCGGAGAAGATCGTGCGTGTGCGTTCTTCGCCGAGATCGACCTCGAGGCGCAGCAGCTTGTTCGAGCCGTCGACGTGCGCGGCGGCCACGATGCGCGCCACGCGCAGATCGGTGCGCGCGAATTCGTCGATCGTGATCGGGGCGGTGCCTCCCTGCGCGGCGGCATGGGCTGCTGTGGCTGCAGGACCAGCCGGAGAGCCGGAGGTCGCGGCATCGGCTGCTGCAGTGGCCGCGGTGTCCGATGATGCTTTCGACGCAGCTTTCGTCCTGGTTTCCGATGATGCGCCGGCCGCATCCTCCGGCGGCTCGAACAGGGCGTCGAGCTGCTTTTCCTCGACGCGCGCCATCAGGTGGCGGAAGCGGCTCAGCGTCGGCGCGTCGGCAGGCCCGCCTGCCGTCTGCGGCTGCGGCCAGTGCAGCTCGGTCGTGCCGAACCACTCGGCCACGCGCGCCGCCGTCACCGGCAGCACCGGGGCCAGCAGGACAGTGAGGCGGTAGAAGGCGATGAGACAGCGCGAGCAGACCTGGTGCAGGGCATCGCGCCGGGCTTCGTCCTTCGCCATTTCCCACGGCTTGTGCGCGTCGAAATACTGGTTGATCTCGTCGGCATAGGCCATGGTCAGCCGGGCGACGGTGGCGAATTCGCGCTTCTCGTACGCTTCGGCAACGGCATCGGTCAGTTGTGCCGCACGTGCACGCTGCGCCTCGTCTTCGACGTCGGCCGCCGGCAGCAGCCGGCCGTCGAACTGGCGGGTGATGAAGCCCGCGGCGCGGCTGGCGATGTTGACGTATTTGCCGACCAGGTCGGCATTGACGCGGGCGAGGAAATCGTCCGGGTCAAAGTCGACGTCCTGCACCCGGGCATTGAGCTTGGCGGCGAGGTAGTAGCGCAGCCACTCGGGGTTCATGCCGACGTCGAGATAGCGCAGCGGCGAGATGCCGGTGCCGCGGCTCTTGCTCATTTTCGCGCCGCTGACGGTGATGAAGCCGTGCACGTGCACGCGGTCGGGCGTCTTGCGGCCGGCGAAATGCAGCATCGCGGGCCAGAACAGCACGTGGAAATAAATGATGTCCTTGCCGATGAAGTGCACCTGTTCGGTGGCCGGGTCGGCCAGCAGCGCCTCGAAGTCCAGGCCGCGCTTCGCACACAGCGCCTTCAGCGACGCCAGATAGCCGATCGGCGCGTCGAGCCAGACGTAGAAATACTTGCCCGGCGCGTCGGGGATCTCGATGCCGAAATAGGGCGCGTCGCGCGAAATGTCCCAGTCGGCCAGGCTGCTGCTGCCGGCGTCTTCGCCGGCCGGGTCGTCCGCGGCCCGGCCCGCGCCGCCGCTGGCCACACCGTCGCTGGCCACACTGTCGCGTGCCGGGCCGCCGTCGCGGCGCTGGCGGTCGTCGGCGTTGCCGAGCCACTCGCGCGTCTTGGCGACGACTTCGGCCTGCAGGCGCGGCTCGCCCCAGCGATCGCGCTCGCGCGTCCACTGGCGCAGGTACCGGACGCAGCGCGGATCGGACAGGCGGAAGAAATAATGCTCGGACACGCGCCGCTCGGGCGTCGCGCCGGTCAGCGTCGAATACGGGTTTTTCAGCTCGGTGGCTTCATAGACGGCGCTGCAGTGCTCGCAGGCGTCGCCGTATTGATCCGGTGCACCGCAGCTCGGGCACTCGCCCTTGACGTAGCGATCGGGCAGGAACATCGCCTTGACCGGGTCGTAGAACTGCTCGACCGGGCGCACGTCGATCAGGCCGGCGTCGCGCAGGCCGCGGTAGATCGACTGCGACAGCTCGACGTTTTCCGGCGTGTCGGTGCTGTGCCAGTGGTCGAATCCGATGTGAAAACCGTCCAGGTACGCCTGTCGTCCGCTGGCGATGCGCTCGACGAAGGCCTGCGGCGAGATGCCTTCCTTTTCAGCGGCGATCATGATCGGCGCGCCGTGCGCGTCGTCGGCGCCGACGAAGTGGACGGTGTGTCCGCGCATGCGCTGGAAACGCACCCAGATGTCGGCCTGGATGTATTCCATGATGTGGCCGATATGGAACGGACCGTTCGCATACGGCAGCGCGGTCGTCACGAACAGGGTGCGTGTTTTCATTGGCGTGATCTTAGCAAAGCCAATCCCCTTGTCCGGTGCCGGGGCGACCCCCCGGAGCGCCGGGGCCGCCTGCTAGACTTCGCTGAACTGAATTCACGGACGGAACGTGCAGATGAGCGTGACCAAGGACGATGTCAAGGCGGCGCTGCGCCAGGTGATCGATCCCAATACCGGCAAGAACCTGTGGGATGGCGGTTCGGCGCAGGAACTCCGTGTCGACGAGGGCGATGTGTCGCTCGACGTGGTGCTCGGCTATCCCGCGCGCTCGCAGATCGATTCGATCCGGCGCGAGACCATCGCCGCATTGCGGGCCATTCCGGGCGTGACCAACGTCTCGGCCAACGTCTACCAGAAGATCCGCACGCATGCGGTGCAGCGCAACGTGAAAACGCTGTTCGGCGTGCGGAACATCGTTGCCATCGCCTCGGGCAAGGGCGGTGTCGGCAAGAGTACGACGGCGGCCAACATCGCGCTGGCCCTGGCGGCCGAAGGCGCCAGCGTCGGCATGCTCGATGCCGACATCTACGGCCCGTCGCAGCCGACGATGCTCGGCATCAGCGGACGGCCCGAATCACGTGACGGCAAGTCGCTCGAACCGATGGAGGGTCACGGCATCCAGGCCAGTTCGATCGGCTTCATGATCGACGTCGACACGCCGATGGTCTGGCGCGGACCGATGGTCACGCAGGCCCTCGAGCAGCTGCTGCGCGAGACGCGCTGGCGCGAACTCGATTACCTGGTCGTCGACATGCCGCCGGGAACGGGCGACATCCACCTGACGCTGGCGCAGAAAATCCCGGTGACCGGCGCCGTCATCGTCACGACGCCGCAGGACATCGCGCTGATCGACGCCAGGAAAGGCTTCAAGATGTTCGAGAAGGTCGGGATCCCGATTCTCGGCATCGTCGAGAACATGGCGATGCACACCTGTTCGAACTGCGGCCACGTCGAGCACATATTCGGCGAGGGCGGCGGCGAACGCATGGCGAAGGAATACGAGGTCGAGTATCTCGGTGGCCTGCCGCTGGACATCCGCATCCGCGAACAGGCCGCGGTGCGCATCGCCGAGACGGCCGAGGACTGGACCGGCAAGGTGCCGGAAGTTGTGTTTCAGGACACCTGAAGCTGCCCCGGCCGGCCTGCGGGAACGGGCAGGAGCAACTTGCCCGAGGCCGGCTTCTCGGGCAAGTTGCCGTGCTCTTCGCGATCAGAGTGGCCAAAGACAGTCCGCTGGAACGGAAAGTACGACATGGTGCCGATTATCTGCCGGATCTACGCATGCTCCGAAGCGGAGCGCGGCTCGATACGCTTGCGTATCTCATCACGGGTAGGCAGTGTCTTCAGGTCGTAAGCAGCCTGCAGACTCATCCAGGACTGCGCATCACCCCCAAAATAGCGGGCCAGACGCTCAGCCGTGTCGGCCGTAATCGAGCGCCGCTCCTTCACGATTTCGTGGATCCGTGTGGCGGGTACGCCCAAGGCCAGTGCCAGAGCATTGGCACTCAACTCCAGCGGAGCAAGAAAATCCTCGCGCAGGATCTCACCCGGGTGTACCGGGCGCATGCGATTGATCGGCCGGCTCATAATCATTTCCTCAGTGGTAGTCGACGATCTCAACCTCGACCGGCCCTGCCTCGGTCCAGACGAATCAAAGCCGAAACTGGTCGTTGATTCGAATGCTGTACTGTCCTTTCCGGCTGCCGCGCAGGGCTTCGAGATGGTTGCCGGGCGGCGAGCGCAGGAACTCCAGAGTCTTCGCGCAGTCCAGTTGGGTCAGCTTACGCACCGCGACATCCCTGAAAGCACGGAAGCGAGGCGGCGAAGCCCCTTCAAACAGCGCCTGCGTCTGCTTGCACCGGAAGGACAGGATCATGACGAATGATATTCCGCGTCACGTAATACGTCAAACGGAATGGAGAAAGAGCTCGACGGGCGTGCGAACAAGAACGGCTGCTGCTGCGTACATCTAACGTCCAAGCTAACCGGCGGCCCGCTTGCGGGCCGTCCGCGTTGAGCGGCCAGTTAGAGCGTCAGCGTGCGCTTCTACGTAAGCGTCTAGAAGCCTTCTGATCATTCGCTGATACTGCGTGTCGCTCTCCGCGGCCTTGCCCTTGAAGAAATCTACGCTGCGTTTGCTCAGAGTAATCGTGATCTTCACGTCCTCTTCACGAAAGGCGAGATCCTCGGGCGATGGCAAGAAGTCTCGAATGACCTTCGGATCTCCGATAGGCTCATCGCTGTATCTGATTTTCCCGCTCATAGATGACCTTTCCCTTGCGCCAATATCCAGCGCCGATGATCCTTATTGACGTTCGCCCTCCAAGTAAAGCGAACCGTCAGTACGCCACCATCAACAACGCCGAAGCAGAAGTAGCGCTTCTCGCTTTGGCTATGCGCGGTGTCCTCGGCGATGACACGCTTCGGATCCCCGAACGCACGTTGAGCTTCGTTGAACGAAACCCCGTGCTTCTCGACGTTCTCCCTGTTCTTCCGAACGTCCCAGTCGAACGTGGCTTTGCTCATGCGCTACGATAGCATAGGTATGGCGTTTCTGCCATACACTCTTATGGCTT
>DAIUFU010000049.1:0-15353 GCA_036844405.1 Burkholderiaceae bacterium | reverse complement strand
CTCGACACGCGCCGCGCGCAGGTGTTCATCGAATCGCTGATCGTCGAGGTCAGCGCCGAGAAAGCTGCCGAACTCGGTGTCCAGTGGCAGTTCCTTGGTTCGCCGCAAGGCTCGACCCGGGCGCTGGGCGGGACGAACTTCGGTGTGCGTGGAGCCGGGTCGAACATTCTCGATGCCGCCGCGAACATCGGCGCCATCGGTTCGGGGCTCAACCTGGGCATCGTGCGTGGCACCGTGAACGTGCCCGGCGTCGGCGAGATTCTCGATCTCGGGTTTCTCGCGCGTGCGCTGGAAAGCGGTGCCGATGCGAACATCCTCGCCACGCCGAACCTGCTCACGCTCGACAACGAAGAGGCGCGCATCATCATCGGCCAGAACGTGCCGTTCGTGACCGGGCAGTTCACCGCGACCGGCACCGGAGGCGCGTCGGTCAACCCGTTCCAGACGATCGAGCGGCGCGATGTGGGCACGACCTTGCGCGTGCGTCCGCAAGTGTCCGAATCGGGCACCGTGCGGCTGCAGATCTTCCAGGAGGTGTCCAGCGTTCACGATACGAAACTGGCTGCGGGAATCATCACCAACCGGCGTGCGATCGAGACCAATGTGCTCGTCGACGACGGACAGATCATCGTTCTCGGCGGCCTGATCGAGGAGCGCATCGACGGCAGCGAGGACAAGGTGCCCGGGCTCGGTGACGTACCCCTGCTCGGGCAACTGTTCCGTTACGATTCGCGCAAGCGCGTGAAGACGAACCTGCTGGTGTTCCTGCGCCCGATCGTCATCCGCGACGGCAGCGACGCGCATGGCGTGACGATGGATCGTTACGACTATATCCGTGCCGTGCGCGCACAGGCGGATCTGCCGGCACATTGGGCGCTGCCCGATTTCCGGGCCTCGCCCCTGCCTCCGCTGGCACCGGCTTCCACTAGCGCTTCCTCAGCTCCGGCCCAAACCGGCGCCTCGCCGGACCCGGCCCGGACTGGCGCCTCCTCAGCCCCCGCCCCGACTGGCGCTTCCTCGGCTCCGACCCCGGCTGACGCCTATCCGGCTCCAGCCGACGCCTACCAGGATCCGGCGCCAATCGTCGTTTCGCATCCGAGTACCGTGTTGCCGGCCGCCGGCACCAATGTCCGGCATGATTGAACGCATGAAGCAATCGGCCGGGTCCGGAAGGCTCGTCAGGGTGCGGCCGCCTGCTTCATGCGCTCTGGGGGAGGTGCCGGGATGCACAGCGCCGTGACGGCATGGGTCCGCTGAGACGATGACGACGATCTCCCCGGCGCGTTATGTCCCGTACGGCTTTGCGCGTGCCCATCAAGTGCTGGTGGCCGCCGCCTCGAACGAGGCGATCGAGGTCTGGATCAGCGACGATACGCCCGCGCATGCGCTCGCCGAGTTGTCGCGCATGCTGCCGCTGCGCCTGGTCGCAGTGCGCAAGACGACGGCAGAACTGCTGCCGGCGATCGCACGCGCCTATGCGCATCAGGAAGGTTCGGCCGCGGCGGTGGTCGATGAAGTCGCCGGTGATCTCGATCTGTCGCGTCTGCTGCAGGACATCCCGCGAATCGAGGATCTGCTCGAAGCCGAGGATGATGCGCCGATCATCCGCATGATCAATGCGCTGCTCACGCAGGCCAGTCGCGACAACGCCTCCGACATCCATTTCGAGCCGTTCGAGTCGACCTCGCTGGTACGCTTTCGCGTCGACGGAACCCTGCGCGATGTCGTGCGCCCGCGCCGCGAACTGCACGCTGCACTGATCTCGCGCATCAAGATCATGGCCCAGCTCGATATCGCCGAAAAGCGCCTGCCGCAGGATGGGCGCATCACCCTGCGCATCGGTGGCCGGCCGGTGGACGTGCGCGTCTCGACGCTGCCGACCGGTCATGGCGAGCGTGCCGTGCTGCGTCTGCTCGACAAGGAGGCCGGCCGGCTCGATCCGGAGCGGCTCGGCATGAGCGCCGATACCCTGGCCGCCTTCGATACGCTCGTACATCAGCCACACGGCATCGTGCTCGTGACCGGGCCGACCGGCTCGGGCAAGACGACGACCCTGTACGCCGCACTGAGTCGTCTCGATGCGGCGACGATGAACATCCTCACCGTCGAGGACCCGATCGAATACGACCTCGAGGGCATCGGGCAGACGCAGGTCAACGCGCGCATCGAGATGAGTTTCGCGCGCGCGCTGCGTTCGATCCTGCGCCAGGATCCGGACGTCGTCATGATCGGCGAGATCCGCGATCTCGAAACGGCGCAGATTGCCGTTCAGGCGTCGTTGACCGGTCATCTGGTGCTGGCGACGCTGCACACGAACGATGCCGTATCGGCGATCACCCGCCTGATCGACATGGGGATCGAACCGTTCCTGCTGTCATCGTCGCTGCTCGGGGTGCTCGCGCAGCGCCTGGTGCGCCGGCTGTGTCCGCAGTGCCGTCAGCCGGATCCGCTCACCGGTGGCTGGCATGCCGCCGGCTGCGTTGCCTGCAGCCGTACCGGCTTCCAGGGACGCACGGGCATTCACGAACTGTTCGTGATCGATGATGCGGCGCGCGCGCTCATCCACCGCAATGCCGCCGAGGAGGAAATCCGGCGGCATGCGCGCGACGCGGGCATGCGCGTCATGCGCGAGGACGGCCGGCGCTGGGTTGACGCCGGGATCACCTCGGCGGGGGAATTGCTGCGCGTGACGCGCGACTGACGCAGCCGCGCCGACCCGTTTCATGCCTGCCTACCGATACGAAGCCGCCGACGCACGAGGCCGGTTCGTGCGCGGAGTGCTCGACGCCGATTCGCCGCGCCATGCCCGCGGCCTGTTGCGCGAACGCGGACTGGTGCCGCTGGACGTCGGCGCCGTGCAGGAGACGGCGGCCGCCGGAGCACCGGCGGCCAGGCAGACACCCGGCCGGCGTCTGGGGAGCACCGAACTGGCGCTGGCGACGCGCCAGCTGGCCAGTCTCCTGTCTGCCCGCCTGCCGATCGAGCGCGCACTCGACGCAGTGATCGAACAGGCACAACGCCAGGCGGTGCGCGACCGCTTTGCCGCCGTGCGCAGCGAAGTCATTGCCGGCCAGTCCTTCGCCGGGGCGCTGGCGCATCATCCGCGCGATTTTCCCGAGGTCTACCGCGCGCTGGTGGCCGCCGGTGAGCAATCAGGCGATCTGGCGCAGGTGATGGGCCGGCTGGCCGACTACGTCGAGTCGCGCAGTGCACTGGCGCAGCGCATCCTGCTGGCCTTCCTCTATCCGGTCATCGTCACGGTCGTGGCCGCTCTGGTCGTGGTGGCCATGCTGACCTGGGTCGTGCCGCAGGTGACCGGCGTTTTTGCCCAGACGCAGCAGGATCTGCCTTTCCTGACCGTAGCCCTGATTGCCGTGTCCGATTTCGTCCGTGCAAACGGGCCATGGCTGCTGGCCGCCATCGTGACCACATTCGTTGCCTTCCGGCTGGCCCTGCGCTCGCCGCTCGTGCGGCTGTCCTGGCACCGGCGGCTGTTGTCGCTGCCGGTGGCCGGAGGACTGATCCGTGGCCTGAATGCCGCCCGGTTCGCCGCGACGCTGGCGATTCTCGCCAGCAGTGGCGTGCCGCTGATCCGCAGCCTCGAAGCAGCTGCCCGCACGCTGACCAATGACGCGATGCAGGGCAATGTGCGCGACGCGATCGCACATGTGCGCGAAGGCGCGCCACTGGCCCGCGCGCTGGCCGCTGGCGGTCACTTTCCGCCGTTGATGATCCACATGATCGCCAGCGGTGAAGCGACCGGCGAATTGCCGCAGATGCTCGAGCGCGTGGCCGCGACGCTGGCCGGCGAGACGGAACGGCGCACGCTGCTGCTGACCGGTCTGCTCGAGCCCGTGCTGATCCTGGTCATGGGCGTGATCGTGCTGCTGATCGTCCTGGCGGTGCTGCTGCCGATCATCGAGATCAACGATCTCGTGCGTTGACGGTGCGGACGGCACGGGCCGATCGGTCGTCGCCGGCGGACGGGACCGCTCAAGCGCTACAGGCGCATCGGTGCGGCGTAACCGGTGAGTTCGAGATAGCCGCGCCCGATCAGCCGTCCGTTTTCACTGGCCCGGACCGCGCCTTCCCAGTAGAGGACACCGGTGCCGGCGCGCGCATCGAGTTCCTGGTCGTCGAACAGCGGCTCGAGCACGAGAGAACGTCCGCCGCAGGTCACGCGCATTGCCACCGGCCAGCGGGTACCGGTCCGCGGCGAGGTCCAGTGACGCAGCGCTTCGAAGCGCGCCGGCAGCGCCGGTCGACAGTCGTCGCCGGTGTCCGGTTCGCACGGGGATCCGCTCGATCCAGTGGCATCGGTCTTCGGGATTCTTGCGTAGCTCCAGAGCGTGCCGCCGGTGCGCCGGCGGATGCGGAATGCCGTCCAGGAGGTACCGTCGTCCAGATTCAGTCCGGTCCAGTCCCAGCCGGCCGCACCGGGATCGAGCAGGGCGCTCGACCATTCATGGTCCAGCCAGGCGATGCCGTCGACCTCGTGTTCGGCGTGCCCGACCCGGATCGATCCCAGCAGCTGCAGTTGCGGGCGACTGTAGTAGTAGCTGGCCTGCAGGGGTTCGGGGCCTTTCCGCGAGTAGCCGGCCCGGCCCTGCAGCAGCGGCGCCGCCGTGGTGCGAAAGGCGAGGTCGAGTGCAAAGGCCGGATCGTCGATGCGTGCGCGGTAGGTTTCGCTGCGTCCGTCGCCGGACTGGCGTTGCAGCGACCACGGCCCGATGTGGACGGCGGTATCGTGTCGGGCGGCGTCGGCCAGGCCAGGCGCGGCACGCGCCGCCCGCTGTGCGTGCAGCAGCCGGCCGCGCTCGGGCAGGGCCAGCGCAGCGTGTGCAAACAGCAGCTGGCGGGGTGCGAAGCGGCTCGGATCGGCCCGGTCGTGCCGGGTCGCCACGCGGAAGAAGGTGAGCTGCACGCCGGCACCGGGTGCATGTCCGTCGATTCCCCGGCGGCGCAGCCAGCCGGTCACGTACCACCATTCGAGCCGCCAGGCGTCATGTGCCCCGTGGTCGCGCGGGAACACGAGTGCCCGTCCCGGAACGACGTCGGCATAGCTGGCGTCGGCCGGTACCGGGTGCTGTCCGGCGGACCGTGCCGGAACGATGGTCGGCGCCAGCGCCGCCCCGGCAGCAGCCAGCCAGCGCCGGCGCGGCCAGGTGCTCCGCAGTGCCCGGGAAAGCCGTGCGTCCGTTGCCGTCGGGTTCATGTCTGCGCCCGCAGCGTGCGTTCGGGGTGGGTGAGGGCGCCGCGAACGGTCCAGCGCGCCGTGAGCGTACCGAACGCGAACAAGCCGACGGCGGCGGCCAGCAGCTGCCTGACCGGCCAGTGCAGATCCATCGTCCAGTGAAATGACTGCGGGTTGACCCGATAGACGAGGACGAGTGCAATGAGGATGCCGATGAGCATGCCCCAGACCAGCGCGATGAGCAGTTGCAGGGCTGCTTCGAGCGTGAACGAGCGCGCAATGCCGCCGCGCGTGAGTCCGAGATGCAGAAGCGTCGCGAATTCACGCCGGCGCGCCAGTCCTTCCCCGGCCCAGACGGCAGCGGCGCCGAACAGCGCCACCGCGATGGCAATCACTTCGAGGGCATCGGTGACCGCGAAGCTGCGATCGAAAATGTGCAGTGCGCCCCGGCGGATGGTGCCGCTGTCACGCCATTCGAAACCGGTCAGCGATGCAGTCGCCGCGCGCAGTGCGCGCCATGGCCCGGTATCCGCACGGCCGGAATCCGGGCGATCGGCCGGCTTGCTGGCGGCAGCGGTTCGTTCGGTCTCGTCGCGTTCCGTGAACCAGACCGCCACGTTCGAGGCGCGCTCGTCGCCGCCGAGGCGTTTCCAGTCGGCGACATCGATCAGCACGCTGCCGTGCTGGCGGCCATAATCACGCACCAGGCCGACCACGAAGAGCACCGGCCGGCCGGCGGCATCCGCAGAGCCTGCATCCGGTCCGGCCCACGGGTCTTCCCCGTCGTTCGCCGGCAGCGGATCGGTACGGTTGGTCGCCGCGGTGCCGGATCGGTCCCGAGCTTCCGGATCGAGCGGCAACACGCGTGTGATGCGCGTCCCCGGCGTGAAACCGTACAGATCGGCCATCGCTTCGCTGGCATAGACCCCGATCGTGCCGGGCGGTGCCGTCTGCACCGGGCCGATCGTCGGCAGTTTCGCTGCCGGCCCGCCCTTCGTCCGGGTGGACGCCAGCGCCCGCACGAGCAGCGTCGCGGGCGGACGGGCCGGATCGATGGTCCACGGGACGGCACGCGAGAACTGCGCCAGCGCGACGCCGGGCGTCGCGGCAATGGCCTGCTGCATCGCCGGGTCGATGCCGGCCGGAGCCGGATTGCCGGGGATCAGGCCGTAGGCATCGGCCGGCAGCGTCACGTCGAGCCAGTCGGTGAACGAGACACGGAAACTGGCAATCATGATGATCATTGCGGTGGCCAGCGCGAAACTGGCGACAATCGGCGCGATGGCCGCGGCAGCGGTCCGTGGTGTCCCTGCCAGCCGCTCGATGGCCAGCCACCCGGTTGCCCGTGCCCGCTCGCCGGCCGTACGCCGCAGGCAGACGGTCACGAACCGCACGATCGGCACCAGGGCGGCGATTGCGGCGATGATCCAGCAGGCCATGGCGATCCAGGCCGTCCAGGGGATTTCGCCCGTGACCGGGGCCCACAGCAGCAGTGCGCCGGCTGCGCTCGCTGCCAGTGCCAGCCGGATTGCCGTGACCGGACTGCCTGCGCGGGCCTCGGGATCGGCCGGATGGCGCAGGCGCCATGCCGTGGCCCGGTGCCGCTGGCGCCAGACGGGAAGGATTGCGCCGAGCACGCCGGTGGCCACGCCGGCCAGCGCGAACGCCGCCATCAGGGCCGGATCGGTTCGCAGCCGTGGTGAAGACGATGACAGGGCCGACGAGAAATAGCCGGCGCCCAGATCACCGCCGAAGTGGCCGAGCAGCGAGCCCGCGGCACCGACACCGACGATCAATCCGATGATCGTGCCCGTCGTTCCGATCACCAGGCCGTGCGCGAGGGCGAACTGGAGGGTCCAGCGGCGTCGGGCGCCCAGCGCTTCGAGGATCGCGATCGTCGGCTGCTGGCGCGTGATCGCCAGCGCCAGCGTCGACCAGACGATGAAAGCTCCGGTGAACCAGGCGACCAGGGCGAGCGCATTCAGATTGACGCGGTAGGCCCGCGACGCAAGCGCGGCCCGTTCGCTGCCTGCCTGTGGCGTCGTCCAGTACGCCTGCGTATCGATGCGCTCGTGCCATCGTGCCCGCACGCCCGCCAGGGTATCGACGCCGGCATCGCCCGTGTCCTGTCCGATGGCGCGCAGATCGATCCGGCTCAGGCGGCCGAGCCAGCCGAGCCGCCACTGCATCGTGCCCAGATCCATGACGGCCAGTCGTTGCCCGTGGCCGGCGCCCGGCACGGTGCCGGCGATGCGCAGGGTGACTGCCCGCCCGTCGGCGTTGAGCCGGATTTCCTCCCCGGCATGCAGGCCGAACGCGGCCAGGGCGGCGGTCGACAGAAAAATGGCATCGTCGGCAAAAAGGGGAGAGTCGGCTCCGGTGGCTTCGCCGTCGGCGGGTACCGGGACGAGTGCCGGACTGACTTCGAGTGCACGGAAAACGTCGATGCCGAGAACGCGCAGGCGTGCCTCGGGCGAATCGACGAGCGCAAGGCGGGCATCGATGACCGGACTGGCGACGATCCCGGGTTCCGCGGCGGCCATCCGAAAATACAGCGCTTCGTCCAGGCTCGCGCCGCGTGCCTCGATGCGTGCGTCGGCCTGGCCGTCGATGCGTGCCAGCGCCGAGCCGACCTCGGCCAGTGCCGAGCGATGCACGAGCTCGATCGACAGCGCAGTCGCCACCCCGATCGCAATCGACACGATGGCGATCGCGGTGCGTGCCGGCTGCTCGCGCCAGGCGGCCAGCAGGATCCAGCGCAGCAGGACGAGGGTCCGGGTGTTCGCCGGGCGCGCGGCCGATGAAGTCGACCGGATCGTTGCGGAACCGGCCGCAGGCGCGTTCACGGGGCCGCCGTCGGCAGGGCGGAATCAGTCTCTGCCGTGATCCGGTGTCCCTGCAGGCGCAGACGTCGTCCGGCGATGACGGCGGCCGCTTCCGAATGCGTGACGAGCAGCAGCGTCGCTTCGCGCTCGGCGATCGCCGTGACCATCTGTTCGAGTGCGCGGTGTGCGCTGTCGGGGTCCAGGTTGCCGGTCGGTTCGTCGGCCAGCACGATCGCCGGGCGATGCACCAGGGCGCGCGCCAGCGCGACGCGTTGCTGTTCGCCGCCGGACAGTTGTTGCGGACGGTCGTGCAGGCGCGCGCCGAGACCGACGCTGTCCAGTTCGTGCGCAGCCTGTGCCAGCGCCGCACGGCTGCGCATCCCGCCCAGCAGCAGCGGCACGGCCACGTTGCGCACGGCGTCGAGAAACGGCAGCAGATGGAACGACTGGAAAACGAATCCGATCCGTTCGCGTCGCAGGCGGGCTCGCGCGTCCGCGTCGAGCGCAGACATCTCTTCGTCGAGAATGTGGACCGAACCGTCGTCGGGCGTTTCCAGTCCGGCAATCAGGTTGAGCAGTGTCGATTTGCCGCTGCCCGACTCGCCGAGCAGCGCAACGCGCTCACCGCATTCGATCCGCAGCGACGCGTCTTCGAGGATGCGCCGCTCGCCGAAGCGCTTGTGCACATGGCGCAGCTCGATCGCGACTGTCATGAGCGTCCGCTCCTTCCGTACTGGCCGCCAGGAAGCGTCCATGCCCTGTTGCCGATGCCGGTCACATCAAGCGGTTGCGTGTTGCACCTCGCCCGGGGACATCCGGGCGAGCCTTCCGGGTACGGCGGACCGGCCCTGGCTCAGGCGGCGACTTCGACTCCCGGTTCGCCGGCGGACACCTCGCCGATCTCGCAGGCGGCGGCGAAGCCGTCACGACGCAGGGTTTCGAGCACTTCAGCGACGGATCCGGGCGCACAGGCCACCAGCAGCCCGCCTGACGTCTGCGGGTCGGTGAGCAGTTTCCACAGGAACTCGTCCTGTGGCGCTGCGACGGTCATCGAGACTTCGGCGCCATAGGCCTGGCGGTTGCGTGCCGAGGCGCCGGTCACGAAGCCGGCCGCCAGGCGTTCGTCGGTGCCCGGCAGGCGGGGAACCGCCGACGCCCGGATGCGTGCACGCACGTGCGCGCCACGGCACATCTCGAGCATGTGCCCGAGCAGTCCGAAGCCGGTAACGTCGGTCATCGCGTGCACGCCGGGCAGGCGCGCCAGTGCCGGGCCGGAGACGTTCAGCTGCGTGGTCGACGCGATCATGGCCGCGTAGCCGGCGGCATCGAGCTGATCTTTCCGCAGGGCTGCCGAAGCGATGCCGACGCCGAGTGCCTTGCCCAGCACGAGCCGGTCACCCGGCTGTGCCTCATCATTGCGCCGGATGTGCGACGGGTGCGCCAGGCCGATCGCGACGAGTCCGTAGATCGGCTCGACCGAATCGATCGTGTGTCCGCCGGCGATCGGCACGCCGGCGCTGGCGCAGACGGAGGCACCTCCGTCCATGATGCGGGCGATCGTCTCCAGCGGCAGCCGGTCGATCGGCATGGCTACCAGCGCCAGCGCGAGCACGGGCCGCGCCCCCATCGCGTAGACGTCCGACAGCGCGTTGGCCGCGGCAATGCGTCCGAAATCATGCGGATCGTCGACGATCGGCATGAAGAAGTCCGTCGTCGCGACCAGTGCGGTCTGGTCGTCGATCCGGTACACCGCCGCATCGTCGGCCTTGTCCAGTCCGACGAGCAACTGCGGCGGCACCGGCAGTCTTGCCGCTTCGCCCAGCAGGCTCGAGAGCACGCCTGGCGAGATCTTGCAGCCGCAGCCGCCTCCGTGCGAGAACGAAGTCAGACGGGGCATGGTCGTCGATGCTTCCTCGTGAATCGCCGGCAGGTCAGGGCGCTGATGAGGGCTCGCCCCGGCAGATGGGGTCTGAATGGGGTGTGTTTCCCGGTGCCGCCCCACACGGGGCCAGCGGCACCGGGGCAGGGTGCATCAGGCTGCGTTCGCCTTGGCGAGCTTGGCCTGCATGCGCTGCGCCGTCTTCTCCAGGCCGACGACGAAGCGGCCGTGCTTGCCGCGCGCCACTTCCTCGATCGCATCCCGCGCGGAGAATTCGAAGGTCACTGCCGGACCGTTGACTTCCGTCACTGTCACGGTGATCTCGACCCACATGCCGAGCATCGTCGCGCCCATGTGATCCAGTTCGACGCGTGTGCCGACCGAGTCCTTGCCGTCGCCGGCATGCGGAAGAATCAGTTCGCGGCAGGCGACTTCGACATCATAGAGCAGGCTCGGCGTCGAATACACGCGCAGATCCTCGCCCATGAAACCGATCGTGCGGTCCTTGTCGACGTCGATGCGGGTGGTGGCGGTCAGTCCGGCTTTCAGTGCTTCACTCAAGGGTCGGTCCTCTCAGATGTTGTTTCCGCCGGGTCGGCGGTCCTTCAGATAATCGGCATGGTGGCGCGCCTCGACATAGCGCACCAGTGCCTTCGTGCCGCGCGTGCAGTTGCGGAAGCAGCACACGCCCTGATCCATCAGCCGGGCCGTCATCGTGTCGTAGAGCGTGCCGCCATCGATGATGCCGATCAGCGGCTTGTCGTAGCGCGCAGCCAGCTTCGGCATCAGGTGCACGGTGCTCTTCGGATCGCTCAGGTCGTAGCCCGGGCGCAGCCGGCTTTCTTCCAGCGCGCGCACCGACGGGGCCGTCGGGTCGAGTCCGACGACGACGGCATCGATGTTCGGATCCTGCAGAAAGACTTCGGAGATCTCCAGATGCGCTTCGTCGTCGGCGCCCGGATTGATGTCGAGCGGATTGCGTACCTCGACCAGCTGGTCGAGCTTCTTGGCGACGAGCACCTCTTCGATCTTCTTCACGGTGGCGTCTTCGAGCGTGCCCATCTGCATCGCGAAACTGTCCGACTCGATGTTGTCGGCCATCGCGACCGCTTCGAAGCCGGCACCACTGAGTGCGCCCAGCCGGTTGCCGCCGATTTTCTTGCCGTGCAGCACGCCGGCCATGTAGAAGAGATCGTCGAAGGTGTTGAGATCGTCGGTGACGATCGCACCGGCGTGCCGGACCACGGACTCGAACAGCGCCAGGCCGCCGGCAATGGATGCGGTGTGGCCCATGACGCCGCCCTGTCCGGGCTCGGTGCGCCCCGACTTGTAGATGACGATCTGCTTGCCGTTCAGCACGGCCTTGCGTACTGCACGGGCAAAGTGCAGGCCGTCGAGATCCTTGAAACCCTCGATGTAGAGGCCGAGCGTCTCGATGCCGGGCAGCTCGGCGAAGTAGCTCAGCACGTCGCCGTGGGTGAGGTCGGTCTGGTTGCCCAGCGCGAGCATGTATGCAGGATCGAGCCACGGATTCTGCGACAGCCGGGTGATCATGAAGGCGCCGCTCTGCGAGATCATCACCGAGTTGCGTACCGGTTTTTTCTGCGGCTTGGGCAGCCGTTCGAGTGGAATGAACCAGGAGTCGTAGTTGCCCGGGTGCGACACGACGCCGAGGCAGTTCGCGCCGAGAAAGATCGGTCCGCCGCCAGGCATGCCGTGCGCGGCATTGATGCGCGCAGCCAGTTCCGCCGCCGGTTCGCGGCTCTTCTTCGTCTCGCCCATGCTGCCCGGGATCAGCATCACCGCCTCGACCGAGTCGGTGGCAATGATTTCGTCGACCAGGCCATAGACTGCGCTGGCGGCCACGGCGACGATCAGCAGATCGAGTTTCTCGTCCAGCGCGGCGAGCCCTTCGATGCAGCGCACGCCGTCGATCTCGGTCTCGCCGGGCTTCAGGATCAGCAGTTGCTCCTTCGGGAAGCCGCCGCCCATCAGGTTGCGCAGGATGATGCGACCGAAGTTCATGCCGCTGCCCGAGACCCCGATCAGGCCGATGCGCTTCGGATGGATCAGCTTGTCGATCTTGGCGATCGGCCGCGGCAGGCGCGCCGGCGCCGGAGCACCGAAACGACATTGCGCGTCCCGCACGGCGAGTCCGGACTCCGACATCACCAGTTCGAGTTCGAGTGCCTCGAGCACGAACGGGACATCCGTGCGCCCGGCGGCGAAAGCCTGGCCGAATTCGAGCAGCCGCGCAAAGCACTGCTCGAACATGCGCCCGGGTGCGTCGGCACCCGCGCGCCGCGCCACGGCTTCGATCTTCTGCCAGGCAAGCGTGCGCTGGAACAGGCGCAGGAAATCCGCCGCATCGGTGAGTTCGGCGACCGCATGGACCGCCGCGCGGTCGCGGCGGAAGTTGCGCTCGTCGACTTCGGCGTCCAGGCCACCGGCGCCGGCGCCGATCACCAGGCCAAATTCGCGCGTGTTCTCGAGCGCGATGTTCAGTTCGACCGCCGCCGATGGTGCGGCCGGTGCATTCACCCCGGCCTCGTACGCCAGGCCGAGGCCGGCCAGCAATGCCTGCAGTGCGCTGTCATCCAGGCTGTCCCGGCCCTGTGCGGCCGCCTCGCGAAACCATGCGCCCGCCTGCGCTGTCATTGAATTGTTGTCCACGCTTTTCTCTCTGTCCCCAACCGTCACGATGTCAGGGCGAACCTTAGCAAAGCGCCGAAGCGGTGTCGACGCACTGCAGCAGTCGCGCCTGTTTTCGATCAAGGAATGCGAACGCCGCTCGCCCCGGCCGTCCGGCTGGCGCCCGCCTGCCCGCCGCCGCCAGCGCGAAACCCGGCAGGTCCTTCTAGCCTTCGACTCCGGCGATTCCCCCCGAGACCTGGTGAAAGCCGGCATCGACGTACACGGTCTCGGCCGTGATTCCGCCGGCCAGGTCGGAGAGCAGAAAGGCGGCGGTGTTGCCGACGTCGTCGATCGTCACATTGCGCCGCAATGGCGCCGTGCTGCTGACGTGATCGAGAATCTTCGAAAAATCCTGGATGCCGCTGGCCGCCAGCGTGCGGATCGGCCCGGCGGAGATCGCATTCACCCGGATGCCCTGCGGGCCGAGATCGGCGGCGAGATAGCGCATCGCCGCTTCCAGGCTGGCCTTGGCGACACCCATCGTGTTGTAGTGGGGGACGACGCGTACCGCGCCCAGATAGCTGAGTGTGAGCATGGCGCCGGCGCGGCCCTGCATTGCCGCCTGCGCGCCTTTGGCCAGCGCGACGAAGCTCCAGGCGGACACGTCGTGGGCAATGCGGAAGGCCTCTCGGCTGGCACCCTCCAGGAAACGTCCGGCAATCGCCTCGCGCGGGGCGAAGGCGATGGCGTGGACCAGACCGTCGAAGCCGTCCCAGTGCTGCGCCAGCGACGCATAGAGGGCGTCGATCTGCACATCGTCGGCGACGTCGCAGGCAAAGACCAGCGAGGAATCGAATCCTGCCGCCAGATCGGTCACGCGTTCGCGAAAGCGTTCGCTCTGGTAGGTGAAGGCAAGCTCCGCGCCCTGTTCACGACACTTGCGCGCGATGCCGTAGGCGATCGAGCGGTTCGACAGCAATCCGGTGATCAGAATGCGCTTGCCGCTGAGAAATCCCATGCTCCGAGCCTCCGCTAGAATTCCGGTCAATGGCTATTGTCGCACGCGCCCCGCGCCCGGTTTCGCTTCGCGCCTGCTTTCGCGGCCGGGCGCTGCGGGCATCGCGCCGCGTTGCGTGCGACCCGGTACGCGACCCTGAAGGGAACGGCTTCCGCCAGGGTGACGGCGGCCCGACCCGGGCGCGGCCGATGGGTTCACCGGTTCTGGACGCGTGCAAAGCCATCCTGCCCGTCGCCCTGCTCATCCTGTTGCTCGTCTGGCCGTTCGTACCGGCGCGCGCCGACCATGCGCTGGCCTGGGGCGATACGCCGAAATATCCGCCGGGATTCGCGCATTTCGATTACGTCAATCCGGCAGCGCCGAAGGGCGGCACGCTGAACCTGGCCGGGTTCGGCTCCTTCGACAAGCTCAATCCGTTCACCCTGCGCGGCATGGCTGCCGACGGGCTCGGCATTCTGATGTTCGAGACGCTGGCCGAAGGCAGCGACGACGAACCGTTCACGATGTACGGCCTGCTGGCCGACGACATGCGTTTCGCCGCGGACGGTCTGTCGATCACGTTTCACCTGAATCCGCAGGCCCGTTTCTGGAACGGCGATCCGGTGACGGCGCTCGATGTGCGCACCTCGTTCGAGGCCATCACCGGACCGAAGGCGCA
This sequence comes from Burkholderiaceae bacterium, assembly GCA_036844405.1. Lineage (GTDB taxonomy): Bacteria > Pseudomonadota > Gammaproteobacteria > Burkholderiales > Burkholderiaceae_E > Zeimonas. Next base: position 1,145 of record DAIUFU010000049.1, on the reverse strand, counting down.
CCCGCGTTTTCGCCAGTATTTCGGCGACGTGGCGCGTGTCGTCGAGGTCGACGAGCGCACCGTGCGCTTCGAGTTCCGCCGGCGCAATCACGAGCTGCACATGATCATCGGCATGCAGATGCCGGTGTTCTCGCACCGCTGGGGCGGTGGCAAGGCATTCGACGAGATCGTGCGCGACGAACCGGTCACCAGCGGCCCGTACCGGATCGAGTCGACCGACTGGGGGCGCTCGATCCGCTACCGGCGCGATCCGGACTACTGGGCGCGCGACCTGAACGTGCGCCGCGGCATGTTCAATTTCGACCGCGTCGTCTACAAGTACTTCAAGGACGAGACGGCGCGCATGGAGGCGTTCAAGGCCGGCGAGTTCGACTGGATCGCCGAGAACTCGGCGCGCAACTGGGCGCGCGGGCACACCGGCCGCCCGTACGACAGCGGCGAGATCATCAAGCGCGAATTCGCCCACCTGAACTCGGCCGGCCTGCAGGGCTTCGTGATGAATACCCGGCGCATGCTGTTCACCGATGTGCGCGTGCGCCATGCGCTGGCCCTGGCCTTCGATTTCGAGTGGATGAACCGCCAGGTCTTCTACGGGCAGTACGTGCGCAGCGACAGCTATTTCACCAATAGTGAAATGGCCGCGAAAGGCCGGCCCGATGCGGCCGAACTCACGTTGCTCGAACCCTGGCGCGCGCAGCTCGATCCGGCGGTGTTCGGGCCGGCCGTCCAGCCGCCGGACACCAACCCGCCGCACAGCCTGCGCGGCAATCTGCGTGCGGCACTGGTCCTGCTCGATGCCGCCGGCTGGAAGGTCGACGACGAGGGCGTATTGCGCAACGGCGCCGGACAGCCTTTCGAGTTCGAGATCCTCAGCTATTCGAAGGCGCTCGAACGCGTCGCCGTCACCTGGGTGCGCAATCTCGAGAAGCTTGGCATCCGTGCCCATCTGCGCGTGGCCGATCCGGCGCTGTACCAGAAGCGGCTCGATGCCTTCGATTACGACGTCACCGTGGCCCTGTATTCGGCCAGCCAGACGCCCGGCAATGAGCTGATCGAGCGCTTCACTTCCGCCTCGGCGTCGACACCGGGCTCGGACAATCTGGCCGGCATCCATGATCCGGTGGTCGACGCGCTCGTCGAGCACC
>DAIUFU010000048.1:0-15354 GCA_036844405.1 Burkholderiaceae bacterium | reverse complement strand
GATCGCACAGTCGCTGTTGTGGGGCTGGTAGAGCGGCGCGTCCGACGTTCACGCGTCGCCGGTGATGGATCTGGCGTCATTTCCCCGTACGGGCGGCACTATCGGGTCGTACCGGAACGAAGGAGATTTCGCCATGGATCCGATGTTTCCCGAATCAAATGCCGAAGTGGCCCGCAAGCGGCGCGAACTGGCTCCGAAGCCGCTGGCCGCTTTCCGCCAGTTCAGCGAGGCCGTGTTTGCCGAGGGTGCACTGCCGACCCGGACCAAGCAGTTGATCGCAGTGGCGGTCGCGCACGTCACCCAGTGCCCGTACTGCATCCGCGGCCACACCGAGGCGGCGCTGCGTCACGGCGCGAGCGAAGCGGAAATCATGGAGGCGATCTGGGTGGCCGCCGAGATGCGTGCCGGCGGCGCCTATGCACATTCGGCGCTGGCGATCGACACCATGCACCGGCATGAACAGACCTGAACGGTTCCACAGCCGTCTCCGCCGACCGGATCGCCGCGCCGTCGTGCTCCGGTGTGCTCCGGCGTAGCCAATGCGCCGGATGCTCGAACGCCTGTACCGTTTCCGCTTCGTGCGTGCGCTCACCGGCGCGATCGCCGGTTTCGCGGGCGACCGCTGCACGACGATGGCTGCCGCGCTGGCCTTCTATGCCGCCTTTTCGCTTGCGCCGATGCTGGTCATCGTCATTGTCGTGGCCGGGTATTTCGTCGATGCCGACGCAGTCCAGGGGCGGCTGCTCGACGAGATCGACGCGCTCATCGGCGCGGATGGCGCACGCGTGGTTCAGGCAATGCTTGCCAACGCATGGAAGTCGGGCAAGAGCGGACTGAGCGCACTGATTTCCGCGGTCGGCGTGGCCGTGGGCGCTTCGGTCACCTTCGCACAGCTGAATCACGCGCTGAACGTGATCTGGAAACAGCAACCGCCACAGAAGGCCTGGATCAATCTCGTGCGCGTGCGCATGACGTCGTTCGGCATGGTGATCGGCATCGGTTTCCTGCTCGTCGTGCTGCTGATGCTCGATGCGGCCGTCTCGACCGCCGTTCAGGGGCTGCTGGGCACCGAGGAGGACACCCGTCACTGGATTTCCTGGGTGCAGCGCCTGACGATGCTGGGGATGCTGACCTTTGCCTTCGCGGCGCTGATGAAATATCTGCCGGCGCAGCAGTTGCGCTGGCGCGATGTGGCCATCGGCGCGCTGGCGACCGCCGTATTGTTCACGTTCGGTCGCAACCTGTTCGGCCTGTACCTGTCGCACGCGGGTACGGCGAGCGCGTTCGGCGCCGCCGGCTCGCTCGCCGTCCTGATGATGTGGCTGTATTTCTCGTCCGCCGTCTTCCTCTTCGGCGCCCAGATCACCGCGCATTCACGGCGTGACTGGCTCGCGGGATCGTCTTCCTGGCATGACGACGACCCTGGTCGTCCGCTTGGCTGAGTACGGCCGAGGGGCGCCCCGGCCTACACCCTGCCGATCGGGCAGCAGACCCGGGACGTTTCAGTTCACCGCTTCGGGCGGTGCCAGCAGATGGATCGCGAAGCGATCGTCGTCATCGCTCCAGCCGTCGATGCGCTGCAGGCCGGCGCGTGCGGCCATCGCTTCGATGTCGACACGATCGAACTTGTACGAATTCTCGGTGTGGATCGTCTCACCCGCCGTGAAATGGAACCAGTGCCCGAGTACACGCACGCTCTGCTCGCGCTGGCTGACCAGGTGCATTTCGATGCGGTGCCGCTGGCGGTCATAGCGGCTTTCGTGGCGAAAGGCGTCGAGGTCGAACGTGCCGTCCAGTTCGCGGTTGATGCGCGCAAGCAGGTTCAGGTCGAATTGCGCCGTGACGCCGTCGGCATCGTCGTAGGCCGGCAGCAGGGTGGTTTCCTCCCGGTTCTGGTCGACACCGAGGACGATCAGACCGCGCCGACCGCACAGTTCACGCAGCCGTGTCAGGCAGGACACGGCCTCGTCGGGCGCCAGATTGCCGATCGTCGAGCCGGGAAAGAACACGACCCGTCTGGCGCGCGCCGGCGCGCAATGGAAGGCGTGCGGCGGCTGCAGCGGCCCGGTGAAATCGGCTACCGTCGGCAGGATGTGCAGATGCGGAAACTGATCGCGCAGCAAGGCGACCGAGTGCAGCAGGAATGCGCGCGAAATATCGATCGGGACATAGGCGAACGGATGCTCCATGCGGGCGAGCAGCAAGGGTGTCTTGCGGCTCGACCCGCTGCCGATCTCGATCAGGACGGCATCGGGGCCGGCGTGGCGCGCGATGTCCGCGCCGTGGTCGCGCAACAGGCCGATTTCAGTACGCGTCGGATAGTATTCGGGCAGGTCGGTAATCGCTTCGAACAGTTGCGAGCCCCGCTCGTCATACAGCCAGGTCGATGGAATCGACTTGCGTGGCGCGCCGAGACCCGCCAGTACGGCGGCGGCAAACGCTTCGTCCGGCGGTTGTGCACGCCCCGGCCGTTGTCGTGGCCGCGCCGCCTGGCCGCTGCCGTTCAGGGTGTCTCCGGGGCCGGGCCGCGCCGGCGTCCGGCCGACGCCCGTGGCCGGACTGCCGTGCGTTGCCTGTCTGTCATTCATGCCATCGAGCGGATCGTCATGCCGGATCTCCGGCCAGGCGCACGCCGGAGAACTGCCAGCGTGCCCAGGGTGGAAAGAAATTGCGGTAGGTCGCCCGTGCATGGCCGCGTGGTGTGGCGCATGAGCCGCCGCGCAGCACGTACTGCCCGCACATGAACTTGCCGTTGTATTCACCTGCGGCGCCGGGCACGGTACGAAAGCCGGGATAGGGCGCGAAGGCGCTGGACGTCCATTCCCAGACCCCGCCCGCCAGTTGACGCAGGCCCGTGCCAGCAGTGGAGGCCGGCAGGTGCAGGCCGTCGTCGGCAAACTGCCCGTCGGTGAACACCTGCAGCCCGGGATCGCCGCCGGCTTCGCCGGACGGGCGCCCGGTCGTGCGCTCGCGCAGCCACGCGCGCGCAGCGATCTCCCACTCGAATTCGGTCGGCAGTCGCCTGCCCGCCCAGCGGGCGAAGGCATCGGCCTCGTAGTAGCTGACGTGACTGACCGGCGCGTCGTCGTCGAGAGCGCGCTGGCCGTGCAATGTCATCGCCGTCCACATGCCGGATCGTGCCGCGGCATCAACCTGCGCCGGCGGCAGATCGGTGCTGCCGTCACCGGCGCGCCAGTAGAGCGGCGCCTGCCACTGTTCGGTGCATACCCGCGCCCAGCCGTCGGACAGCCACAGGAGCGGGTCGCGGTAGCCGCCATCGTCGATGAAGGCGCGCCATTCGCCATTGGTCACCGGCCGGTCGGCCAGTGCGAACGGGCTCAGCCAGACTTCGTGCGCCGGCATCTCGCAATCGTAGGCAAAGCCGCTGCCGTCGTGACCGATCGTGTGCCGGCCGCCTTCGAACGGGATGAACCGTGCGGAACCGGAACCGGGCGCCGCGGTGCCGGTGCTCCGCTGCCCTGCTCGGGCACTGGTCGCGGCCGGGCGCACGTCGTCGGGCAGCGGGCGATAGACCGGTGCCAGCGGGTTGAACGAGAACAGGTGCAGCAGGTCGGTGAGCAGCAGTTCCTGATGCTGCTGCTCGTGTTGCACGCCCAGTTCGATCAGTGCCTGCAGCGCCATCGCCGCATCGGTAGTCCCGGCTCCGTCTGGCGCCATATCCGCCATGCGTGCAAACAGCGAGGCCATGGCTTCGTCGACATGCTGGCGGTACTTCAGGATGGTGGCGAGACCGGGGCGGGTGAGCATGCCGCGCTGCGGGCGTGGATGGCGCGCGCCGACGGTCTCGTAATAGGAGTTGAACAGGTAGGTGAAGCGCGCATCGAAGAGCCGGTATCCGGGCAGATGCGGTGCCAGCACCAGCGTCTCGAAGAACCAGGTCGTGTGCGCCAGATGCCATTTCGCCGGACTGGCCTCGGTCATCGACTGCACGGTGACGTCGGCTTCGGACAGGCCATCGATCAGGGCGACGCTGCGCTGGCGCGTCTGCTGGAAACGCGTCGACAGTTCTGGCTGGGCCGGTGTCGTCATCGAATGCGGATTGCGGGCGGTCTGCGGCAAGAGTGCATGCCGACCGGCAGGCTGCGGGGCCGGGCGGTGAACGCTAGAATGCCGCCTGATCGAAACGATGTACAGGATTCGGGGAAATGACCATTCAGACGGTGGGTGTCATCGGTGCCGGCACCATGGGCAGCGGTATCGCGCAGGTATGCGCACAGGCCGGCATCGAAGTGACGATGCAGGACATCGACGAGGCGGCCACGGCGCGCGGCCTGAAGACCATCGCGGGTTCGCTCGCACGACTCGTCAAGAAGGGCTCGATCGACGAGGCGGCAAGGGACGCGATGCTGGCGCGGGTGCATCCGGTGACCGATCCGCAGGCGCTGGCGGCCTGTGACCTGGTGATCGAGGCGGCCACGGAAAACGAGGGGCTCAAGGAGAAGATCCTGCGCAACGTCGATGCACTCGTGCGCCCGGGAACGATCATCGCAACCAATACCTCGTCGATCTCGATCACGAAACTGGCCGCCGTGATGAAGGAACCGGAGCGCTTCGTCGGCATGCATTTCTTCAATCCGGTGCCGGTGATGGCGCTGGTCGAGGTCATCCGCGGCCTGCGCACGTCCGACGAAACCGTGGCGGCGGTCACGACGCTGGCGACCCGGCTGGGCAAGACGCCGATCGGCGTGAAGAATGCGCCCGGCTTCGTCGTCAACCGGATCCTCGCACCGATGATCAACGAAGCGATCTTCGCGCTGCAGGACGGACTGGCCAGCGCCGAGGAAATCGACGCCGGCATGAAACTGGGCTGCAACCAGCCGATCGGTCCGCTGGCACTGTGTGACCTGATCGGGCTCGACGTCGAACTGGCAATCATGGAAGTGCTCTACGGCAACTTCAACGATCCGAAATACCGGCCGGCGCCGCTACTGCGCGAAATGGTCGATGCCGGCCTGCTCGGGCGCAAGACCGGTTGCGGCTTCTACCGCTACGACGGCTGAGCGCGGCTGTCATCGGTGCGTTCGGGCGGCGGGAGATGGCCCTGCGGCCGGGCTGTCTGCGAAAGCCGGAGGCGGGCGGATCGGAGGCGGGCGATAGCTTTATGTGATCGCGGCATCGCCGGCGTTTGTCTGCGCTGGTGGTAGGATCGCTGCCTTTCCCGTCCCGCTTTCCGTGATCCGCCGATGTCCATGACCGTCTACGCCTTCGAAGGCGTTGTGCCCGTGATCGACCCGCAGGCCTACGTCCACCCCACCGCCGTGCTGATCGGTGACGTGATCATCGGTGCCGGTTGCTATGTCGGACCCGGTGCGGTTCTGCGCGGGGATTTCGGGCGGATCGAGATGAGACCGCGATCGAACCTGCAGGACAACTGTGTCATGCATTCGGCGCCGGATTTCGACTGCGTGCTCGAAGAGGAGGCGCACGTCGGGCACGGCGCAGTCATCCACTGCGCGCACATCGGTCGTGACGCCCTGATCGGCATCCAGTCGATGGTGATGGATACCGCGCGCGTCGGTGCCGAATCGGTCGTTGCCGCCAATTCCTTCGTCAAGGTGGCCGAGGTCGTGCCGGAGCGGGTTCTCGTTGCCGGAACACCGGCCCGGGTGTTGCGCAGCCTGAATGACGACGACGTTGCCTGGAAGCGGCGCGGCACGGCGCTCTACATCGAACTCGCGAAGCGCGCGCTGGCCGGCGGCATCGTGGCGAGCGCGCCCCTGGACAAGGTGGAGGCCGACCGGCAGCGTCCGCGCTGGGATTTCGTCAGCGTGCGTCCACGCGCTTGACCTCCGGGTCGACGTTGGGGTCGACGTCGGGGTCGACGTCGGGGCCCGCACTTCGGTCGGCGGCCGCGCGATCGCCGTTGCCCGCAGTGCGGCCGGCAAGATATTCGCGGTACAGCAGGGCTTCCCTGCCGGCGATCCAGGTCTGGTAATCGTCCGTTGCGCCGGCCGGGAAGCGTTCGCTGACATGGCGACGCAGGCGAAACAGCTCGGCGAAGTCCTCGCGGTCCCGGGCATCGAGCACCTGCAGGCCGAGTTCGGTCGGGCGATGCAGGATCTGTTCGATGCGCGCGTCGTACGAAGCGCGGATGGCCTGTTCCGCTTCCGGTCCGCTGTTGCACAGGCTGCCCGGCCGGCGTCGCGCGAGGTATGCCGTCGATCCGACGAGGCGGATCGAGCCGCAACGCGCGAGCACGAACCCGTCGTGCACCACGTCCTCGGCAAAACCGCTGCAATAACCCGGCTCCAGGCTGCGGTGCTGCAATGGATGCAGCGAGGCAAGCAGCAGCGAGTAGGTCTTCAGGGTCAGCGATCTGTGGTCATGAGCCGGCGGGCGGGCTCCTGTCGTCATCGCTGAAGACCCGGGAGAGTCGTCCCCGGCAGTGGGCGAAATCCGGATGATCCGGTCGACGTCCCAGTCGGTATAGCGGGTCGGTGCGATGGCGGCTCCGTCGCGCAGCGCGACCCGCATCAGGTCGCTGACGTGATTCGGCGGAATCAGGTCGTCGGTGTCGAGCATCGTGAAGAATTCGCCGCGGGCAGCGTCGATGGCCCGGTTGCGTGCCGGACCGGGGCCGCTGCGCCGATGCGGGCCGGGAGCGAGAATGCGCAGGCGCGGATCGGTACAGCGTGCGCGCAGGCCGGCATACGCATGACCGTCGTCGGGCGCAACGACGACCTCGATCTGTTGCCAGGATTGCGCCAGCGCGGCGGCGACCGCATCACCGATCCAGGCTTCGGCCTCGAAGGCCGGCATCAGGATGGTGACGAGCGGGCGCGCCTGTCGATCCGGTACGAAGTCCTGTCGGCCGGGTTCAGGTCGGACGGTGCTCATGGCCTGCATTGTCGGCGATCGGCGTCGCCGGAGCGCAGGTAAAGATTTTCGGGTGGCTGTGATAGCGTGCCGTCATGGGACGGAAAACGGCCAGCCGCACCACGCGCGCACATTCCCGGCGCAGCCGCAGACCACGTGCGGGGAGTCGGGCGATCCGGCCTGGCACGCCCGCCGGGTCGCTGGATGCGGTGGCTGTCGAAGACCTTGATCCGGAACCGTCGGCGGCGCTGCGCCTGATCCGCTACGGCAGGAGCGGACCGATCGAGGAGCGCGACGACATCACGGTGGACGATTGCCGGATGCCCGGGCGCGATGCCGATGAGGTGACCTGGCTGCATCTGCAGGGTTCTCCGGACAGCGCGCAACTGCAGGCGCTGGGCCGGATTTTCGGTCTGCATCCGCTGGCCCTCGAAGACGTGCTTCACCGCGAGAGCCGGGCCAAGGTCGAATCCTACGACGGGCAGCAGTTCATCGTCCTCGACCAGGCGTACCGGGGCGAAGACGGCAGTTTCGCCAGTGACCCGGTCTGCTTCTTCCTGGGCAGAAGCTATCTGATCAGCATCGTCCAGGGAAGCCACGACATCTTCGAACCGGTGCGGCAGCGGATCCGCACGATGGGCAAGGTCCGCGCGCATGGCGCCGATTTCCTGCTCTACGCTCTCGTCGACCTGATTGTCGATGCCGGTTTCCCGCTGCTCGAATCGCTTGGCGATCGGCTGGAGGCCCTGGAGGACGAGATTCTCGAAGGCGCCGGTGCCGATGCCCGCAATCGCATCCATTTCATCAAGCGCGAACTGGTGGCCATGCGCCGCGCCTGGTGGCCGCAGCGTGAAGTGATTGCCACACTCCTGCGCGACGGCGAGCGTCTGCTCTCGGAGACGACCCGCCTGTATCTGCGTGATTGCCATGATCACAGCGTCATCATGATCGACTTCGTCGAGACCTACCGGGAGATGGCGGCAAGCCTGCTCGACACCTGGCTGTCGGCGGTGAGTCAGCGCATGAACGACATCATGAAGACGCTGACGATCATCGCGACGATTTTCCTGCCGCTGACCTTCATCACCGGTCTGTACGGGATGAATTTCGACCCGGACAGCCCGTGGAACATGCCCGAGCTGCGCTGGCGTTTCGGCTATTTCTACGCGCTGGGCATCATGAGCACGATTGCCGTCGGCATGATCGCCTGGTTCCGGCGCCGGCACTGGCTGTGATCCGGACTCGTTGATGACGGGTGTCACGCCGTCGGGCCAATATGCCGGCACGGTCGCTGCCCGGACAAAGGAGCGGAGCATGCGGAAAAACGTCTCGTCGACACTGGTTTCCTGACGGAAGCTCCGGTTCGCGCACAGGACTGAACTACGTCCCTGCGTCAACGAGTTGCCCAGGCTCGCGCGCCAGCAGGCCCTGCCTGATCAGGGCGGCGATCGTCCAGTCGAAGGCTTCGTCGTAGCCCATCCCGGCCTGGGCAGCGGCGTGGCGCACCACCGGCGCCGCGCGCAGATGCTCGCGCAGCCACCGCTCCTCGACGCGGCCGTAGTCGAGCATCAGGAATTTCGTCATGCCCTTGAGCGCGTAGCGCGCATGCCGGGCCGGATCGCGACGCATGGCCTCCAGCCGTGCGCGGGCGCGGGCGACGGCAGCGGCGACGTCGCTGAACATCGGGCCGTGTCCGGGCAGGACGACTTCCACCTCGAGGCGTTCGATCAGTGCGAGCACCTCGTCCTGCCCGGCGAAGCCGGCCATCCCGTCGAACTCGGAAAAGATGATGCCGAAACCGTCCGGCCACAGCGCGTCGGCCGAGATCAGCAGACGTTCACGCGCGCAGTGCAGGATCAGGCTCTTCGGGTCGTGACCGGGGGCAGCGTGGACGTCCCAGTCGAGCCCGCCCAGGCGCAGCGTGTCACCGGGGGCCAGCGTATCGTCGAAGCCGAAGGGCGGGCAATCCTGACCGGTCACGGTGAAGAGCCGGCGCGCTTTCTCCCAGGAGGCCAGGTCGTCGACATTGCCGCGCGGGATCGTCACCGTGCAGCCGAACGCGTCGATGAGCGCGCGGTTGCCGCCACAGTGATCGGAATGCAGGTGGGTGTTGACGATGCGGGTCAGGTGCGCACCGGCATCGGCCAGGGTCTGGCGCACGAGCGCGACCGTGCGGGCAGCCTGTTTCGGATAGCCCGTGTCGACGACCGTCGCCCGGTCGCCGTCGATGCCGATGATCTGGTTGGACGACAGCCAGTCGCGCTCGACGAAACGCAGGGAAGGCGGCAGGGCAACCGGCCGGGTACCACCTGCGTTCATTGTCCGCCCTGCCGGCGCGCCGTGATTGCGTTGCCGGCACGGGCCGCGCACGGGCGCCCGAGCTGCCGCGAGATCCATTGTCCGGTGTCGACGAGCGCATCGAGATCGAGTCCGGTCTCGATGCCCAGGCCGTGCAGCAGCCAGATGACGTCTTCCGTGGCAACGTTGCCGGTGGCACCGGGCGCATACGGGCAGCCGCCGAGGCCGGCGATGGACGAATCGAAGCGGTAGACGCCGCATTGCAGGCTGGCGTAGACGTTGGCTACCGCCTGGCCGTACGTGTCATGGAAATGCGCCGACACCCGCTCGGCCGGGATCACCGCCAGAACGGCTTCGAACACCCGCGCCACCTGTGCCGCGGTGGCCACACCAATCGTGTCGGCAATGCCGATCTCGTCGCAACCGAGCGCATCCAGGCGCCTGGCCAGTGCGACGACGTCGGCCACCGGCACTTCGCCCTGGAACGGGCAGCCGAAGGCGACCGATACCGCAGCGCGCAGGCGCACGCCATGCGTGCGCGCCGCTTCGGCCACCGGTGCGAAGCGGGCAAGGCTTTCATCGATCGAGCAGTTGAGATTGCGCTGCGAGAACGCTTCGCTGGCAGCGGCAAAAATCACGACTTCGTCGACACCGGCGGCGAGGGCGGCGTCGAACCCCTTCCGGTTCGGTGTCAGTGCCGAGATCCGCACGCCCGGGCGCCGCGCAATGGCCGCCATCACCGCGGCTGCGTCGGCCATCTGCGGCACCCATTCCGGCGAAACGAAAGATGTCGCTTCGAGCTGGTGCACGCCGGCGGCGAGCAGACGTTCGCACAGCTCGATCTTGGTCGCCGTCGATATGTTCGCCGCTTCGTTCTGCAGTCCGTCGCGTGGTCCGACTTCGGTCAGGAATGCGCGTGCAGGCAGCCTGGCGGCCGATGCGACCGCGACCGCTGCCGACGGTTCGTCGGCCGTGTTTCGTGTTTCTTTCCCGTTCATGCCCGGTGTGGATTCAATAACCGCGGCCGCGATCGACGGTGCCGGTCACTGTCTTCCCGTGTTCGAGCGCCAGGATCTTGTCGGCGATCTGCCTTGCCGATTCAGCGATCGGCGTGATGCCGGAGATGTGCGGTGTAATGCGGATGTGCGGATGCTGCCAGAATGGATGTGACTCCGGCAGCGGCTCGGTGGCGAAGACGTCGAGCGTGGCGCCTGACAGATGCCCGTCGTCGATGGCCGCCTGCAGCGCCGGTTCGTCGACGAGCGCACCCCTGGCGATATTGATCAGCCAGGCACCCTCGGGCAGCCAGCGCAGGCGTTCGCCATCGAACAGGCCCTCGGTGTCGGCCGTGCGCGGTGCAACAATGACGAGGATGCGGGCGCCCGACAGGAAGGTCTGCAGACCATGGCGGTCATCGAAGCACTCGATGCCGGCGAGCTGCTTCGATGAGCGTGCATAGCCACGCACCGGAAATCCGGCCTGCGCCAGGGTACGGGCGATCGGCGCGCCGATCGCCCCCAGTCCGAAGACGCCAATCGGCCACGCCTGCTTCTCCTCGATCCGCTTGCGGCGCCAGATCCGCTGTCCGGCCTGCGCGTCGTATTCGCCGAAGCGGCGCTGCTGGCGGATGGCTTCGTACAGGCAGTATTCGGCCATCTGGATCGCCATGCCGCCGTCTTCCAGACGGACGATCGGCAGTTGTGGTGGCAGTCCGGGTGTGCGCAGCAGGCGATCGACGCCGGCCGACATCGTGAAGAATGCGCGCAGGCCCTGGTGCGCGCGGAAGAAGTCCGTCCCCGGATTCCAGCCGATCGCATAGTCGACCGCGGCCGGGTCCCATGGGTCATCAGCGCCGGCGGGATGGATGGCGGTGGCGTGTCGTCCTGTAGAGGTCGATCCGTCCGTCGGCATCCGGGTCTTGTCCGCCTCACCGTCGCGGGAGGCGTCCAGCGCCCGGACCCGCGCGTCCGGCAGCAGCGCCGACAGGGCATCGACCCATTCCGCCGTCGACACGAAGGCGTCGGTAATGACGATGCGCAGGCTCATTGCGCCGCCGCCTCGTGCGCACCGGATCCGCTTGCCGTGAATTGCACCAGTCGTTCTCCTTCGGTGACCTGGTCGCCAACGCCGAAAGGCAGGGCTTCGACGCGTCCCGCCGTCGGTGCGACGATCGTGTGTTCCATTTTCATGGCCTCGATCGCCAGCAGTGCCTGGCCGCGTTCGACCTGCGCGCCGACGCGAACGAACACGGCAATGACCTTGCCCGGCATCGGCGCGACCAGCGGCGCATCGACGTCGCCGTCGCGGGCTCCGGCCGACACATCGGCCAGGTCGAAGCGATCGTGCCCGAGTATGCTGAAGACCTGCAGGGCCGCGCCGGCGAAGACGACATTGGCCGTCAGACGCTGCCCGTCCAGTGTGCAGCGTACTGCGCCGATCGGGCCGCACCGGTCAGGATACCCCGCTGCCTGCCAATGCACGGCCTCCACGGAGACGCTGTCGTCGGCTGTAGCCGATGAAGCCCGGGTTTCCGCAGGCGGTGCCGGCTCACGTACGACCCAGCGGTCGCCCGCATATTCAACCTGCACCGGGCAGGGGGTTCCGGCGTGCACGAGCGCCAGTGTCCGGAGCAGGCGCGATCCGATGCGCCAGCCGTTGCGGATGTTCCAGGGATCCGCCGGCCACGAGGCCGCCCGTCTGCGTCCCGCATCTGCGACGGCCGCTGACGAGGTACAGGCCCCGTTTTCGGACCCGGAACGGTTTCCGGCGTTGCGTCCGGGAGCATGTCCGGAGTTGCTTGCCTGTTCGCATGCAAGGATTGCGGCGGCCGCCAGTGCGCGCCGCTGCAGCGAAGGCACGCCTGGTGCCGGCAGCAGGTGTTTCCGCTCGCGTTCGACCAGGCCGGTGTCGATCCGGCCGGCGACGAAGGCGGGCGTGCGGCACAGGCGCGCAAGAAACTCCACGTTCGAGGTGACGCCGGCAATCTCGCAGGCGGCCAGCGCCCGGCTCAGGCGTGCCAGCGCTTCGGCCCGATCGGTGCCGTGGGCAATGAGTTTGGCGATCAGCGGGTCGTAGTGCGGGCCGATCGTGTCGTGCCGGCGCACGCCGCTGTCGATGCGTACCGGTGCGACGCTGCCAGACATGTCCGGTGCTTCCCGGGCAGCGAATTCGACGGCTGCCGGCATGTTCAGCCAGCGCAGCGTGCCCGTGGACGGCAGAAAGTCCCGTTCAGGATTTTCGGCGTAGATACGTGCTTCGATCGCATGACCGCCGATGCGCAGATCGGCAAGCCGTTCGGGCAACGGCTGTCCGGCGGCGATGCGCAACTGCCACTCGACCAGATCGAGGCCGGTGATCATCTCGGTGACCGGATGCTCGACCTGCAGGCGCGTGTTCATTTCCATGAAATGAAAGCTGCCGCTGGCGTCGGCGATGAATTCGACGGTACCGGCACCGACGTAGTCGACGGCGCGCGCAGCGGCGATCGCCGCCTCGGCCATCGCCTGGCGCTGTGCGGCATCGAGTCCCGGCGCTGGCGCTTCCTCGAGCACTTTCTGGTGTCGTCGCTGCACCGAGCAGTCGCGCTCGAACAGGTGCACGCAATGACCGTGCCGGTCGGCGAGGATCTGGATCTCGATGTGGCGCGGACCGACCAGATAGCGCTCGAGCAGTACCCGGTCATCGCCAAAGGCGTTTTTCGCTTCGCGCCGGCAGGAAGCCAGCATGGGCTCGAATTCCGCTGCGGTGCGAACGACGCGCATGCCCTTGCCGCCGCCGCCCAGCGCCGCCTTGATGAGCACCGGATAGCCGATGGCTGCCGCTGCATGTGCCAGTCCTGCCGTCGACTGGTCGTCGCCGTGGTAACCGGCTACCAGCGGCACCCCGGCCTGCTCTATCAGCCGCTTGGCCGCCAGCTTGTCGCCCATCGCGGCAATGGCATCGGCGGGCGGGCCGACGAACACCAGGCCGTGCTCCGTCACGGCATGCGCGAAGCCGGCGTGTTCGGCGAGGAAGCCGTAACCCGGGTGGACGGCCTGAGCGCCGCTGCGCTGCGCGATCTCGAGAATGCGTTCGATGTGCAGATACGATTCGGCCGCCGGGGCCGGGCCGAGACGCCAGGCCTCGTCACAGAGCGCGACGTGGCGGGCGTCGGCGTCGGCGTCGGAAAAGACGGCAATCGTGTGGATGCCGAGGCGTCGTGCGGTCCTGGCGATCCGGCAGGCGATCTCGCCACGGTTGGCGATCAGCAGTCTTGTGAACATCGGCTTGTCTGGCTCAGGCGGCGGTGCCTGAGCCGTCGTCATTCCTCCAGCGCGGCGCACGTTTCCCGAAGAAGGCGGAAATCCCTTCCTGGGCTTCGTCGCTGGTGCGCAGGCGCGTGATCCAGGCCGCCGTCTCGTCGAGCAGCGTGTCATCCGGCGCACGCCCGGCCACCGAATCGATCAACTGCCCGGCTTCGCGCAGCGCGTCCGGTCCGGCCTGGCTGAGTCGTTCGACGAAGGAGGCGAGACGCTCGTCGAGACGCTCCCCGGGCACGACTTCGTGCACGAGGCCGATGCGCCGCGCCTCGGCGGCGTCGAAAACCTCAGCGGTGAGGAAATAGCGGCGCGCCTGGCGTGTTCCGATGGCAGCGACGACATATGGGCTGATGACTGCCGGGACCAGACCGAGGCGGACTTCGGACAGGCAGAAGCGGGCGTCGTCCGAGGCGACTGCCAGATGTGCTGCTGCGGCCAGACCGAGTCCGCCAGCGAAGCAGGCGCCGTGCACGCGTGCGATGACCGGTTTCGGGCTGTCGTGGATGCGGCGCAGCAGGCGCGCCAGGCGCAGGGAGTCCTCATGTGCTTCGTGCGCCGTGAAGTCGCGCGCGCGCCGCATCCAGTCGAGATCGCCGCCGGCGCAGAAGGCACTGCCGCGTCCGCCCAGGATGATGCAGCGCACGCCGGGGTCGGCAAGGGCGGTGTCCAGTGCGCGGTCGAGTGCCGTGATCGTCCGGTCGTCGAAGGCATTGCGTCGCTGCGGCCGGTTCAGCCACAGATGCGCCACTGCCCCCTCACGCACCAACTCGATCCGTTCGTCGTCCGTCATGGCCGTTCCATTGTTCCAGTCGCGCCGTGAACATGCCCGTTGCCGCCCGGCCGTTTCCAGCCGCAGCGTTCACATCCGGAAGATACCGAAGCGCGGTTCCGGCACCGGTGCGTTCAGCGTGGCTGACATGGCCAGCGCGAGCACCATGCGCGTGTCGGCCGGGTCGATGATGCCATCGTCCCAGAGTCGCGCGCTGGCGTAGTACGGATGCCCCTGGATCTCGTACTGTTCGCGAATCGGCGCGCGAAAGGCTTCTTCCTCCGCCGTGCTCCAGTTGCCGCCGCGCGCCTCGATGCCGTCGCGGCGCACGGTAGCCAGCACCGATGCGGCCTGCTCGCCACCCATCACGCTGATGCGCGCATTTGGCCACATCCAGAGGAAACGCGGCGAGTAGGCTCGTCCGCACATGCCGTAATTGCCGGCGCCGTGCGAGCCGCCGATGATGACGGTGAATTTCGGCACCTGCGCGCAGGCCACTGCCGTCACCATCTTTGCGCCGGCACGCGCAATGCCTTCGTTTTCGTATTTGCGTCCGACCATGAAGCCGGTGATGTTCTGCAGGAATACCAGCGGGATGCGCCGGTGCGCGCACAGTTCGACGAAGTGCGCGCCCTTGTTTGCCGATTCGGAAAAGAGGATGCCGTTGTTGGCGACGAAGCCGACCGGCATGCCGTGGATGCGGGCAAAGCCGGTCACCAGCGTCGTGCCATAGCGCGCCTTGAATTCGTCAAAGACGGAATCGTCGACGATGCGGGCAATCACTTCGCGTACGTCGTAGGGTTTTCGGCCATCGACCGGAATGACGCCGTGCAGTTCGTGCACCGGATAGCGTGGCTCCAGGGCTTCGGCCGGGTCTGTCGGCGCTGGCTTGCTCCGGTTCAGGTTGCCGACGATGCGCCGCGCCAGTGCGAGCGCGTGCCGGTCGTTGTCCGCGAGATGGTCGGCGACGCCGGACAGGCGCGTGTGCACGTCGCCGCCGCCCAGGTCTTCGGCGCTGACGACTTCGCCGGTGGCCGCTTTCACCAGCGGCGGCCCGCCGAGAAAGATCGTGCCCTGGCCGCGCACGATGATGGTTTCGTCGCTCATCGCCGGCACGTAGGCGCCGCCGGCGGTGCACGAGCCCATCACCAC
>DAIUFU010000047.1:0-15631 GCA_036844405.1 Burkholderiaceae bacterium | reverse complement strand
GCATCACTTCGCGCAGCAAGGCCAGATTCAGCGCGCCGTCGCCGTGCATCTCGCCATCGATCTCGAGCCCGGGTGCGCGCGTCCGGATCAGTTCCAGCGCCTCGCGCATGCGCAGGGCGGTCGGATGGTTCGACGTGCCGAAATTGGAATGCGACAGCAGCGCCACGCGCGGCACGATGCCGAAGCGCACGAGCTCATCGGCGGCCATCAGCGTCATGTCGGCGATCTGGTGCGCATCCGGATCGGCATTGACGTGCGTATCGACGATCGTGACCTGCCGGTCCGGCAGCACGAGAGTGTTCATCGCGGCGTACACGGTCGCCCCGGGACGCTTGCCGATGACCTGATCGATGTACGCCAGATGCGCGGCAAACGAGCCGAAAGTGCCACAGATCATGCCGTCGGCGTCACCCATGCGTACCAGCATCGAGCCGATCAGGGTCAGCCGCCGGCGCATCTCGATGCGCGCATATTGCTCGGTGATCCCGGCGCGCTCGGTCAGGCGATGATATTCGCGCCAGTACTCGTTGTAGCGATCGTCCTGTTCCGGGTTGACGATGTCGAAATCGGCGCCCGGCTTCATGCGCAGCCCGAAACGCGCCAGGCGTTTCTCGATGACCGCCGGGCGCCCGATCAGGATCGGTCGGGCGAGGTGATCGTCGACGATGACCTGGGCCGCACGCAGGATCCGCTCTTCCTCGCCCTCGGCGTACACGACCCGTTTGCCGGCACTCAGGCGCGCCTGCAGGAAGATCGGCCGCATGAAGTGTCCGGAGTGATAGACGAACTGTTCGAGCTGCGTGTGATAGGCGTCGAAGTCGGCAATCGGCCTTCTGGCCACGCCTGCCTCCATGGCGGCACGGGCCACGGCTGGCGCGATCCGTATGATCAGGCGCGGGTCGAAAGGCTTCGGAATCAGGTATTCCGGTCCGAACGACAGGTCGTGCCGGCCGTACGCGGCAGCCACGACATCGGAAATCTCGACCCGGGCCAGATCGGCCATCGCATGGACGGCGGCGATCTCCATCGAGCGCGTGATGGTCGTCGCGCCGACGTCCAGCGCGCCGCGGAACAGAAACGGGAAGCACAGGACATTGTTGACCTGGTTCGGGTAATCGGTGCGCCCGGTGGCCATGACTGCATCCGGGCGCACCCGGCGCACGATCTCCGGATCGATTTCCGGCACCGGATTGGCCAGGGCGAATACAAGGGGACGCGGCGCCATCCGCTCGACCATCTCGCCGCTCAGCACGCCACCGGCGGACAGTCCGAGAAAGACGTCGGCATCACTGATCAGCTCGCCCAGCGTACGCAGCGGCGTGTCCTGCGCGTAGCCTTCCTTGACCGGGTCCATCAACTCCGTGCGGCCCTTCCAGACCGCGCCGACAATGTCGGCCACCCAGATGTTCTCGCGTTTCAGGCCAAGGTCGACGAGCAGCCCGAGGCAGGCCAGTGCGGCCGCGCCGGCTCCGCTGCAGACCAGCTTGATCTCGCCGATCTCCTTGCGCACCACGCGCAGCCCGTTGAGGACGGCGGCCGCCACGACGATGGCCGTCCCGTGCTGGTCGTCGTGGAAGACGGGGATCTTCATCCGCTCGCGCAGCTTCTCCTCGACATAGAAGCAGTCCGGTGCGCGGATGTCCTCCAGATTGATCGCACCGAAGGTCGGTTCGAGCGCGGCCACGGTATCGACGAAGCGGTCGAGATCGGATTGCTCGATCTCGATGTCGAAGACATCGATGCCGGCGAATTTCTTGAAGAGGACCGCCTTGCCTTCCATGACCGGCTTGGCCGCCAGCGGACCGATATTGCCCAGGCCGAGCACGGCCGTGCCGTTGGTGATGACCCCGACGAGATTGCCACGCGCCGTATAGCGGAACGCATTGACCGGATCGGCGAGGATTTCCTCGCAGGCGACGGCGACACCCGGTGAGTAGGCCAGCGCCAGATCGCGCTGCGACAGCAACTGCTTGGTCGGCGTGACCTCGATCTTTCCGGGGCGGCCGGCTTCGTGATACTCCAGTGCAGCCTGGCGCAGATCCGGGTTCGGCGCATCGGTACCTGCTGCGCCGTGACCCGCCCCGCCCGTCAGTTCACCGTCCATCATTGCCCCGCTCATCATCGCCGCTTCCTGCCAGTGCGGAACCCGTGGTGCAGTCGGACGCGTCCGGAACGACGGCTGCACAGGCTCCCGGAGGGGCGATTATGTCAGGTCGACGCGCCGGGCCCGGGATGTCGGTGCAGCCGCTACAATGGCCGGTCGATGACACCTCCCCGCACGAAACGATCGTCCCCGTCGACGCGAAACACGCCCGGTGCCGGCCGCCTGCCCGGTCTCGCCCGGCGCACGGCGGAGATCGCACCCTTCCAGGCCATGGAGGTGGCGGCGCGCGCGGCACGACTGCAGGCCGCCGGACACCGCGTCATCCAGATGAGCATCGGCGAGCCTGATTTCAGCGCCCCGCCGTCCGTGATCGCCGCACTCGAACGGGCTGCGCGCGCCGGTCATACCCAGTACACCGCCGCCACCGGCACGGCCGAACTGCGCCGCTTGATTGCGGCCGACATCGGCGCACGTCACGGCATCGATCTCGATCCGGGGCGCATCGTCGTGACTGCCGGTGCGTCCGCCGCGCTGGCCCTGGCCAGTTGCGCGCTGATCGACCCCGGTGCCGGCGTGCTGACGACCGATCCCGGCTATCCGTGCAATCGGCACTTCGTCATCGCCTTCGACGGCGTGCCGGAAGCGGTTCCCGTCGGTCCCCGAACCCGCTTCCAGCTGACCCGTTCGGCGGTTGAATCGTGCTGGCGCGCAAACACGCGCGGCGTTTTCGTCGCCTCGCCGGCGAACCCGACCGGAACCGCCATCGCCTTCGACGAACTGGCCGGTATCGTCGACGCGGTGCGGGCCCGTGGCGGCTTCACCGTCGTCGACGAGATCTATCTCGGCCTGCAGTACGACGGTGCCGCGCACAGCGCGCTGGAACTGGGCGAAGACGTCATCGTCGTGAACAGCTTCTCGAAGTACTTCCACATGACCGGCTGGCGGCTGGGCTGGCTCGTCGTTCCGTCGGCGTTGGCTCCCGTCTTCGAGAAGCTGGCGCAGAACCTGTACATCTGCGCGTCGACGCTGGCCCAGCACGCTGCCCTGGCCTGCTTCGACGACGAGGCCCAGGCCATTTACCGGCAGCGGCGCGAGGCGTTTCGCCAACGGCGCGACTTCATCGTCCCGCGCCTGCGGGCCATCGGGTTGCCGGTACCAGTGAGCCCCGATGGTGCGTTCTATGTCTGGACGGATTGCAGCGCCTACGGGCACGACAGTGAGGAATTTGCCCGCCGGCTGCTCGAAGAAGCGCTGGTGTCGGTCGTCCCGGGCGCGGATTTCGGTCGCAATGAAACGGAACGCTATCTGCGTCTTTCATACACGACGTCGCTGGAATTGATCGAGGAAGCACTCGAGCGGATCGAAACCTGGCTGCCGCGAGCGGCGGCGTGACCGGATACGAAGCCCGTTGGCGGCCCGAGTCCTGGCCCTCCCGGGGGTTTCCCGGCGAAGCGAACGGGCGTGAAGGACTGCTTCGGGGTTGCTGCGGCGTCCGTCAGTCAACCCGGGTCGGCTTCATGCCGGCATCGATGAGCCCGGCGCTGGCAACGGCTACGGGTGCCCGGGACATCGCCAGACGAATCACGTCGTCACGACGGGTCGACATGGTTCTGGACGCCGACAGCCCGCGTGCGACGGCTGCGATCCGTCTGCGCTCGGTCAGCACTTTCTTCCCGTAGCCATGGTCGTGCGCCAGCAAGGCGGCGCCGACATACGATTTCAGTGCGCCTTCGACGCTGCCTTCGCGCACCAGATATTCCTTCAGGATGCGGGCGCCGACGGCGATATTCGCAACCGGATCGAAGGCGGCTGCAGCACCCCCGAACGCCTCGAACTTGTCACGGTGCACGCGCGTGAGGACCTGCATCAGGCCCTGCGCACCGGCTGCACTGCGTGCCTGCGCGTTGAAACCCGATTCGATCGACATGACGGCGAGGACCAGATAGGGATCGAGCCGGTATTCATCGGCTGCCCGGTAGGCGTAGGCGACATAGCGCTGGGCGTTTTCCGGTTTCACCCGGTAGCGGCCGGAGACGAACCGCGATATGCGGCGCTGCTCGTCGGAAAGCCTGAGCGGCAGGAAGGTGCCGCCGGCCCCTGCTGCCGTTCGCACGGGAGCGATCGCGCCGGGTGACTCTCCCCTTCTGCCGGTGCCGGTACGCACCGCCTTCTCGCGCGCTGCCGGGTTCATCAGCCACGGGAACGCCAGGCGATCACGCACCAGCATGGCAGCCGCCTGATCGACGTGCCGGTCTTCCGGCACGAGCCTGACCGGCGGGCCGGACTCCGCCACCGGTACCGCAGCACTGGCCGCGATCGATGCGGCCTTCGGTGGTGCCGGCACGGTCAGGATGGCTAAAAACACGATCGTCCAGGCACCCGCGGTCGCCATCATCCGCGCTTGACGTCGTCGCCGGACGATCTGTTCAGCCGCTGCGGATGCCGTCTGCACGGGCGCCTCGGTGTCGGCAGCGGCCTGATGCTGGTGCATCCGGGGTCCTCTCAGAACCTGCGCCGTGATCGGCCGCATCTGCACGGCGTACCGGAATGCATTGCCGCGCAGCGTCGGGCACGATGGTCATGACGGCCGCATCGACCGGCATGACAGGCATCGACTGTCGGACATGGACGCTTCATGACGCGCAGGTCAGGCGTGGGTGAAGGATTCACGTTCTCTGCTTGGGCGTAAATGTGACTGATTGCTTCACACGTTCCCGACACGACCCGTACAGCGCGTCGGCAACCGGAGCGGAAACGCGCGGCGGGCTAACGTCGACCGGGACGGAATCGGTCACCAGGCGGCTTCGCTGGCCGCGCACCATCGGGATGCGCCGACCACATGGCACGAAGGCCGCTTGTCGTACCCGGCAAAAACCGGGTACTACCGGATGCAGAACATGAAACGCGGGTCGCGTTCGGCGGCAGCCGGAATGGAACGGATTCTAGGTAGTATGTATACAAAGGGTCAACCTGGCTTTCCATGATGTGAGAAACAGTTCACGTTTCGACGCCCGGAACGTGGTCGGGATGACACAATGCACATCCCGTTCCGGGAACACACGAAGCCATCCACCGTCCGCATTCACCCGGACATCGCCTTGAAATACCAGGATCTGCGCGAGTTCCTCGCATCCCTCGAATCGGCCGGCCAGTTGCGCCGCATCGCACTGCCCGTGTCGCCGCACCTCGAAATGACAGCCCTGGCCGACCGGACGCTGCGCAAGGGCGGGCCCGCCCTGCTCTTCGAATGCGCGCAAACGGAGAGCCGCACGTTCGACCTGCCGGTGCTCGCCAATCTATTTGGCACGCCGCAGCGGGTGGCCGCGGCGCTGGGCGCCGATTCGACAGAAGCCCTGCGCGAGATCGGGGAATTGCTCGCCTGGCTCAAGGAGCCGGAAGCACCGCGCGGCCTGCGCGATGCCTGGAACAAATGGCCGATCCTGCGCCAGGCGATGAATATGGCGGTGCGCACGCCCGAGGCGCATCCGCCCTGCCAGGAAATCGTGCTCGAGGGTGCAGACGTCGACCTGTCGCGCCTGCCGATCCAGACCTGCTGGCCCGGAGATGCGGCACCACTGATCACCTGGGGACTGGTCATCACCCGCGGACCGCGGCGTGAACGACAGAACCTGGGAATCTACCGTCAGCAGGTACTCGATCGCAACCGAACGATCATGCGCTGGCTGGCCCACCGCGGCGGCGCGCTGGATTTCCGCGATCACGCGCAGGCGCATCCGGGCGAACCGTTTCCGGTGGCCGTCGCACTGGGCGCCGACCCGGCGACGATGCTGGCGGCGGTCACACCGATTCCCGACGCGATGTCCGAATACCAGTTTGCCGGCCTGCTGCGCGGCGCGCGCACGGCGGTGGCACGCTGTCTCGGTTCGACACTGCAGGTGCCGGCGCGTGCGGAAATCGTCCTCGAAGGCATCATCCGGCCTGATCCCGATGGCGCACGTACCCGGGCCAATGCCCTGGCGAGCATGCGCAGCGACGATGCTGCGCCAGCGCCTGAAAATGATGCCGGCGGCACCGGCCGGGCCGGAGCCGGCCAGACCAAAGAATTGCCGCCCGCAGCACGCACCGGCTGGGAAATGGCGCCCGAGGGACCATTCGGCGACCACACCGGCTACTACAACGAACGCGAATGGCACCCGGTCTTCACGATCGAACGCATCACGATGCGGCGCAACGCGATCTATCACAGCACCTACACCGGCAAGCCGCCCGATGAGCCGGCCATGCTCGGTGTCGCGCTGAACGAGATCTTCGTGCCGATCCTGCGCCGGCAGTTTCCGGAAATCACCGACTTCCATCTGCCGCCGGAAGCCTGCTCGTATCGCATGGCCATCGTCGCCATCCGCAAGGAATATCCGGGTCACGCCCGGCGCGTGATGTTCGGCATCTGGAGCTTCCTGCGCCAGTTCATGTACACGAAGTTCGTCATCGTCGTCGACGACGACATCGACGTGCGCAACTGGCAGGAAGTCGTCTGGGCCATGAGCACACGCGTCGATCCGGCACGCGACAGCACGATGGTCGAGCAGACACCGATCGACTCGCTGGACTTCGCCTCCCCGGTCAGCGGACTGGGCTCGAAACTCGGCATCGACGCCACCAACAAGTGGCCGGGCGAGACGAACCGCGAATGGGGGCGCGTCATCAGGGCCGACCCGCACATCGAACGACGGATCGACAAGCTCTGGAGCGAGCTGGACCTGTAGCGCGCTCGCCCGTTTGATCGGTGAGCAGCCACGCGACGACGAAAGCGAGTGCGACGATGAGCGCCGGCGATGTGTCGGCGGTGCGTCCGGGAATCGCGCGCTGCACGAATTCGAGTGCAAGCAGCACGAGCGGGCCAAGCGCACCGGCCACGGCGGCGACGCGCTTGCCTGCACCGCTCCAGCGCACGCCGAGCACCAGCACGAAGGCGAACCAGCAGAAGTAAAGCGTGTAGTCGAGCGCGGCGAGCAGGCTTCCGCGCCCCACCAGCGGCCACCAGGAGAAGTGCCCGCCGATCGACCAGTCCGCGTGGCCGGGCGCGAGCTCGTAAGCGGCGACGGACACGAGCGCCAGCACCGGTACGATGCGCGCGAGGCGGTCGTCGGAGCCCGGAACGAGCAGCATCAGCGAAACCGATGCGCCGAGTGCGGTGCCGGCGAATCCGGACCAGGAAAGCGCCCGCCCCTCGAGCAGCGCCTGCGCGCCGATCACCAACGCGATCGTCGCGACGAGAGCAAGCGATGCACGCACCCGGTGCGCGACGAGCGCGCGCAGCGACGCCGCAACAGCCATCCACGCGAAGGCGTGCCGTGTCACCGCCCACGCATCGAAGGATGCATCCGCGCGAAGGAACGCCAGGTTCGCGCGTATCGTGCCGACGTCAAAGGTGAATCGCCACGGCACGGTCGACGCCGCCAGCCATGCGCCGACGACGAGCCACGCAGCGAGCGCAACCGGCGTCGCCACGTGCGCCCTGCGTCCGGCAAGCGCCGCCAGCCGCGGCAGCAGCATCGCCGCCGCCGGCAACGCAACGAAGCCGAGCGCCGCGCCCGCCGAGTTCATCGCCCAGTCGATCCAGCTGGAAACGCGTCCCTGCAGGCACGCCTGCGTCATTTCCATCGACAGCGAAAAGACCGTGACCGCGAGCCAGGCGACGAGGCGCGCTGCGGCCTTTTTGTACGACGCGGCGAGCGCCGCCGCGAGCAGCCCGGCCGGAACATACGCGACGAAGTTGGCCAGCGCATCGCCTCCGGACCATCCGCCGCCGGCGTCGACCAGCGGCGCCGCACACGGTTTCGCCGAGCCACCGGCGAGCGACTGGTAGGCGACGAAAGCCAGGTAGAGCGCGAGTGCGCCGACGAGCGCCGCGCGACGTTCAGCCGTTCTCACGTGTGTTCGCCCAGGGCCGGATGATCGGGAACCGCAGCATCGCGCCATTATCTCCGCAGGGGCGGCGATCGGCGCGGCGATATAATCCCATGGACATGAGTACCGCATCGCGCGAACCGCTGGTCATCGATGCCGAACTGCTTGAGCGTTTCGGCGGCCGGGGCCCCCGCTACACCTCCTATCCAACGGCCGACCGCTTCGACGAACGCGTCGATGCGAACCGCTATGCGCGCGCGCTCGATGCGCGCGCCGACCGGCGCGGCGAGCCCCTCGGACTGTATGTCCACATCCCGTTCTGCCGGGTGATCTGCTATTACTGCGCGTGCAACAAGATCGGCACGAAGCACGTCGAACAGTCGACCCCCTATCTGGAAGCACTGCGGCACGAAGCCGATCTCATCACCAGCCATACCGGCCGCGGCCAGCCAGTGCAGCATCTGCACTTTGGTGGCGGCACGCCCACCTTCATGCCGGATGCCGAACTGGGCGAGGTGGTCGACCTGCTGCGCACACGCTTCGAATTCTCCGACGATGGCGAGTATTCGATCGAAGTCGATCCGCGAACCGTCGGCCCGGAGCGCATCCGCGCACTGCGTGCCATGGGGCTCAACCGGCTCAGCCTCGGCGTGCAGGATTTCGACCCCGACGTGCAGCGCGCCGTCAACCGCATCCAGTCGTACGAGAAGACGATTGCCCTGATCGAGGCGGCGCGTGACGTCGCCTTCCGCTCGATCAACGTCGACCTGATCTACGGCCTGCCGAAACAGAACGCGACGACGTTCACCGAGACCCTGCGCAAGACCATTGCCGCCGCACCGGACCGGATCGCGCTCTATCACTATGCGCACCTGCCGGCGCTGTTCAAGCCGCAGCGGCGCATCGCCGAGGCCGACCTGCCTTCGTCGGAAGAAAAGGCGCGCATGTTCGAGACTGCGGTCGGCATGTTTGAGGCAGCCGGCTATCGCCACCTGGGCCTCGATCATTTCGCGCACGAGGACGACGAACTGGCGATCGCGCAGCGCGAGGGCCGGCTGCACCGCAATTTCCAGGGCTATTCCTCGCATGCCTCGGGCGACCTGATCGCCCTGGGCGTATCGGCGATCTCCTCGGTCGGCGACGTCTATGCGCAGAACGACAAGGTACTCGACGGCTATTACCGGCGCGTCGGGCGCGACGAACTGCCGACCACGCGCGGCATCGCGCTCGATGCCGACGATTTCCTGCGGCGCGACGCCATCCAGTCGCTGATGTGCGACTTCGCGCTCGACTGGAGCGCCCTCGATGCGCGCCACGGCGCGGGCAGCCGTGACCGTCTGAACGATGCACGCGAAGCGCTGGCCACACTTGCCGAAGCCGGCGCCATCCGGATCGACGACAGCGGCATCGAAGTCCTGCCGCGCGGACGTCTGCTCGTGCGCGCGGTGGCCATGGCCTTCGACCGCCACCTCGCCGAACAGATCGCCCGACGCGAAGGCGGTGCCAGTTACTCGCGCATCGCCTGAACCGTTGCGCGACCATCGGCGGAGATCATGGTTCGCCGCCGACCCGGATCATCGAGCGCCCAAAGTGGCGCAGAAGCCGCAGCGGCAAAATAATGCTGGACATGCAGGATGCTTGCCAGTAAGCTGCGCCCCGCATGCTGAAGGAGTCGGTACAGCTCTGCGTGTCCAGCCGGCCTGCCCAAGGGCAGCGCGTCTCGAATACCTGATTGTCCCCTCTTGACCTGTTTGCCGCCACAGTCCGTGCCGCGTCGTACGTTGCACAGGGCATCGTGGTGTATTCCTGAACGCGTATCGTATGGAGCACGCAACATGAGCAATCGAGTGACCGGTGTGGTCAAATGGTTCAACGAATCCAAAGGCTTCGGCTTTATCGCCCCCGATGACGGCAGCGCCGACCTGTTCGCGCATTTCTCCGAAATCCAGGGCAACGGTTTCCGTACCCTGCAGGAGCAGCAGCGAGTCGAATTCGTTGTGAAGCAGGGACAGAAAGGCCTGCAGGCTTCGGCCATCCGTCCGCTGTAATCCAGCGCTGACGAAACATCCGGACGCCGTTGCATCGGCCGTCCGGGCGGCTGGCCGGGCACACGCCCGGCCGGTTCAACTCCGCACCCGCCCCGGAAACGACTGCGGATGGGAACGCGGAAAATCCCCTCCCGATACCTCTCCGAACCGGGCATCCTCGTCCCGGCATCGTGTTCCGGCGCAAGTGCCGGAACCAGCTGACAGCGTCTCTGCTGCAGCGCCTGCGCACTGGCGCACTTGAAAAGCGCGGCGAGGTTCCATACAATCAGCACTCGTCAGCGTTGAGTGCTAACAATCCGGCCGAACCAAGGCCGATCCGTACTCATCCCGCTGGATCCGTGTTCCGGACTGCAGGCATGGCCTGCCCCGGTCCATCTTTCCTTCGTCGATTCAATCGAGGAGTCAATTCGCATGAAACTGCGACCCCTTCATGATCGGGTGATCATCAAGCGCCTGGACAACGAACACAAGACCGCTTCGGGCATCGTGATCCCCGACGCCGCCGCCGAGAAACCCGACCAGGGCGAAATCGTCGCCGTCGGTACCGGCAAGGTCGGCGATGACGGCAAGGTACGCGCACTGGCCGTCAAGGTCGGCGATCGCGTCCTCTTCGGCAAGTACAGCGGCCAGACCGTCAAGGTGGACGGTGACGAACTGCTGGTGATGCGCGAAGAAGACATCATGGCTGTCGTCGAGTAATCGGACAGACTCAGGAAACCTCCAGGAGATACAGACAGATGGCAGCCAAACAGGTTTATTTCGCCGAAGACGCCCGTACGCGGATGGTCACCGGCATCAATCTTCTCGCCAATGCCGTGCGCGTGACGCTGGGCCCCAAGGGCCGCAACGTCGTGCTCGAGCGCTCGTTCGGCGCCCCGACCGTGACCAAGGACGGCGTCTCGGTGGCCAAGGAAGTCGAGCTGAAGGACAAGTTCGAGAACATGGGCGCCCAGATGGTCAAGGAAGTCGCTTCCAAGACCTCGGACACCGCCGGTGACGGCACGACGACGGCAACGATCCTGGCGCAGGCGATCGTGCGCGAAGGCATGAAATTCGTCGCCGCCGGCATGAACCCGATGGATCTGAAGCGCGGCATCGACAAGACCGTCGCAGCGCTGACCGAAGAGCTGCGCAAGCTCAGCAAGCCGTGCACGACCAGCAAGGAAATTGCCCAGGTCGGCTCGATCTCGGCCAATGCGGACGAAGAAATCGGCCGCATCATCTCCGAGTCGATGGAAAAGGTCGGCAAGGAAGGCGTCATCACCGTCGAAGACGGCAAGTCGCTCGAGAATGAACTCGACATCGTCGAGGGCATGCAGTTCGACCGCGGCTACCTGTCGCCGTACTTCATCAACAACCCGGACAAGCAGGTCGCGATCGTCGAAGAGCCGTTCGTACTGCTGCACGACAAGAAGATCAGCAACATCCGTGACCTGCTGCCGCTGCTCGAGCAGGTCGCCAAGGCCGGCAAGCCGCTGCTGATCATTGCCGAGGAAGTCGAGGGTGAAGCGCTGGCGACGCTGGTCGTCAACAACATCCGCGGCATCCTGAAGACCGTGGCCGTCAAGGCACCGGGCTTCGGCGACCGGCGCAAGGCAATGCTCGAGGACATGGCCATTCTCACTGGCGGCACCGTGATCTCGGAAGAGACCGGCATGACGCTGGAGAAAGCCACGCTGCAGGATCTGGGCCAGGCCAAGCGCGTCGAAGTCGGCAAGGAAAACACGACGATCATCGACGGCGCCGGCGACACGGCGGCCATCGAGGCCCGCGTGAAGGCGATCCGCGCGCAGATCGAGGAAGCCACCAGCGACTACGACCGTGAAAAACTGCAGGAACGCGTCGCCAAGCTGGCTGGCGGTGTGGCCGTCATCCGCGTCGGCGCCGCGACCGAAGTCGAGATGAAGGAGAAGAAGGCCCGTGTCGAAGACGCACTGCACGCCACGCGTGCGGCCGTCGAGGAAGGCATCGTCCCGGGCGGCGGCGTTGCGCTGCTGCGCGCACGCAGTGCCGTCAAGGTCAAGGGCGACAATGCCGACCAGGACGCCGGCGTCAAGATCGTGCTGCGTGCCGTCGAAGAGCCGCTGCGCCAGATCGTCAACAACGCCGGCGAAGAAGCCAGCGTCGTCGTCGCGAAAGTGCTCGAAGGCAAGGGCAACTTCGGCTACAACGTCGCCACCGGCGGCTATGGCGACATGGTCGAGATGGGCGTCGTCGACCCGACCAAGGTCACGCGTACCGCACTGCAAAACGCTGCCTCGGTCGCCAGCCTGATGCTCACCACCGAAGCGATGATCGCCGAAGCGCCGGAAGACAAGCCGGCCGGCGGCATGCCGGACATGAGCGGCATGGGTGGCATGGGCGGAATGGGTGGCATGGGGATGTAAGTCCCGCTGCTCGCCGGCGACACCTGTCGCCGGATGGCAAAAGACCCGCCTCGGCGGGTCTTTTTTCGTCTGTCACCGGCGTTCTGTCGCCGGCATGCGGCCCCGTCGTTCAGCCGCCGATCTCGACACTCGGGTGAAAGCGCCTGACCAGATGCAGCGTGTTGCGATCGGTGTGGTTCATCTCCTTGCCGCCGAGCGTCGCCAGCTTGAGCACCAGTGTCTGGTCGTAGCTGAAGGTGCCGTCGTCATTGAGCCAGAAACTGCCCCGGAAACTCTTGAGCTCGGCGCGCTGCGACAGATACCGGTTCTGCACGATGCCGTAGTTGGCGTCGCCCGCCACCGCATTGAAATGGATTTTCCGGTCACGCGGACCGGCGTCGCTGCCCGCCAGGATGCCGATGCCGCGGCCGAAGACGACGGCGCGCATGACCTGCCCGTTGGCCTTGTCCCACAGCAGATAGCCGATCTCGTCGTGAAACGGATTCATCGCCTCTTCGCCGTGGCGCCATGCCGTGTTCTCGTACTTCAGACCCTCGAGCGTCTGCTGGCCGTTGGTCTGCGTCGGAATCGGGTGGAAGCGGAAACGCTCGAAATACCCGGTTTCCGATGTCTCGTCATCCGCGTTGTGATAGGACAGATCGACACCGACGTTTCCTTCCCATTCGCCGACCAGCCACGTCAATGGACCCAGCGCCTGCGGACCCTGGATCTCCTTTGCCTTCTTCGGCATCACACTCCTCCTTCGCCTTGCGGCACATCAAACCCTTTGGCGACCAGCGCTTGGGACCGGCGGCGGATCAGCGCAGCGCCGGAGCCGGTGCCGGTGCGGCTTCCGCCACGAAAATCTCCACCCGGCGATTCATCGCCCGTCCGGCAGCGGTCGAATTGTCGGCGACCGGATCATGCGAGCCACGCCCGTCGATCGACATGCGTGACGGCTCGACGCCCTGCGCGGCCAGATACTGTCGGGTGCTCGCCGCCCGGTTGACCGACAACGGATCGTTGACTGCGTCGGTTCCAGTGTTGTCGGTATGACCGATGATGGTGATGCTCGTCCCGGGATAGTCGTTCAACGTCCGTGCGAACCGGTCGAGCACCGGTGCCAGCGACGGCTTGATCAGGGCACTGCCGGTATCGAAGGAAATATCGCTCGGCACGTTCAGCTTGAGCCGATTGTCCTCGGTCTGCACGACCTCGACACCGGTACCCGCACTGGCCTGCTCCATGGCCTGCTTCTGCTGCTCCATCCGGCTCGACCAGACATAAGTACCGATGCCACCCGCCGCCGCGCCGACGAACGCCATGTTGCGCGTTGCCGTCCCGCTGCCGCCGATTGCGCTGCCCAGCGCCGCACCGGCAAGCGCACCGGCACCCGTGCCGATCGCCGTGCGCTTGCCGGTCTCGGACATGTTTGCGCACCCGGCCAGTGCCAGTGCACTGAATGCCACGGCCAGAACCAAAGCCCCCGACTTGCCCATTCCGGATCTCCCTTGACTGCCGATAACGAGGATTCGACCCAAAGTTTGATACAAATCGTAGCGAAACCCTGCAATCGGGTCCGAAATGATCCCCGGACTCTCGAACCCCCGAACTCTCGAACCAGCCTCCCGACTCCCGAACCGATCCGCCGACACCGGGACACGCCCGCAGGCTCGCACCGGTGAGGACGCGAGCGCAGGGACGACACTACCGAGGCTGATCGGCAAACCAACACCGCGAAGGCATCACATGCAAACGATCCATCTGCCCGGACTGCCACCCGTCACCGACGATCCCGCGACACTCGCACCGTACCTCTGCACCACACCCTATTTCGACTACACCCATCCTGTCGTCGAGGCATTCGTGCGCGAGGCGATCGGTGACGCACAGGACCCGCGCGAGCGCGCCGTGCGTCTGTTCTATGCCGTACGCGACAAGATCCGCTACGACCCGTTTCGCATCAGCTACGAATCACCGGCCTATCTCACGAGCAATGTCGTGCAGGCCGGCTATGGCTGGTGCGTGCCCAAGGCCGGTCTGCTGGCCGCCTGTGCCCGCTCGGTCGGCATTCCGTCGGCGATCGGGCTGGCCGACGTCATCAACCACCTGAACACCGAAAAACTGCGCGCGCGCATGGGCGGCAGCGACCTCTTCTACGACCACGGCTACACGGCCCTGCTGATCGACGGCAAGTGGGTCAAGGCAGTACCGGCGTTCAACATCGAACTGTGCGAACGCTTCGGCGTACAGCCGACCGAATTCGACGGCCGCGGTGATGCCCTGTACCAGGAACACGACGCCCAGGGTCGGCGTCACATGCAGTATCTGACCGAACACGGCACCTGGTCCGACCTGCCGCTGCAACGCGTGCGCGACGACATGACGAAGTACTATCCGGGCACGGAGTTCGCCGCCGGCGCCGATGCGCCGGAAGAACGCTTCGAGGATGGCGTGCCGATCCGCTGAGCGACATGATTGCCAAAACCCGGGCCGCGCCGGCGGCGGATTTTCTCTCCCGGCTCGAAGCCGCCTGGCGCACATCCGGCTCGATGCTGTGCGTCGGCCTCGACCCGGATCCCGCGCGCCTGCCGCCGGCGCTGCGTGAGCGCCCGCAGGCGATCCTCGAATTCTGCCGGGCGATCGTCGACGCGACCGCCGCGCACGCCTGCGCCTTCAAGCCGCAGATCGCTTATTTCGCCGCGGCCCGCGCCGAAGACCAGCTCGAAGCGCTGATCGATCACATCCATCGCACCCATCCGGACAAGCCCGTGGTGCTCGACGCCAAGCGCGGCGACATCGGCAGCACCGCCGAGCGCTATGCGATCGAGGCCTTCGAACGCTACGGTGCCGATGCCGTGACCGTGAACCCCTGGCTCGGCTTCGATTCGCTCGAACCCTGGCTGGCCTGGAAGGATCGCGGCGTTTTCGTGTTGTGCCGTACGTCCAATCCGGGCGGCAGCGACCTGCAGGCGCTCGACGTCGATGGCCGACCGCTGTACGAACGACTGGCGGAGATGGCGGCACGGCACTGGAACACGACCGGCCAGCTCGGACTCGTGGTCGGCGCAACCTTTCCGGCGGAACTCGCGCGCGTGCGCGAAATTGTCGGCCCGATGCCCTTGCTGGTGCCCGGCGTCGGCGCCCAGGGCGCGGACGTCGACGCCACGGTAAGCGCCGGCGGTACGCGCATGCTCGTCAACTCGTCGCGGGCCATCCTGTATGCGAGCAGCGGCGAGGATTTC
>DAIUFU010000046.1:8259-15813 GCA_036844405.1 Burkholderiaceae bacterium | reverse complement strand
ACAGGGGAATCAGTGCAAAGCCGAAGGCGAACATCAGCGCACAGAACACGAGCAGACGCGCCACGCCGGCAACGCGCCCGCGCGGCGGGGCGTCGCCGGACCGGTCGCCCGTCGTCGACCCGTCGTCGTGTCCTGTCCGGTTCGCAGACATCGTCCGTTTCCTACTTCACGACCAGGTGATTGACGATCACGCCGAAGAACAACGCCACGGCAATCGCTGCCAGGATCAGCGCCGTGCGCAGATTGGCGTGCCGATCCGGTTCGACGGGGCGACTCATTTCACCACCGGCGGCGTGTCGAAGGTGTGGAACGGTGCCGGACTGGGCACCGTCCATTCGAGCCCGTGCGAGCCCTCCCAGACGCGATCGGTCGCCTTCTCGCCGGCGCCGCGCAGGCTCTTGATCACCACCCAGGGCAGGATGAACTGCGCAATGCCGAAGCCGAACGCACCGATCGTGATGATCGCGTTGAAATCGGCAAACTGCATCGGGTAATCCGCATAGCGGCGCGGCATGCCGGCCAGGCCGACGAAATGCATCGGGAAGAACGTCAGGTTGAAGAAGATCATCGACAGCCAGAAGTGCCACTTGCCGAGCTTCTCGTCGTACATGCGTCCGGTCCATTTCGGCAGCCAGTAATAGGCGCCGGCGAACATCGCGAACAGCGATCCCGCCACCAGCACGTAGTGGAAATGCGCGACGACGTAATAGGTGTCGTGCAACTGCAGATCGAGCGGCGCGATCGCGGTCACGACGCCGGTGAAACCGCCGATCGTGAAGACGAAGATGAAGCCGATCGCCCACAGCATCGGCGTCTCGAAGGTCATCGAGCCGCGCCACATCGTCGCCGTCCAGTTGAAGACCTTCACCCCCGTGGGCACCGCGATCAGCATCGTCGCGTACATGAAGAAGAGCTGCCCGGTTACCGGCATGCCGGTGGTGAACATGTGATGCGCCCAGACGATGCACGACAGGATCGCGATCGCCGCCATCGCATAGACCATCGAGCCGTAGCCGAACAGCTTCTTGCGTGCGAACGTGGGGATGACTTCACTCACGATCCCGAAGGCCGGCAGGATCATGATGTAGACCTCGGGGTGGCCGAAGAACCAGAACACGTGCTGGAACATCACCGGGTCGCCGCCGCCGGCAGCGTTGAAGAACGAGGTGCCGAAGTGGCGATCGAAGAGCACCATGGTCACGGCGCCCGCCAGCACCGGCATGACCGCCAGCAGCAGGTAGGCGGTGATCAGCCAGCCCCAGCAGAACATCGGCATCTTCATCAGCGACATCCCGGGCGCGCGCATGTTCAGGATCGTCGTGATGATGTTGATGGCGCCCATGATCGAGCTCGCACCAAGGATGTGGATGGCGAAGATGCCCAGATCCATGCCGGCGCCCATCTGGATCGACAGCGGGGCGTACATCGTCCAGCCGGCAGCATTGGCGCCCCCCGGGACGAAGTAGGACACGATCAGCAGCAGCGCACCCACCGGCAGCAGCCAGAAGCTGAAGTTGTTCATCCGCGCGAAGGCCATGTCGGAGGCACCGATCATCAGCGGCACCTGCCAGTTCGCGAAGCCAACAAAGGCCGGCATGATCGCGCCGAAGATCATCAGCAGCCCGTGCATCGTCGTAAGCTGGTTGAAGAACTCCGGTTCGAAGAACTGCAGCCCCGGCTGGAACAGCTCGGTGCGCAGCAGCAGCGCATTGATCCCGCCGATGATGAACATCGTGAACGAGAACACGAGGTACATCGTGCCGATGTCCTTGTGATTGGTCGCGAACAGCCAGCGGCGCCAGCCGTGCGGTTGCTCGTGCGAATGATCGTGCGCGGCTTCGCCGCCGTGACCCAGGACTGCGCTCATTTCACTGGTCTCCTGCCTTGCCGTACTTCTTCGGTACTGCCGCTGTCAGACCGTTCCGGATCGCACCCTTTCGGGCTGCTGCCGGAGCGGACCGCTCTTTCAGGGTGCCGCGGACGTCGTCAGCCGCCCTGCGCCGCCAGCCGCTTCTGTTCCTGCTCGTGCATGGCCGCCTTCTGCTCGACCACCCACTTCGAATAGTCTTCCGCCGAACGCACGTCGACGACGATCGGCATAAAGGCATGGTCCTTGCCGCACAGTTCGGCACACTGACCCCGATACACGCCGATCTTCTCGGCACGGAACCAGTTGTCGCGCACGAAACCGGGAATCGCGTCCTGCTTCAGGCCGAAGGCGGGCACATACCAGGCGTGGATGACGTCGTTGGCCGTGATGACCAGACGCACCTTCTTGTTCACCGGCACGACCAGCGGCTTGTCGACCTGCAGCAGATACTCGTTGTTGGCCTCGCGCCGCTCCTTCGCTCCCGGGAAGAGCCGGTCATCGATCTGGTCACGCGGCGTCGACAGCGTCGACAGGAAGGAAATGCCCTCCCCTTCGCCGTTCAGATAGTCATAGCCCCAGCGCCACTGGTAGCCCGTCACCTTCACGGTCAGGTCGGCGTTGGCGGTGTCTTTCTGCAGCACGACCATTCTTGTCGCCGGCACCGCCAGCGCCACGACGATCACGAACGGGATGATCGTCCAGGCGATCTCGATCGCCGTGCTCTCGTGAAACGTCGACGCCTGGTGACCCTTCGACTTGCGGTGATGAACGATCGACCACAGCATCACGCCGAACACCGCAATGAAGATGGCCACGCAGATCCACATCACGAACCAGTGGATCCAGTGCTGATCGGCAGCAATCGAAGTGACCGGTTCCTGCAGGTTCAGGCCCCACCGCTTCGGCCCGCCGGGAAGATCTTCGATCGCAAGGGCCGACGACACCCACATGCCCAGCCAGGCTGTCGAAGCCGCAACGCCTGCCGCTCGCTTCATTCTCATTCGTCCCCTCCGTCGAACTCTTCGTTTCCGCCCGTCGCGACGTATCCGTCGTCACGTACCCATGCGGCAGTTCTGCGACTGCATCTGCGGGATCCCCGCCATCATTCGAGGCTGGCGCGGCGCAACTGCTGCACCAGCTCCGGCTTGCAATCATCCGGCACGAACCGGCCCACGGCAATCGAACGTCCGCCGCCGACCAGCCGGATCGGCTCGCGGGCGCGCGCTTCATACTCGACGCGCACGCGGCCCCGGCACTCGAAGCGCTGCACTCTCGCCCCGTGACGACGCTCGACGACCACCCGATCAGCCGACCATTCGATCCGCTCGTCATCGGCAGCATGGCGGGCATAAACGACAAATGCCACCAGCAGCACCAGCGCCTCGGCAACGGCGAACGGAAGGATGATCCACAAACCGCCGGCGGCGCAGATGAACGACAACACCAGCGCCGCGATCACCACGGTGGCAAACCACCACGCAAGCTGCGCCGGCGCAAGCGCGCAGTTACGCGCCAGCCGCCATTGATGCCGGCCGGCGTCGACGAACCATGGCCACTGGTATACCAACTGTCGTTTCCTTAATCGGAATCATGGCGTACATCGGCGAAGTCAATTATAGGAGAGCCATGAAAGATCGTGCAAATCGATCGCCGGGATTAATCGGGTAAATCAATCCCCGGCCAACGCATCCCGTCTGACGACCTGGTCGTCGACCCCGACTCTTCCGTCCTGATTCGTCAACCTTTCTCCGAGCGCATCCGACGCGGCTGAAACTCGACCGACGCCAGCCCGTCGGCGCGGCGCTTGCGCCGTGGGCACCAGGCATGGCCGAAAGCGACTTCGATCGTGCCGCGGATGAGGCCATCCTCGCCGCGCAGCGATTCGATCGCCTGCAGCCACTCCCTGTGTTCACCGCGCCCAGACAGAGCCTGCCTGCGCTCACGCAACGCATTGCCGCCCAGCGCGCGGACGTCCTCCAGCAGACGCTCCGCCGATTGCCAGGTGAGGGTGATCCGCTGCATGTCCATCACCGGCTCGGAGAAACCGGCGGCCATCAGCGCATCGCCAACGTCGTGCATGTCGTGAAACGTCATCGTGTGCGCTCCGAGTGCGCGCAGTTCCGTGAGCGTATCGACACCGAAGAAGCTGAAGTCGAGCAGCCCCGCCGGGCGCATGATCCGGTACCACTCGGCAATCGCCTGATCCGGATCCTCGAACCAGTGCAGGGCCAGATTCGACCAGACCAGATCGACACTCGCATCGGCCAGCGGCAGCGCGCGGGCATCGGCGGCGATGACCCGGGCAATGGGTTCGACTTCCGGACCGAACATGCGCGCCAGAAAACCACGCTCCGGCGGCTGCAGGGCCGCATGCGCGCACTGCGCCACCGGCAGCGAAGCATCGACGCCGATCAACCGCGCCTGCGGATAGCGCCGTGCCAGCGCGAGCAGTCCTGCACCGGCACCACAGCCGATGTCGACGACGCTCTGCGGTTCGAGACGCACCAGCGCCAGACGCTCGAGCATGCGCGATTCGATTTCGCGCCAGAGAAAATCGGCGCGCGCCAACTGGCGCGCCCGTCGACCGAACTGCCGGCGGACGGCCAAAGGGTCTAGGTCGGGAGGAGCAAGCATCGGTTCCAGTATAGGGGCATGAAGAGGTTCAATAGCATGCATGAACGAGCGGATCAGGGTTACACGCAGCTCACGTGCAGGCCTGCTGCGGGCGATTGGCCATCAGTGGGCGGCCGTGCTCCAGACCTGGCTGCCGGCCACCTGCATCGTGTGCGGCAACGCCGACGCCTCCGCACTGTGCACCGACTGCGGGCGAACGCTGCCCGGCAGCGCCGTGCCGCGTTGCCCGCGCTGCGGCAGCGTCTGCGCGTCCGTCGTCGAGGATCCGGTGCCCGCTTCCGGCATGGCCGCCGGTGGCCAGGGCGTCTGCCTCGCCTGTCGCCTGTCGCCACCGGCGTTCGAGCGCAGCATCATCCTTGCCGATTACGCACCGCCCCTCGATCGGGTCGTCCAGGCACTGAAATTCGGCCGTGACGCTTCGCTCGCGGCACCGCTCGGCCGTGCCCTGGCGCAGCGCGTGCTGGCCAGCCTCGCCGAGCATCCGGTGCACGCCGACGGCCCCCTGCTGGTAACGGCGATCCCGTTGACGCATCGACGGCTCGCCGAGCGCGGATTCAACCAGTCGCTGGAACTTGCCCGCGCAATGGTCCGCTTCATGACCCGTGCCGCGGGTCCGTCGGCCCGGCCGGCTCTCCGCCTCGATCACCGCCTGCTCGCGCGCACGCGCGACAGCGCACCGGCATCGACCCTGCATGCCGACGAACGCCGGCGTGCACTGCAGGACGGCTTCCGATCGGACCGGGCACTGACCGGCACGACAGTGCTGCTCGTCGACGACGTGATGACCACCGGTGCCACACTCGAGTCGGCCGGGCGCACGCTGCTTGGCGCCGGCGCACGATCCGTGATCAACTGCGTGGTCGCCCGCACCCGTGCGCCGCACAGCGATGCGCCGGGGCGCTCCCGCCCGCTCGCGTCTCCCATCCGGTCCTGATGATCCACGTCGTTCTCGTTCACCCGGAAATCCCGCCGAACACCGGCAACGTCATCCGCCTGTGCGCCAATACCGGTGCGCAACTGCACCTGATCGAACCCCTCGGCTTCACGCTCGAATCGGCCCGATTGCGTCGTGCCGGCCTCGATTACCACGAACACGCGAGCATGCGGGTGCACCGTTCGTGGGAGGAATTCATCGTTCAGCGCCGCCCGGGACGCCTGTTCGCACTGACGACGTCAGCCCGGACGAGGCTGCACGACACCGGATTCGAGTCCGGCGATACGCTGGTCTTCGGCAATGAATCGAGTGGCCTGCCACCAGGCATCCTGGCGCATTTCGCGCCGGATCGCCGGCTGCGCCTGCCGATGCGCCCGGACAACCGCAGCCTCAATCTGTCGAATGCCGTCGCCGTCGCGGTGTTCGAGGTCTGGCGTCAGACCGGTTTCGACGGCGCCGCATGAGGACGGCTGGAAACGCAATTCAGGCGGCCGGCCAGCCGTCTTCCTCGCCCGACTCCGCTTTGGGTTCGCGCGCCAGCAGGGAATCGACCGCCTCCGCGGCGGCCAGCACTCCACCCAGCACCTGATTGACGGCCGTCACGATCGGCATTTCGACATGGTGTCGCGCGGCCAGCGCTTCGGCCGCCTGCGCACACGCCACGCCTTCGGCAACGTGCCCGAGCCGGACCACGATCGCGTCCAGCGTATCGCCGCGCGCCAGCGCCAGTCCTACCTGCCGGTTGCGCGACAGATCACCGGTGCAGGTCAGCACCAGATCTCCCAGCCCGGTCAGTCCGACGAAGGTCTCCGGTCGCGCTCCCAGGGCCACGCCCAGGCGCGTGATCTCCGCCAGACCGCGCGTGATCAGCGCGGCCCGCGCATTGTGACCCAGTTGCAGGCCGTCGCAGATCCCGGCGGCGATGGCCATCACGTTCTTCAGCGCCCCGCCCAGTTCGACGCCAGGAACGTCGTCACTGTAGTAGATGCGTGCGCTGCCGTGATGAAAGGCCTGTACCGCTGCCGACTGCAGGTTTTCGTCGCTCGAGGCGACCGTCAGCGCAACCGGCAGGCCGGCGGCTACTTCCTGTGCAAAGCTCGGCCCCGACAGCACGCCGCCAGGCAACCCGCGCAACAGCGCGGCAGCGCTCTGATGCGGCAGCAGACCGCTGCCCGGCTCCAGCCCCTTGCACAGCCACAGGATCCCGCCACACGACGCACCCGGTTCGAGGTGGGGCATCAGCGCCGTGAGTGTCGGCCGCAGGCCGGCAACCGAGGTTGCGATGACGGCCAGTGACGGCGCGCCGTTCAGCCACGAACACAGCGCATCGAGGTCGCCACTGGGCTGCAGACGCTCGCCGAACGGCACGCCGGGCAGATAGCGTTTATTGCTGCGCTGCGTGCGCATCGCCGCCACCTGCGCCGGGTCACGCGCCCAGAGACGCACCTCCTGATGCCGGGCCGCGTGACAGGCGAGCGCGGTTCCCCATGCGCCGGCACCGAAAATTCCGATTCGCATCGGCTACCACCCCCAGACTTCGTCCGCCTGCACGAAGCCGGTGACGCCATCCCGATGACGCACATGCAGCCAGCCGGCAGGCGCTTCGCGATCGATGATGGCCAGCAGGACGCCGCGTTCGACCTGCACCCGCAGGCTGGCGCTGACGGCCGGTGCACTGCGCACGGCCGCCAGCGTCGACGCAACGACGTGACGCGTCTCGCCGAGCGCTGCGCGCTCGATCCAGAGAACATCACCGCTGAAATCCCGCACCTTCATCCAGGCGCCGACCGGGGAAACGACTTCGAGCGGCGTTCCGTGCGGCACGAGATAGAGCTTCCGGGCCTGCTCCGACGGTCCGTCGTAGAGAATGCCGGCAGCAGCGGTGACTTCGCGAAATTCGGCAGCGACCGCTGGACCGGCCAGCGCTGCCGCGGCAACACACGTCAGAAGCACGGCGGTGCGCGCCGACGCTGCCCGCCGGCGCCAGCCACGGATTGCGGCCGCGCGCGCCACCATCGTCAATGAACCCCGGGAGCGTCCTTGGCCGCACCCTCGCCGTCGGCCTGCGCCTGCGCCTGGGCCAGGCGCTGCTGATAGTGGACCTCGAAATTGATTT
>DAIUFU010000046.1:0-8249 GCA_036844405.1 Burkholderiaceae bacterium | reverse complement strand
ATGGATCGGCGGAAACCCGGTGCGCTGGACGATGTCGGCGATATTCGAGCGCAGGTAGGGATAGATGATGTTCGGGCAGACGACGTTGATCAGCAGCGGCATCTGGTCCTGCGGAACGTTGCGTACTTCGAAGATGCCGCCCTGCCGTGCTTGGACGAGAAACGCCACCTTGTCACCCACCTTGGTCGTCAGCGTGACCGTCACCGTCGACTCGTGGATGCCGTCGGCGATCTCCTCGCTGCCGACGTCCATCTGCACCTCCACGTTCGGCTGCTGCGTCTCGAGGAAGATGCGCGGTGCATGCGGAATCTCGACGGAGAGATCCTTCAGATAGACGCGCTGGATCGAAAAGGTCGGTGCCTGCGCCTGCTGCTCGTTCATGTGCAATCCTGGTTCATGTCCGGAATATCCCGTCCGGATGGGCCGGACGGAACCTGCGGCGCCTGAGCCGGCAGCCGGAAGGGGGAAGAAGAGGTGGATTCAGGGAGGATTCAGGCGCCTTCGGTGCCTTCCAGCATGGGCACGAGCGCGCCGGCGCGGTCAAGTGCCGCCAGATCGTCGTAGCCGCCCACGTGGCGCTCGCCGATGAAGATCTGCGGCACCGTGCGTCGCCCGGTGCGCTCCATCATTGCAGCGCGTTCGGCGCTGTCCTGATCGATGCGGATCACTTCGAGGTCATCGACACCGCGCGCCTTGAGCAACTGCTGCGCCCGCACGCAATAGGGACAACTCGCGGTACTGTACATGACCACTCTGGCACTCATTGCACTCTCCCTGGCCCCGAACGGGGCTCACTTGACGACCGGCAAGCCGGCCTGGCGCCAGCTGGCGAGTCCGCCCGACAGATTGAACACGTCCTCGCGTCCGGCCTTGCGCAGGATGCCGGCGGCGCGCGACGAACTGGCGCCCGATGCACAGCACACCAGCACGGGTTTGTTTGCCGGCAACTCCGTGGCGCGCCCGTCCAGCTCCGCCAACGGAATGTTGCGGGCATTGGGCAGATGGCCCGCAGCAAACTCTGCGGGGGCGCGCACGTCGAGCACGATCGCCCCCGAATCGTTGATCAGACGGGTCGCCCGCAGCACGTCGAGGGCGGCTCCGCCGCTGCCCTTCTGGAGCATCGGCCACAGCAGCATCGCGCCCGAGATCAGCGCGATGGCGATCAGAATGATGTTTTCGAGAATGAATTCCACCGGCATTCCACTTACGGAACCGCGTCCACGAACGTTCCGGGATCGCCCGACCCGGCTGCGGCAAGCGGGTGGCCATCGAAATCCGTCCCTGAGCGGAAAAATCAGGAAAAATCGACCGGAAAACCTTTGATTATAGAATAGTGCCGTTTTCATGCCCCGGCCTTCGTGCCTTTTCCGTCATGACGCACCGCCTCGTCCTCCTGCGCCACGGCCAGAGCCAGTGGAACCTCGAAAACCGCTTCACCGGCTGGACGGATGTCGATCTGACCGACACCGGTCGCGCAGAGGCCCGCCAGGCCGGCGAACTGATGAAGGCGGAAGGGTTTGCCTTCGATCTGGCCTTCACCTCGGTCCTGCGACGCGCCATCCGCACCCTGTGGATCGCACTCGACGCGATGGACCGCATGTGGGTGCCGGTGACGCCCGACTGGCGGCTGAACGAGCGCCACTACGGCGCGCTGCAGGGATTGAACAAGGCCGAGACCGCACAGCGCTTCGGCGAGGAGCAGGTCCTCGTCTGGCGGCGCGCCTGGGCCATTGCCCCCGACCCCCTGCCCGACGGTGATCCGCGGCTGGAAGAGAAGGATCCGCGC
The DNA here is from genome assembly GCA_036844405.1 of Burkholderiaceae bacterium. Lineage (GTDB taxonomy): Bacteria > Pseudomonadota > Gammaproteobacteria > Burkholderiales > Burkholderiaceae_E > Zeimonas. The sequence goes on along the minus strand of DAIUFU010000046.1, from coordinate 6,463 downwards.
TATGCGGCCGTCCCGGCCGGGCAGGTTCCGCGCACCGAATGCCTGCGCGACACCGTCGCCCGGGTCGTGCCCTACTGGAACGAATCGATCGCGCCGCAGATCCGGGCCGGCCGGCAGGTGCTGATTGCCGCGCATGGCAATTCGCTGCGTGCACTCGTCAAGCATCTGGATGGTATTGGCGATGACGAAATCGTCTCGCTGAACATCCCCACCGGCCGCCCGCTCGTCTACGAACTCGACGACTCGCTGCGCCCGGTGTCGCGCCGCTACCTCGGCGACGCCGCCGAGATCGAGGCGGCCATGGCGGCAGTGGCAGCCCAGGGCAAGGCGGGCTGAACCGGGAACGGAAGGCCTTCAGGAGTCGACGGCCCGGGTTCCGACCGGGTCGATGCACCGGGTCGTCGACCGCGCCGGCGTCCGGCACCGGGAGTGTGATCGCCCGCACAGCCGCCCGACGGACAGCCATCGGGGTCCGCGTGCGTGCGGTTTATACTGGGCCACGGCGTCAGATGGCGTTCGGGCGCGACGTGTCGTTCGCGCATGCCGTTCTGCCCGAAGGAAATTCCATGAAGGCCAAGCTCGGGCCGTTCGGCCTCCTGTCAGCTGGCGTCATCGCCGGCATCCTGGTCAGCCTCGGCATGACCGCGCTCGCACAGCGCGAGACACCGGCACCCTTGCCGCTGGACGAGTTGCGCCAGTTCACCGAGGTGTTCGGGGCGATCAAGGCGAATTACGTCGAACCGGTCGAGGACAGCCGCCTGATCACCGAGGCGATCGGGGGCATGCTCTCGGGCCTGGATCCGCACTCGGCCTATCTCGACGCCGAGGCGTACAAGGAACTGCAGGTCGGCACACAGGGTGAATTCGGCGGCCTGGGCATCGAGGTCGGCACCGAAGACGGCTTCATCAAGGTGATTTCGCCGATCGAGGATACGCCGGCCGCACGCGCCGGGGTCAAGGCCGGTGACCTGATCGTGCGCATCGACGACACCCCGACGAAGGGCCTGACGCTCGGCGAGGCGGTCAAGCTGATGCGCGGCAAGCCGAAGACGACGATCACGCTGACACTGTCGCGCAAGGGCGAAGGCCAGCCCCTGGTCATCCCGATCGTGCGCGACATCATCCGCGTGCAATCGGTCAAGTCGAAAGCACTGGACAATGGCGTCGGCTACATCCGCATCACCCAGTTCCAGGAACACACGATCGAGAATCTGGCGACCCATCTGCAGAACCTGGCCGCAAAGGATTCGCTCAAGAGCATCGTTCTCGATCTGCGCAACGATCCCGGCGGACTGCTGCACGGCGCGATCGGCGTATCGGCCGCATTCCTGCCGCCGCGAGCCGTCGTCGTGTCGACGGACGGACGCACGGAAGATGCCCGGCGCAAATACGTCGCCGGTCCGCAGGACTATCTGCGCGGCATGCGCGAAGACGTGCTCGCGCGCCTGCCGGAAGCCACCAAAACGGTGCCGATGGTCGTGCTCGTGAACGCCGGCTCGGCGTCGGCCTCGGAAATCGTCGCCGGCGCCCTGCAGGACCACAAGCGCGCGGTGGTGCTGGGCACGCAGACCTTCGGCAAGGGCTCGGTACAGTCGATCCTGCCGCTATCGAGCACGACCGCCATCAAGCTGACGACGGCACGCTACTATACGCCGAACGGACGTTCGATCCAGGCGCGGGGCATCACCCCCGACTACATCGTCGAGGAGACCCCCGACGGCGACCTGAACTCGTTCCGCCTGCGCGAAGCCGATCTGAACCGGCATCTGAGCAACGGCGAAGCCGGCGAAATCCGCTCGTCGATACCGGATCCGGATGAACTGTCCGGGCGCCTGGAGCGCAAGCCGGTGGAATTCGGTTCCGCCGACGATTACCAGTTGCAGCAGGCACTGAACTACCTGTCCGGCAACCAGGTGATGGTCGTGCACAAGGAAGGTGCCGTCGCGGCTGCCAACGGAGCGGCGCACGAGGAAGACGTTCGTTGAGATCTTCAACGGATCTGCATGAACGACGAACAACTGCTGCGCTACAGCCGGCACATCCTGCTCGATGAGATCGGCGTCGAAGCGCAGCAGCGCCTGCTCGACTCGACGGTACTGATCGTTGGTGCCGGCGGGCTCGGCTCGCCGGCCGGCCTGTACCTCGCGGCAGCCGGCATCGGCCGGATCATCCTCGTCGATGACGACGCCGTCGACCTGACCAATCTCCAGCGGCAGATCCTGCATCGTCAGGACCGGATCGGTGAAGCGAAGGCGGAGTCGGGCCGGCGGACGATGCTGGAACTGAACCCCGGCATCCGGATCGAACCCGTCGTCGAGCGTCTCGATGGCGATCGGCTCATGGCGCTGGTGCAGCGCGCCGACGTCGTGCTCGATTGCTGCGACAACTTCCCGACCCGTCAGGCGATCAATCGCGCCTGCGTGCGCTGTGCCGTTCCGCTCGTTTCCGGCGCCGCGATCCGCTTCGACGGACAACTGGCCGTGTATGACACGCGCCGCGCCGATTCACCCTGCTATCACTGCCTGTTTCCCGACGGCAAGGACGTCGACGAAGTGCGCTGCGCAACGATGGGCGTGTTCGCACCGCTGACCGGAATCATCGGCACCGCACAGGCGGCCGAAGCCCTCAAACTGGCCGGGGGTTTCGGCGAACCGGCGATCGGGCGCCTGCTGCTGCTCGATGCCCTGGGGATGCACTGGCACGAGATCCGTGTTCCGCGCGACCCGGGATGCGCGGTATGTGCCGACCGGGATCGCGACGCCGCCGGCTGAATCCGGTCCTGGCGCAGCGCACGATCTGCGCTGCCATTCACGGATTCGCGGCATGCGCCGGTACACTCGTGCTGCCATGATCGCCGACACCCTGACTTCCGACCCCACACGCACCACCGTCGACAGACCGGACCGGATGCCCGGTGCCAGCGACCGGCCGATTGACGTTCTGCACCGGGTCTTCGGCCATGGTGCTTTCCGCGGCGAACAGGCGGCCATCATCGATCACGTGCTGACCGGCGGCGATGCGCTGGTCCTGATGCCAACCGGCGGCGGCAAGTCACTCTGTTACCAGATCCCGGCCCTGTTGCGCCCCGGGACAGCCATTGTCGTCTCGCCGCTGATTGCACTGATGCAGGACCAGGTGAGCGCCCTGCGCGAACTCGGGATCCGCGCCGCCTTCCTGAATTCCTCGCTCGGCGCGCGCGCGGCGGCGGCGGTCCGGAAGGATCTGGCGAACGGGATGCTCGATCTGCTGTACGTGGCGCCGGAGCGCCTGCTGACAGATGATTTTCTCGCGCTGCTGGACGACGCGCGCATTGCCCTGTTCGCCATTGACGAGGCACATTGCGTGGCCCAGTGGGGGCACGATTTCCGTCCCGAATACCTGCAGCTGGCGATCCTGCACGAGCGCTACCCCGAGGTGCCGCGGATCGCGCTCACCGCGACGGCCGATGCCCTGACGCGCACCGAAATCAGCTCGCGTCTCGCGCTTGGACGGGCTCGCCACTTCGTATCGAGCTTCGACCGGCCGAACATCCGCTACCGGGTCGTCGGCAAGAGCCGGCCGCGTGACCAGTTGCTGGCGTTCATCACCGGACACCACGGCGAGGCGGGCATCGTCTACTGTGCAACGCGCGCAAAAGTCGATGAAACGGCACACTGGCTCGTCGAAAGCGGCGTCGATGCCCTGCCCTACCATGCCGGCCTGGACGCGCGGACACGCGAGGTCCACCAGGCCCGGTTCCTGCAGGAAGACGGCATCGTGATGGTGGCGACCATCGCCTTCGGCATGGGCATCGACAAGCCCGACGTGCGCTTCGTCGCGCACCTGGACATGCCGCGCAGCGTCGAAGGCTATTACCAGGAAACCGGACGCGCCGGACGCGACGGTGAACCCGCCGAGGCCTGGATGACCTACGGGCTGGCCGACGTCGTGCAGCAGCGCCGCCTGATCGACCAGTCGGAGGCCGACGACAACTGGAAGCGGATCGCAACCGGCAAACTCGATGCGATGCTGGCGCTGGCCGAGAGCATCGATTGCCGCCGCGTCCACCTGCTCGCCTATTTTGGTGAGGAGAGCGGGGCCTGCGGCAACTGCGACAACTGTCTGGAACCGCCGCAACCGATGGACGCAACCGAAGCGGCTCGCAAGCTCCTGTCCTGCATCTACCGGGTACGGCAGGCGAGCGGCTTCGGCTTCGGTGCGCAGCACATCATCTCGATCCTGCGCGGCAGCCGGAACGACCGTATCGCGCAATACCGGCACGATGCGCTGAGCACCTTCGGCATCGGTGCCGATCTGGACGAAGCCACCTGGCGTGCCATCCTGCGCCAGCTGATCGCTCGGCATCTGGTTGCGGTCGACCATGCACGCCACCAGATCCTCGTGCTCACGAGCGCCAGCGGAGCGCTGCTGCGCGGCGAAATCGATGTGCAGATCCGCATGCCAGCGAAGGCGGTCCAGCGCAGAAGCCAAGGCCGCCGCCACGGCCACGCCGACCGGCGGGCCGGCAAGGGCACGGGCGGGAGCGCACCGATCCGCGACCGGGACGACGAGGAAGGTGTTGCACCGAACGCGCAGGACGAAGCGCTGTTCGCGCGGCTGCGGGCCTGGCGTCTGGAAACGGCACGCCAGCGCGATTGCCCGGCCTTCACCATTTTCCCCGATGCCACCCTGCACGAAATCATCCGGCGGCGTCCGCAGACACTGGCGGAACTCGGCGACATCAGGGGAATCGGCCCGTACAAGCTGGAGACCTGGGGACAGGCCGTTCTTGCCGAAATGGAAGCCGCTCACACCAAGGCGGATGACGACCGGAGTCCGGCATGAGCGATCCGGCCCACCGCCGACGGCGCCACTGGCTGGGCGCGACGATGGCACTCGTGCTGCTGCCGCTCGATCGCGCCCGCGCGCAGGCGGCCGGCTTTGTCCCCCAGGCCCTGCCGGTCGAACGCATTGCCGCCGAGCGGCTCGCGGAAGATGGTACGGCACCGCCGCTGCACAAGCCGATTCATTCGAGCGGTGAGCTGCTGCCCGTCATCGGGCTGCCAGCGGGAATCTGCGGCGAGCCAGACAACCGGGCGGCCGTCCTTACCGCCGAGAGCATCGGTCACTTCCTGCAGGCAGGCGGACGCGTGATCCACCTCGAAACCGATTGCGAAAACGTGCTGACGGCACTTGGCGCGATGCTGGCTCGCGGCACTGCGCACGAAAGACTGTTCACCGCGATCCGGATCGACGGCGCCGATGCCGCGGCCGTGCGCGCCCGGCTCGAAACGGTGCGTCAGCACTTGCACATCACGCGCATCGACCTGGTCTGCGTGCACGATGGCGACGCGCCCGTCGAGGCGCTGGCCGCGCTGGACGCCCTGAAGAAGGAAGGTCGCATTCGTCACGTCGGACTCGCGTCTACCCACCTTCCTGCTGCCGGATTCGAGCAGATCCTGAAACGGGGAACCGCAGACTTCATCGAGACCGACTTTTCGCTGGATCGGCGCGACGCGGATGAATGGCTGCTGCCGTTCGCCCTCGAGCACGAGATCGCGGTGCTGGCGACGTCCCCGTTCGGCGACGGATCCCTCCTCCAGGCAGCACAGCGTCAGCCGCTGCCGAAATGGAGTGCCGACTTCGGCTGCACGAGCTGGAACCAGTTCTTCCTCAAATACGCCGTCTCGCATCCCGCGGTCACCTGCGTCATCCCCGACAGGGTACAGACCGCCAGCCTGTTCTCCTCCGGGCCGCTGATAATCGACGGCGCGTCTTCCGTCGAACCGGGTGTGCCGGGCAACCCGCGTGGGGATGTGGCTGCCGGAGGCAGGGCGGCTGCCGGAAGCAGGGCGGCACCGATTGACCTGATCGCTGATTACGCGGCGGCCGCCCGCAACCCCATGCCCGACTCCGTCGAGCGCAAGCGGATGGAACGCTTTGCCGACGCGTTGCGCCGATGAGTGGCGACAGTCACGCCCGGGCAGCAGGGTGGGCGATCCTGCTGCCCGCTGACCGTCGGATACGGGTCAACGCCGCGTGATGCCGGATCAACGCCCGCGTTGAGACGCCGCGCGCCCGCCGGCGCCGTTCCGGCTTCGGGCCGGTGCGCTGCGCGGACGTGCTGTCGTCCGGGGTCTCGGTTGTGCCGTCGAGGCGTTGGGACCATGCGGTGACGGGCCGCCGGAGCCGCTGTTGCGGGCCCCTGCACGGCGCGGGCCGCCGCGCGGCACGCGCGGTGGACGGTCGTCGATCTCCGGCTCCGGGCGCGCATGCGGATCGCGCTCGAAACCCGGAATCGTCTCGCGCTGGATCGAACGCCGCAGCAGCCGCTCGATGTCGCGCAGCAGCGGATCGTCTTCCGGCGCGACGAGCGATACCGCCTCGCCCTCGGCGCCGGCTCGGCCGGTGCGACCAATGCGGTGCACATAGTCTTCGGGCACGTTCGGCAGATCGAAATTGACGACGTGCGGCAGTTCGACGA